>NZ_LT629751.1:1636111-1936666 GCF_900104805.1 Pseudomonas oryzae | reverse complement strand
GCTGCTGGCGGGCTAGGTGGGTCTTGGCCAGGGTCGCCATCTGCATGGCGACGCGGCGCTGGTCGGCCAGCTTGATCCCGGCCTCGGCCAGCTTGAGCTGACCGGGACCGGTGAACAGGTTGAACAGGTTGAAGGAAAGCTGCAGGCCTGCCTCGTTCCACTGGTTGTTGATCAGGTAGCTGTCGGTGTCGTAGTTGACGCTGTAGTTGAAGCTGAGGTTGGGGAACAGGCGAACCAGGGTCTTGCGCGCCTCTTCGCGGGCGATCCGCGCGTTGTAGTGCTGCTCGCGGATGTCGGCGTTGGCGGTCATGGCGATTTCTTCCATGCGCTCGACCGGGATCTGCAGGGCCTGGCGATTGACCCGGAATTCGGGCTCGGCGATCTCCAGGGGCTGGCCGAGCGGAGCGTTGATCAGCGCCGCCAGCTCGGTCGTGGCGGTCGACAGCTCCTGGTCGATCGCCTCGAGCAGACGCAGGTTTTCCAGCACCTGACGCTGGTAGCGCAGCGCATCGAGCGGGTTGCGCAGACGCTCGCTTTCCGCCTGGCGGGAGTCGACGAGCGCCTGTTCGGCCATGGCGATGGTGTTCCTGACCTCGTCGCGCAGCTTCTGTGCGCTGGCAGCGCGCCAGAACGCGGTGCGCACGTCCTGCATCAGCACGTGCATGGCCTTGCGGCGCTTCTCGCCGGCGATCAGCAGGCGGTCGGCCTGCTGGCGGGTGTTGTAGTAGCCGGCGCCCAGATCGAGCAGGTTCCAGCTGACGCCCAGGTTGCTCAGCGTGTGGGTGCGCTCCTGGGAGATGAACTGCGAGGGCGACAGCTCGCCGGTCTCGCTGTTGCGGCTGAGGCTGATCTCGTCGTTGTCGCGCCAGTTGTAGCCGGCCTGGGCCAGCAGTTCGGGCAGCATGTCGTAGTGACTGACTTCCAGCTGGCGGAAGGCCATCGCCTCCTCGAGCAGGTGGCTGCGGCGCTCGAGGTTGTACTTCAGCGCGCGCGCCATGGCCTGTTCCAGCGTCAGCATGCCGGTGATCGGCTCGACATCGGCGGCCGCTGCGGCGCGGTCTGCCTGGCCTTGCTCGATCAGCGTCTGCTCGGGGATCTGTTCGGGCTTGATGGTGGTGCAGGCGGAAAGAGTCAGGGCAACCAGAATGGCAAGCGTGCTTTTCTTGGGCAAAGTGCAGGGCATGGGAAGGAAGTCCTTGACGATCGCTCCGGCCGGGCCGGCAGGGGAAGCCTGTGTTGTTGAGGAGGGCGGGTTCAGGCAGGGCATCAATCCGACATTACGTCAAAAAACCGGCTGTCGTTTTTATGTCTTGCTGCCGGATTCGCTTGTTTTTTGTGACGCAATTATGCAAAAAAATGTGACCGAGGTAACTAGTGCGATTGACTAATAAGCAGTATTTCAACGCCTGTTTGTCTAGCGTCAAAAAACCGTGCACCAATTTTGGGCGGCAATGGGCGGTCGGGCTGGCACGTCAGACAGGTGCCAGCCTGGGGGAGGGCGGAAAATCGCGTAGTAGAGCGGGTGGCGTGCGGAGGGTCAGTTCAGGGGGAGGGCTGCCAGGCGATAGCCGAGTTCGTCGACCTCCAGCGCCCAGCCCTGGCGGTCCCAGTCGCCGAGGACGATGCGTTGGGCATTCTGGCCGTCGACCAGCAGCTTGTGCACGGCGGGGCGGTGGGTGTGACCGTGGATCAGGGTGCGTACGCCGTGCTCGGCCATCACCTGCGGCACCACCTCGGGGGTGACGTCGACGATGTCGGCGGCCTTCTCGCGGGTGCGCATGCGGCTGGCGTCGCGCAGCTTGCGCGCCAGCTTGTGGCGGGTGGCCAGCGGCAGGTTGCGCAGCAGCCATAAAGAGAACGGGTTGCGCAGGCGCTTGCGCAGGCGCTGGTAGCTCTCGTCGCGGGTGCACAGGCTGTCGCCGTGCAGCAGCAGCACCGGCTCGCCGTACAGTTCGACCACGCTGCCCTCTTTGAGCAGGGTGCAGCCGGCCTCGCGGCAGAAGCGCCGGCCGAGCAGGAAGTCGCGGTTGCCGTGCATCAGGTAGATGCGCGTGCCCTTGTCGCTCAGGCGGCGCAGGGCGCTGGCGATGGAGCGCTGGAAGTCGTCCATGCCATCGTCGCCGATCCATACCTCGAAGAAATCGCCGAGGATGTACAGTGCTTCGGCATCGGCGGCGCGGGTGTCCAGGAAATGCAGAAACGCCCGGACGATGTCCGGGCGCTCGGCTTCGAGATGCAGGTCCGCGATGAACAGGACGCTCATCGAATCACTCGGCGACGACTTCGGCCTTCTCGATGATCACGTCGTCCACCGGCACGTCGCCGTGGCCCATGCGGTTGCCGGTGGCCACGCCCTTGATCTTGTCGACCACGTCCATGCCTTCCACCACTTCGCCGAACACGGCGTAGCCCCAGCCCTGGGTGGTCGGCGCGGTGTGGTCAAGGAAGCTGTTGTCGGCGACGTTAATGAAGAACTGCGCGCTGGCCGAGTGCGGGTCCATGGTGCGGGCCATGGCGATGGTGCCGACCTTGTTGGACAGGCCGTTGTTGGCCTCGTTCTTGATCGGCGCGCGGGTGCTCTTCTGCTTCATGCCCGGCTCGAAACCGCCGCCCTGGATCATGAAGTTGCCGATCACGCGGTGGAAGATGGTGCCGTCGTAGTGGCCGTCCTTCACGTACTGCTCGAAGTTGGCCGCGGTTTCCGGGGCCTTGTCGGCAAACAGCTTGAGGGTGATGACGCCGAAGTTGGTGTGCAGCTTGATCATGGAGGGAATTCCGCTGAATGGATGAGGGCATCCGGCACCTGCCGTGGCAGGTGGTCTGTCGGGTGCCTGACGGGTTCGCTATGATAAGCCCTTTGCATTGGCTGGCCTACCCTGGCCGGCACCGACATGTTCAAGGACACCATGAGCAAGCCCACCGTCGAAAAAGCCGCGAACTTCCTGCGTCCGATCGTCCAGGCCGACCTGGAAGCCGGCAAGCACGCCAAGATCATCACCCGCTTCCCGCCGGAGCCCAACGGCTACCTGCATATCGGCCACGCCAAGTCGATCTGCCTGAACTTCGGCCTGGCCGAGGAGTTCGGTGGCGAGTGCAACCTGCGCTTCGACGACACCAACCCGGCCAAGGAAGACCAGGAGTACATCGACGCGATCAAGGCCGACGTCGAGTGGCTGGGCTTCCAGTGGGCCGGCGAGGAGCGCTACGCCTCCAACTACTTCGACCAGCTGTACGCCTGGGCCGTGCACCTGATTCAGAATGGCAAGGCCTACGTCTGCGACCTGTCGCCCGAGGAGGCGCGCGCCTACCGCGGCAACCTGACCGAGCCGGGCAAGAACAGCCCGTTCCGCGAGCGCAGCGTTGAGGAGAACCTCGACCTGTTCGCGCGCATGAAGGCCGGCGAGTTCCCCGATGGCGCCCGTGCGCTGCGCGCCAAGATCGACATGGCCTCGCCGAACATGAACCTGCGCGACCCGATCCTCTACCGCATCCGCCACGCCCATCACCACCAGACCGGCGACAAGTGGTGCATCTACCCCAGCTACGACTTCACCCACGGCCAGTCGGACGCCCTGGAAGGCATCACCCACTCGATCTGCACCCTGGAGTTCGAGGATCACCGCCCGCTGTACGAGTGGTTCCTCGCCAACCTGCCGGTGCCGGCCCAGCCGCGCCAGTACGAGTTCGCCCGCCTCAACCTGAACTACACCATCACCAGCAAGCGCAAGCTCAAGCAACTGGTCGATGAAGGCCACGTGAATGGCTGGGACGACCCGCGCATGTCGACCCTGTCCGGCTACCGTCGCCGCGGCTACACCCCGGCGTCGATCCGCGCCTTCTGCGACATGATCGGCGTCAACCGCGCCGGCGGCCTGGTCGACATCGGCATGCTGGAGTTCGCCATCCGCGAGGACCTGGACGCCAACGCCGCGCGCGCCATGTGCGTGCTCAAGCCGCTGAAGGTGGTGATCACCAACTACCCGGAAGGCCAGGTGGAGAACCTCGAGCTGCCGCGCCATCCCAAGCAGGACATGGGCGTGCGCGTGCTGCCGTTCTCCCGCGAGATCTACATCGACGCCAGCGACTTCGAGGAAGTCCCGCCGGCCGGCTACAAGCGCCTGATCCCCGGCGGCGAAGTGCGCCTGCGCGGCAGCTACGTGATCCGCGCCGACGAGGCAGTGAAGGACGAAGCCGGCAACATCGTCGAGCTGCGCTGCTCCTATGACGAGAACACCTTGGGCAAGAACCCGGAAGGCCGCAAGGTCAAGGGCGTGATCCACTGGGTGCCGGCCGAAGAGAGCGTCGAGTGCGAAGTGCGCCTGTACGACCGCCTGTTCAAGGCCGCCAACCCGGAGAAGACCGACGAGGAGGGCGGCAGCTTCCTCGACAACATCAACCCGGAATCGCTGGTGGTGCTCAAGGGCTGCCGCGCCGAGCCGTCGCTGGCCAATGCCGCCCCGGAAGAACGCTTCCAGTTCGAGCGCGAGGGCTACTTCTGCGCCGACCTGAAGGATTCGAAGCCGGGCGCCCCGGTGTTCAACCGTACCGTCACCCTGCGCGACTCCTGGGGGCAGTAAATGACGCTCTCCATCTACAGCACCCTGTCCAAGAGCAAGGACGAGTTCAAGCCGCTGGAAGGCAACAAGGTGCGCATGTACGTGTGCGGCATGACCGTCTACGACTTCTGCCACATCGGCCACGCGCGGGTGATGGTGGCGTTTGACGTGGTCGCCCGCTGGCTGCGCCATCGCGGCTATGAGCTGACCTACGTGCGCAACATCACCGACATCGACGACAAGATCATCAAGCGCGCCAACGAGAACGGCGAGTCGTTCCAGGATCTGGTGGGGCGCATGATCGCCGCCATGCACGAGGACGAGGCGCGCCTCAACGTGCTGCGTCCGGACATCGAGCCGCGTGCCACCGACCATATCGCCGGCATGCACGCGATGATCCAGACCCTGATCGACAAGGGCTTCGCCTACGCCCCGGGCAACGGCGACGTCTACTACCGGGTCGGCAAGTTCGAGGGCTACGGCAAGCTGTCGCGGCGCAAGATCGAGGACCTGAAGATCGGCGCGCGCATCGAGGTCGACGAGGCCAAGGAAGATCCGCTCGACTTCGTGCTGTGGAAGGGCGCCAAGCCGGGCGAGCCGAGCTGGGAATCGCCCTGGGGCGCCGGGCGTCCGGGCTGGCACATCGAGTGCTCGGTGATGTCCACCTGCTGCCTGGGCGAGACCTTCGACATCCACGGCGGCGGTCCGGACCTGGTGTTCCCGCACCACGAGAACGAGATCGCGCAGAGCGAGGCGGCCACCGGCAAGCTGTACGCCAACGCCTGGATGCACGCCGGCGCGGTGCGCGTCGACGGCGAGAAGATGTCCAAATCGCTGGGCAACTTCTTCACCATCCGCGAGGTGCTGGAGAAGTACCATCCCGAGGTGGTGCGCTACCTCTTGGTGTCCAGCCACTACCGCAGCCCGATCAACTACTCCGAGGACAGCCTGCGCGAGGCCAAGGGCGCGCTGGAGCGCTTCTACAACGGCCTCAAGGGCCTGCCGGACGCGGCGCCTGCCGGTGGCGAGGAGTTCGCCCTGCGCTTCGGCGCGGCGATGGACGACGACTTCAACTCGCCGGAAGCCTGCGCGGTGCTGTTCGAGATGATCCGCGAGGTCAATCGCCTGCGCGAGAGCGACCTGAACGCTGCCGCCGGCTTGGCCGCGCGCCTCAAGGAACTGGCCGGTGTGCTCGGCGTGCTGCAGCTCGAGCCGGACGCCTTCCTGCAGGCCGGCGCCGCGGGTAAGGTCGACGCCGCCGAGGTCGATGCGCTGATCGCTGCGCGCCTGCAGGCACGCGCCGAGAAGAACTGGGCCGAATCCGACCGCATCCGCGACCAGCTCACCGCCATGGGCGTGGTGCTGGAGGACGGTAAGGGCGGCACCACCTGGCGCCTGGCCGAGTAATCTGACCCGCTGTAGCGAAAGGGGCTGCCGCGAGGCGGCCCTTTTCGTTTGGCGGGCTCAGGCCTGCGCGGCTGCGCTGTTCTCCTCGTGGATGCGCAGTACCGCTTCCAGTTCGTCGCGCACCAGCGGGTCGCTGCACTGCGGCAGATGCTCGCGCAGCTTGCGGATCACCCATTGCTGGCCGCGGTCGATGAATGCCAGGCGTTGTTGCATGTCGGCTATCGCCATCGCCTTGTCGTGAAAGCTCCCCGTCTCGCGGTTCGGTTCCACGTCCAGATGCTTCATGCAGGTGAGCAGACGCCGGCAGCTTTCCCCCTCGCCGGCAAGGATCCGCTCCAGTAGTGGCTTGAGGCTCGGGCCCGTGCATTCGCGCAGGCTGGCCGAGGCCACCTGAACCCCCGCGCGCTCGGCGCTGATCAGGGTTTGCAGCAGTTCTTCGAGTGATGCGGACATGGGCGGGACTCCGGTCGTTTTACTCGATGGTAGCGGCTTTTGCCCGCTTCGATAGTCGCGCTGATGCCTCTCTGCCGGGTGCATGAACATCGCTCCTGCCAGGCATCCATGTCCATGGTGCGGTTCTTGCTCCCGCCGCTGCGCGCCCCGGGCCGGTCATGCCGGGGGATTCCTGATTTGGCACGTGAGGGAGCACCTGAGATGGATATCGGTAATCTGGATTTGTCCGAAGCGGCCTGGCTGTGCCTTGGCAAGCTGGCGATGGCCGTGGAGCTGGATTGCGGCAAGCGTTTCGCCTTTCGCAAGGCGGTCGATGAAATCGTTGGCCTGCTGGAAGCTGCCGAAGCGAGTGTCGATGCGGAAATTCGTCGCCGCAAGGATGATTTCCTGCAGGTTGTCTCGCCGGGCATGCAGCGGCTGTTGAGCGGCCGCGGGCTGCTGGCGGAGCCTGGCGAGAGGCCGGTCGGCGCAGGCGAAGGCCCGGCGCAACGCTATTATCGCGGCGCCAGAGTCGGCGAGGAGGTTGCCGACGTGGCGCTGCCGCGAGAGGAGGTGGACGCACTGCGTTACCGCGGCGCGAAGGTCGTCGACGCCAGTGAGCCGGCGACTCCCGTACCGGCCGGGAACCAGACGGCAGTCGATGGGCTGGGACGCAAGCGCATCGTCTATCGTGGCAAGGTGATTCATGTCTGAAGCGGCGGGCCTGCTGCGTCTGCTGCATGCCTGGCAGGGTTCATCCGCCAGCTGCGCGGCATCCAGGTTAGCGCCCTCGGCCGGAGCCTTTCCGACGACTGTCGCCGCCTCCCTCCGCCTGTGAACGGTGGATTCGAGCCTGGCTGCTATGCTCGTGCTCTATGTGACAGGGAAGCATGGGGCGCGATTTCCATGAATCGGGTGGCGATGTTGGTGGGCAATGCGCGGAACTGGTGGCAGCGGCGGTTCGGAGGGGCACGTTCGACCGGCCTGCGCTGGGCGCCGGACAAGACCCTCAAGGAGCTGATGGCCGAGCAGGGGCTCGATGAGAATGGCCGCAAGCGCGATCCCTCGCCCATCCCGCCACAGACGGGGCCGCAGAATGATGTCATCTGCATTGTCGAGTTCAGCTATGACGGCGCGAATGGCTCGCCTGGCCATACCGTGCTCGGGGTCGTTCGCCTCGATGACAGGGCTTTCCACGGATTGTGTCCGCGCAGTGGCGAAATGCTCTCTTTCCCCTGGAGCAAGGTGCGTGGCCTGGTGAGGCTGGTCGACTCGGGGGAAATGATCGAGCCCAGGGACGTGGTTGCGCGTTACTCCTGATATCGGCAGCCGGGCCGGGCGCGGATGCCGGGCTTGCCGTGCCGATTCCCCGACCGCGTCAGTGCCGGGGCGGCACTGCGTAGGCGACGCATCGGCAAGTGTCCGGACGGGCGTACCCGTCATCCGCGCACCGCACGATCGCTCCCTCAGCCATCATGCCGCTTGGCATACATCCGGCATTCGGCGATCAGCGCCAGCAGGTTGGGGTCGCGCTCGCGGCTCTTGAGGAACACCACGCCGATCTGCTGCTGTAGGCGATAGCGCGCCTGCAGCGGGATCAGCCGCACGCGGTTCTCGTACACCGCGGCGATGCGCCCGGGCAGCAGAGCGTAGCCGACCCCCGAGCTGACCATGCTGAGCAGGGTGAAGATGTCGTTGACCTGCATCGCCACCTTCGGCGCGAAGCCGGCCTGCTGGAACACCCGCTGGGCGTCCTGGTGGGTGGCGAAGCCCTGGGTCAGGGTGATGAAGGTGGCCTCGCTGAGATCGGCCAGGTCCACCTCGGCCTGCCTGGCGAACGGCGAGTCGGTGGGCACGGCGAGGAAGATGTCGTCGCGGAACAGCGGCAGCGACTCGCAGTCCGGGTCGGCCACGCTGTCGTTGAGCGACACCAGGATGGCGTCCAGCTCCAGGTTCTTCAGCTTGTACAGCAGGTCGACGTTGGAGCCGAGGATAAGGTCGATGTTCAGCTCGCTGCGCCGCAGCTTGAGGCCCATGATCAGCTGCGGCACCGTCCTCACCGTCAGCGAGTAGAGCGCGCCGAGCTTGAAGCGCTCGGCGGAGAAGCCGGCCGCCTCGCGGGTCAGGCGCACGGTGTCGAGCATGTCGGCGACCAGCTTCTGCGCGCGGTCCTCCAGCACGTGGGCGCTCTCCAGCGGGGTGAGCTTGCGCCCCTCGCGCTTGAACAGCGGGCAGCGCAGGGCGCTCTCCAGCGAGTGGATGGCGCGGTGCACGCTGACCGTGCTGGTGTCGAGCTCGGCAGCGGCGCGCGACAGGTTGCCGCTACGCATGAAGGCCAGGAAGATTTCCAGCTTCTTGAAGGTCAGTTCTTCGTCGATCTGCATGGTCGGTTTCGGCGGCGGCGGTGGCGTCGATTGTGCCGCAATCCGGGCGAACCTGCCCGCCCATCGCCGCCTCTGCACTTTCTCCCCGACAGTGCGGTCCAACTGCCTGACTTTACTGGAAAAACCTTTACCTGCCGGGCAGCCGCGGATACTGTTCGCACGTACAGGTGCATGGCCAAAGGCTGGCAGCGCCAGGCGCCTTTTCCCCCTCATGAACACTGCTGCCGACGCCATGGCGTCAGCAGCGGGTCGCTATAGCGCGGCCCATCGCTGGAGACCCCCGGATGTCCGAACACGCCCTTCCCTCGGAGCAGAGCCGCCGTGCGGAGAACGCCGCGCCGGGAGCGACGGACATCGCCGGTTCCGAGCGTCACCCGTGGCCCGGCTATCGCGAAGCCCCCGAGCGTCTGGCGGCCTTCTGCCGGCCCGACCAGGGCGTGCTCGACAGGCTGCTGCAACTGGCCGGCGAGCTGCTCGGGCGCAATGGCCACGACGCCGCCCTGCACGGCTACGCCGGCGCCGATGGCGCACGCCTAGGCCTGCAGGCGGCGGCGCTGTGGAACGTGCTGCTCGGCCTGCGCCTCGATGGTTTGCCGCTGGGTGCGCCGCTGGCCGAGGCGCAACGCCTGCGCAGCCCGGCGCAGATCGTCCGCGGTCGCAGCGCCAGCGCCCTCGACGTTGCACTGCTGGCCGCCGCGCTGCTCGAGCGCCTCGGCCTGCACCCGCTGATCGTGCTGGAGGACCGGCACGCCTACGCCGGCCTGTGGCTGAACGCCGAAGGCGGCTTCCCGTGCATCTGCAGCAGCGACGCGCTGGCCCTGCGCAAGCGCGTGCAATTGAAGGAGGTGCTGCTGTTCGACACGGGGCTGGTCGGCCAGGGCGTGCCGTTCAAGGAAGCGATCCGCGCCGCCCAGCAGCGCCTGAACGACGACGCGCGCTTCGTGCTGGTGCTCGACGTGGCCCAGGCGCGCGCCGCGCAGATCCGTCCGCTGGATGCGCCCGCAGTGGCGGCCGCCGACCTGCACGTGCTGGAGGCGCCGGAGCTGGCCGTACCGGCCGCGACGGACGACGAGCTGCCCGCTGGCCCCGGCGGACGCCTGGCGCAGTGGCAGCGCCGCCTGCTCGACCTGTCCCTGCGCAATCCGCTGCTCAACCTGCGCGACAGCAAGGTCGCCATCCCGCTGCTGGCGCCCGATCCGGCGGCGCTGGAGGACCTGCTGGCCGACGGCAAGAGCTTCGCCGTCGATGCGCTGCCCAAGGCCACCAATCCCGAGGAGGCCGCCGGCCAGGCGCAGGCGGCGCTCGCCGCGCTGGCCAGGGGCCGGCTGTTCGCGCCGCTGGAGGCCGACAGGCTCGACGCCACCCTGGTCGAGCTGTACCGCAAGGCGCGCACCGACCTGGAGGAGGGCGGCGCCAACACCCTGTTCCTCGCCATCGGCATGCTGCGCTGGCGGCGTCCCGGCGAGGCGGAACGCAGCTACCGCGCGCCGCTGATCCTGGTGCCGGTGAGCCTGACCCGCAAGTCGATCAACGCCGGCATCCGCCTCGGCCTCGGCGACGACGAGCCGCGCTTCAACACCACCCTCTTGGAGATGCTGCGCCAGGACTTCGCCCTCGACATCCAGGGCTTCGACGCCCTGCTGCCGACCGACGAACGCGGCCTGGACATCGCCGGCATCCTCACCCGCCTGCGTCGCGAAGTGCTCGAACTGGACGGTTTCGAGGTGCTCGACGAGGTGCTGCTGAGTACCTTCTCCTTCGCCAAGTACCTGATGTGGAAGGACCTGGTCGACCGCGTCGAGCAGCTCAAGGACAACCCGGTGGTGCGCCATCTGCTCGATACCCCGCGCGAGCCGTTCGCGCAGAGCGGCGAGTTCGTCGCGCCGGGCGAGCTGGACCGCCGCCTCAGCCCCGAGCAGCTGTTCGCCCCGCTGTCCGCCGACTCCTCGCAGCTCGCCGCGGTGGTGGCCGCCGCCGAGGGGCGCAACTTCGTGATGATCGGCCCGCCGGGCACCGGCAAGTCGCAGACCATCGCCAACATGATCGCCCACAACCTGGCGCTGGGCCGCAGCGTGCTGTTCGTCGCCGAGAAGGCCGCGGCGCTGGAGGTGGTCTATCGCCGCCTGCGCGAGCACGGCCTCGGCGAGTTCTGCCTGGAGCTGCACTCCAACAAGGCGCGCAAGCAGGACGTGATCCGCCAGCTCGGCGCGGCCTGGCAGGCCGGCGCCGAGCTGGGTCCGGGCGAGTGGGAGCGCGAGACCCAGCGCCTGCGCCTGCTGCGCGACGAACTCAACCAGCTGGTCAAAGCCCTGCACGAGCCGCGCCGCAACGGCCTGAGCATCCGCCAGGCACTGGCCACCGCGGTGGCCGGTGCGCAGGTTCCCGAGGTGCGCCTGCGCTGGGCCAGCGCCGACCAGCACGACGCCGCGGCGCGCGAGCAGCTCTTGGCGGTGGCCGAGCGCATCGACCTCAACGCCGCCGAGCTGGGCGATATCGCCGGGCATTCGCTGGCCTTCGTGCAGCAGGAGGAGTGGAGCCTGGCCTGGCAGCAGGATCTGCAGCAGCAGGCCGAGACCCTGGCGGCGCGCGCGCGTACCCTGCGCGATGCGCTCATCGAGCTGAGCCAGCGCCTCGGCCTGATCCGCCCGCTCAACGGTCGCGGCCAGCTCGCCGCGCTCGGCCAGTTGCTCGACCTGCTGCCGCAGACCATCGGCAAGCCGCTGGGCTTCGCTTTCCAGGCCGACGTGCTGGAGCGTCTCGACGCGCTCAACCGCGCGGTCGGCCTGCTCGAACGCTTCGCCGCCGCCGAGGACGAGCTGTCGACGCCCTGGCCGCGCGAGCGCCTGCTGGCGCTCGATCTGGCCGCGCTGCAGCGGCGCTGGCGCGAGGCCAGCGACTGCTGGTGGCCGCTGAAGATTCTCAAATTGCGCCAGTTCCACGGCTGGCTGCACGAGCAGGCCGGCGTCAGCGAGGCCGTGCAAGTGGCCGCCGACCTGCCGCACCTGCAGGAGCTGCAGGCGGTGCACGCCGAGCTGCAGCCGCTGCTCGCCCGCCTCGACGGCCTGCCCGGCTGGCGCGGGCTGGACTCCGACCCGCAGCAGCTGCGCGCGCTGGCCGACACCGCCTGGCGCCTGCGCCAGCTGCTTGCCGCGCTGGCCACCGACCCCGAACAGCTCGCCGCGCTGCGCAGCGGCCTGCGCCTGCTGGTGGTCGACGCCAACGAGCTGCTCGCCGCCGACGCGCCGGTCGGCCGCCTGTGCAGCCGCTATATCGAACTGCAGGATAACTTCGCCGAGGCGCTGGAGGCGTTCGCCGGCCTGGCCGGGCGCAGCGTCGACGAGCTGTACAGCCCCGGCCTCGCCGGCCTGGACAGCCTGCTGGAGCTGACCGCCCGCCTGCAGGCCGGCCACGGCCGCCTGCACGCCTGGTGCGCCTGGCTGCGCGTGCGCGGCGAGGCGCTGGCGCTCGGCCTGCTGCCGCTGGTCGAGGCCCTCGAACAGGGCCGCGTGGCGGCCGGCCAGGCGCAGCGCGCCCTGGAGGTCAACTATGCGCGCTGGTGGCTGGTGCAGAAGATCGACGCCACCCCGGCGCTGCGCAACTTCGTCGCGGTCGAGCACGAGCGCAAGATCGCCAGCTTCCGCGCCCTCGACGACCGCGTACGGGAGATCACCGCGCAATGCATCCGCATGCGCATCCGCCAGGGTCTGGTCGACCGCGAGGACGCGCAGAAGTCCAGCGAGTTCGGCATCGTCCGCCGCGAGCTGGAGAAGAAGACCCGCCACAAGCCGCTGCGCCAGCTGCTCGCCGAGGCGCCCAGCGCCATCGGTGCGCTGACCCCATGCCTGTTGATGTCGCCGCTGTCCATCGCCCAGTACCTGCCGGCCGGCCAGGCCTTCGACCTGGTGATCTTCGACGAGGCCTCGCAGATCACCGTGTGGGACGCCATCGGCGCCATCGCCCGTGGCCGGCAGACCGTGGTGGTCGGCGATCCGAAACAGCTGCCGCCGACCAGCTTCTTCAGCGCGGCGCAGGCCGGCGAGGAGGAGGGCAGCGACGACGAGGATCTGGAAAGCATCCTCGACGAACTGCTCGGCGCCAACCTGCCGACCATGGGCCTGTCCTGGCACTACCGCTCGCGCCACGAGAGCCTGATCGCCTTCTCCAACCACCGCTACTACAAGGGCGGGCTGATCACCTTCCCGTCGCCGGCCACCGAGGACCGCGCGGTCAACCTGCAGTACGTCGCCGGCAGCTACGACCGCGGCGGCAGCCAGACCAACCGCGCCGAGGCCGACGCGGTGGTGGCGGAGATCGAGCAGCGCCTGCAGGACGTCGAGCCGGGCGCGCTGACCCTCGGCGTGGTCACCTTCAACCAGAAGCAGCAGACCCTGATCCTCGACCTGCTCGACGCCGCGCGGCGGGCCAACCCGGCGCTGGATCGCCACTTCGACGAGGCGCTGATCGAGCCGGTGTTCGTCAAGAACCTCGAATCGGTGCAGGGCGACGAGCGCGACGTCATCCTGTTCAGCACCACCTTCGGCCCGGACAGCCTCGGTCTGGTCAGCATGAACTTCGGCCCGCTGAACAAGAGCGGCGGCGAGCGGCGCCTCAACGTGGCGATCACCCGCGCGCGCAGCGAGCTCAAGGTGTTCACCAGCCTGCGCCCGGAGCAGATCGACCTGTCGCGCAGCGCCGCCGAGGGGGTGAAGGACCTCAAGCACTTCCTCGAATTCGCCGAGCGCGGCGCGCGGGCGCTGGACGAGGCGGTGCACGGCTCGGTGGGCGGCTTCGACTCGCCATTCGAGGAGGCGGTGGCGCGCGCCCTGGCCGAGAAGGGCTGGACGCTGCACCCGCAGGTCGGCGTGTCGCGCTTTCGCATCGATCTGGGCGTGGTCGATCCCGACGCGCCGGGCCGCTATCTCGCCGGCATCGAGTGCGACGGCGCCACCTACCACCGCTCGGCCACCGCGCGCGACCGCGACAAGATCCGCGAGAGCGTGCTGCGCGGCCTTGGCTGGGAGATCGTCCGCCTGTGGTCCACCGACTACTGGCTCGACCCCGCCGGCACCCTCGACAAGCTCGACCAGCAGTTGCGCAAGCTACTGGAGCGGCGCCGGGCCAAGGCTCAGGGGTAGGTCGAAGGAGACCTCCTGTAGGGGCGAATTCATTCGCCCGGCCGGGCCGCGTCGTCGAATGAATTCGCCCCTACAGGCCGGGAAATTGGCTTTCTGTGATGGCCCTGCCACTCCGGTCGGATTCAGGATGCACAATGTCGCTCAGGTGCAATGTCCTGGCGGCGGGGATGGCAAGCTTTGCGAATGTTCCGGACCAGGTGCGCGCAGACGCTCGCCCGGAGCGCAAGGGCGGCGACCAGCACGATCACGCATGCGTGACAAGATGGGTTCGCCGCAGCGAAGATTTCCGGACAGCTGCCGGTAGGCGGCAGCCTCGTTCGTGATGCCGAGGTACGCTGTATGCCTGATGAGACGCTTCACCTGCCTCTGATTCACCGCGTGCTGGAGCGCGAGAAGGATTCTCCCGGAGCCCTTCTGCCGATCCTCCATGCCATCCAGGACGGCGCCGGGTACGTCCCCGACGTCGCCATTCCCGAAATCGCCCATGCACTCAACCTCAGCCAGGCCGAGGTGCGCGGGGTGATCAGCTTCTACCACGACTTCCGCACCACGCCGCCGGCGCGCCACACCCTGCGCCTGTGCCGCGCCGAGTCCTGCCAGAGCCGGGGCGCCGAGGCCCTGGCCGCGCAGCTGCGCGAGCAGCTGCAGGTGGACGACCACGGCACCAGCGCCGACGGGGCGATCGACCTGCGCCCGGTCTACTGCCTGGGCGCCTGCGCCTGCTCGCCGGCCCTGGAACTGGATGGCCGCGTGCACGCGCGGCTCACCCCCGAGCGCCTGCGTGCGCTGGTCGAGGGCTGCCTGGAGGACGAGTCATGCTGAAGCTGTGCATCCCCTGTGATTCCGTCGCCCGCGCGGTCGGCGCCGACGACGTGGCCGACGCCCTGGCTCGCGAAGCTGCGCGCCGCAATCTGCCGCTGGACATCCAGCGCACCAGCTCGCGCGGCCTGTTCTGGCTGGAGCCGCTGGTCGAGCTGGACAGCCCTGCCGGCCGCCTGGGTTTCGGCCCGGTCACCCCGGAAGACGTGCCGTCCCTGCTCGATGCCCTGCAAGGCGACGCCAGCGCCCATCCGCTGGCCCTGGGGCCGGTGGAGGAGATTCCCTACCTGAAGAGCCAGCAGCGCCTGCTGTTCGCCCGCGCCGGCATCACCCGCCCGCTGTCCCTGGACGACTACCGTGCCCATGGCGGCTTCGAAGGGCTGACCAACGCCATCGCCCTGGACGGCGATGACATCGTCGCCGCCGTGCTCGATTCCGGCCTGCGCGGCCGCGGTGGTGCGGCCTTCCCGGCCGGCATCAAGTGGCGCACCGTGCGCGGAGCCACCGCTTCTCAGAAGTACGTGGTGTGCAATGCCGATGAAGGCGACTCCGGCACCTTCGCCGACCGCATGCAGATGGAGGGCGACCCCTTCCTGCTGATCGAGGGCATGACCATCGCCGGCCTCGCCGTCGGCGCGACCCTCGGCTACATCTACGTGCGCTCCGAATACCCGCAGGCGGTGGCAACCCTGCGCGCGGCCATCGACATCGCCCGTGACGCCGGCTATCTCGGCGCCGACGTGGCCGGCAGCGGCCGCGCCTTCGACCTCGAGGTGCGCGTCGGCGCCGGCGCCTACATCTGCGGCGAGGAAACCGCGCTGCTCGATTCGCTGGAAGGCAAGCGCGGCCTGGTGCGCGCCAAGCCGCCGCTGCCGGCGCTGCAGGGCCTGTTCGGCCAGCCGACCCTGGTGCACAACGTGCTCACCCTGACCTCGGTGCCGGTGATCCTTGCCCGCGGCGCGCAGTTCTACCGCGACTTCGGCATGGGCCGCTCGCTCGGCACCATGCCCTTCCAGCTGGCCGGCAACATCCGTCATGGCGGCCTGGTGGAGCGCGCCTTCGGCCTGACCCTGCGTGAGCTGGTGGAAGGCTACGGCGGCGGCACCGCCAGCGGCCGACCGCTGAAGGCCGCGCAGGTCGGCGGCCCGCTGGGCGCCTGGGTGCCGCCAGCGCAGTTCGACACCCCGCTGGACTACGAGGCCTTCGCCGCGATGGGTGCGATGCTCGGCCACGGTGGGGTGGTGGTGGCCGACGACACCCTGAACATGGCGCAGATGGCGCGTTTCGCCATGCAGTTCTGCGCCGAGGAATCCTGCGGCAAGTGCACGCCGTGCCGGATCGGCTCGACCCGTGGCGTGGAAGTGGTGGAGCGGCTGATCGCCGCCACCGACATCACCGCCCGCGAGGAGCAGGCCGAATTGCTCAAAGACCTCTGCGACACCATGACCTACGGCTCGCTCTGCGCCATGGGCGGCATGACCGCCTACCCGGTGACCAGCGCCCTCAAGCACTTCCCCGCCGACTTCGGTCTGCAGACCCCGGAGGCCGACCAATGATCAACATCTTCGACCCCGCCACCGACGATCTCGGCACCCCCGCCCGCGACAGCGAGGTGCAGGTCAGCCTGAGCATCGACGGCCGCGAAATCAGCGTGCCCGCCGGCACCTCGGTGATGCGCGCCGCGGCGCTGCTCGGTACCAGCATTCCCAAACTGTGCGCCACCGACAGCCTGGAGGCCTTCGGCTCCTGTCGGATGTGCGTGGTGGAAATCGAGGGCATGCGCGGCTACCCGGCCTCCTGCACCACGCCGGTGGCTGAAGGCATGGTAGTGCGCACCCAGACGCCGAAACTGGCCGGCCTGCGCCGCAACGTGATGGAGCTGTACATCTCCGACCACCCGTTGGACTGCCTGACCTGTCCGGCCAACGGCAACTGCGAACTGCAGACCGTGGCCGGCCAGGTGGGCCTGCGCGAGGTGCGCTACGGCTACGAGGGCGCCAACCACCTGGACGAGGCCAAGGACGTCTCCAACCCGTATTTCGAGTACGACCCGAGCAAGTGCATCGTCTGCAGCCGCTGCGTGCGCGCCTGCGAGGAAATCCAGGGCACCTTCGCCCTGACCATCGAAGGTCGCGGCTTCGACTCGCGGGTGAAGGCGGCCGGCGGCGAGGACTTCCTCGACTCCGAGTGCGTGTCCTGCGGCGCCTGCGTGGAGGCCTGCCCGACCGCGACGCTGATGGAAAAGAGCGTGGTGGCGATCGGTCAGGCCGAGCGCAGCGTGGTCACCACCTGCGCCTACTGCGGCGTGGGCTGCTCGTTGCGCGCCGAGATGAAGGGCGAGCAACTGGTACGCATGGTCCCGGACAAGAACGGCCAGGCCAACCACGGCCACGCCTGCGTCAAGGGCCGCTTCGCCTGGGGCTATGCCACTCACCCCGACCGCATCACCAAGCCGATGATCCGCAAGAGCATCGACGACCCCTGGCAGGAAGTCAGCTGGGAAGAAGCGGTCAACTATGCGGCCGGCGAGTTCCGCCGCATCCAGCTCAAGTACGGGCGCGACTCCATCGGCGGCATCACCTCCAGCCGCTGCACCAACGAAGAAACCTACCTGGTGCAGAAGCTGATCCGCGCCGGCTTCGGCAACAACAACGTCGATACCTGCGCCCGCGTCTGCCACTCGCCCACCGGCTACGGCCTCAAGCAGACCCTCGGCGAGTCCGCCGGCACCCAGAGCTTCGACTCGGTGCTGCAGGCCGACGTCATCCTGGTGATCGGCGCCAACCCCACCGACGCCCACCCGGTGTTCGGTTCCCTGCTCAAGAAGCGCCTGCGGCAGGGCGCGCGGCTGATCGTCATCGATCCGCGGCGCATCGACCTGGTGGATTCGCCCCACGCCCGCGCCGAGCTGCACCTGCAGCTGCGTCCGGGCACCAACGTGGCCATGCTCAACGCCCTGGCCCACGTCATCGTCAGCGAAGAACTGGTCGACCAGCGCTTCGTCGAGGAGCGCTGCGAAGCGGCAGCCTTCGCCCACTGGCGCGACTTCGTCAGCCTGCCGGAGAACTCGCCGGAGGCCCTCGGCCCGGTGTGCGGCGTGCCCGCCGAGCAGATCCGCGAGGCCGCCCGGCTGTACGCCACCGGCGGCAACGCGGCGATCTACTACGGCCTGGGCGTCACCGAGCACAGCCAGGGCAGTACCGCGGTGATGGGCATCGCCAACCTCGCCATGGCCACCGGCAACATCGGCCGCGAGGGCGTCGGGGTGAACCCGCTGCGCGGCCAGAACAACGTCCAGGGCTCCTGCGACATGGGCTCCTTCCCCCACGAGCTGCCGGGCTACCGCCACGTCTCCAACGACGCCGTGCGTGACCAGTTCGAGCAGGCCTGGGGCGTGACCCTGCAACCCGATCCGGGCCTGCGCATCCCCAACATGTTCGAGGCGGCCCTGGGCGGCACCTTCAAGGGCCTCTACTGCCACGGCGAGGACATCGCCCAGAGCGATCCCAACACCCAGCACGTCACAGCGGCGCTGTCTGCCATGGAATGCGTGGTGGTGCAGGACATCTTCCTAAACGAAACCGCCAAGTTCGCCCACGTGTTCCTGCCGGGCAGCTCGTTCCTGGAGAAGGACGGCACCTTCACCAACGCCGAGCGACGCATCTCGCGCGTGCGCAAGGTGATGGATCCGCTGGGTGGCTTGGCCGACTGGGAAGCTACCCAGCTGCTGGCCAATGCCCTGGGCTACAAGATGGACTACCGGCATCCGTCGGAGATCATGGACGAGATCGCGCGCTTGACCCCCACCTTCACCCGGGTCAGCTACACCGAACTCGATCGCCATGGCAGCCTGCAGTGGCCGTGCAACGACGCCGCGCCGGATGGCACGCCGACCATGCACATCGAGGAGTTCGTGCGCGGCAAGGGGCGCTTCATGCTTACCGGCTACGTGCCTACCGAGGAGAAGGTCAACAGCCGCTACCCGCTGCTGCTGACCACCGGGCGCATCCTCAGCCAGTACAACGTCGGCGCGCAGACCCGGCGCACCGACAACGTCGCCTGGCACGAGGAGGACCGCCTGGAGATCCACCCCAGCGACGCCGAGAGCCGCGGCATCCACGACGGCGACTGGGTCGGCGTGGGCAGCCGCGCCGGGCAGACGGTGCTGCGCGCCAAGGTTTCCGAGCGGGTGGCGCCGGGGGTGGTGTACACCACCTTCCACTTCCCCGAATCGGGAGCCAACGTGATCACCACCGACAACTCCGACTGGGCCACCAACTGCCCGGAATACAAGGTCACGGCGGTGGAAGTCACGCGGGTCTACCAGCCTTCCGAGTGGCAGAAGCGCTACCAGGAGTTCAGTGACGAACAGCGGCGCCTGTTGCAGGAACGCCGCCGCGCCGAGAAAGCGGAGGGACGCCGATGAGCACCGACAACCTGATCAAGATGGCCAACCAGATCGCCCAGTACTTCGCCAGCGAACCGGACAAGGACCTGGCCGTGCAGGGCGTGCGCCAGCACCTGCAGAGCTTCTGGACCCCGGCGATGCGCCGCGAGCTGACGGTCTGGCAGGAGGAACACCACGGCGCCGACCTGCACCCGCTGGTGCAGGCGGCGCTGACGGGGGCGGGGGCGAAGGTCTAGGGCGCCCGGCAGAGGCCGTGCCCCGTCGCTCCCGCCCAGGCGGGAGCGCGGTGGCGGCTTTCTCGCGGGCCATGGCCCGGGCATGGAGGCCAGGGGCTCTTGGTAGAGGCGAATTCATTCGCCCCTACAGCAGAACCACGAGGTGGATGGCTACCCCGTGGAAAACTTGCGCAGCGATTTCCACAACCGTCGGACGCGCATGGTGGGAAATGCCTGCGGCAGTTTCCCATCCTACCTTCCTGCCCTTGGCGCTACGAGACCACGCGTAGCGTGCTCGCCCCGTTGCCTTGGCGCTGCACGCGGATCTGCACCGGGATGCGCTCGTGCATCTCCTGCACGTGGGAGATCACCGCCACCTTGCGCCCCTGCGCCTGCAGGTTGTCCAGCGCGTCCATGGCCAGCTGCAGCGACTCGGGGTCGAGGCTGCCGAAGCCCTCGTCGATGAACAGCGACTCGATGCGCAGCTTGCTCGACGCCATCGACGCCAGGCCCAGCGCCAGCGCCAGCGAGACCAGGAAGGTCTCGCCGCCGGACAGCGAGTGCACCGAGCGCAGCTCGTCGCCCATCTCGGTATCCAGCACCAAGAGGCCCAGCGCGCTGCCGCCGCGCTGCAGGCGGTAGCGCCGGGCCAGCTGGCGCAGCTGCAGGTTGGCGTGCTGCACCAGCAGGTCGAGGTTGTAGCCCTGGGCGATCTTGCGGAAGGTGGCGCCGTCGGCCGATCCGATCAGCGCGCTGATGCGGCCCCAGCGCAGGTGTTCGGCCTGCGCGGCGGCGATGCGTTCGAGCAGCTCGCGGCTCTGCTGGCGGCGGCGGTCGTCCTCGACCAGCGAGGCGCGCAGGTCGGTGGCCTGCTGCTCGGCCTGCTCGCAGCGCTGGTGCTGCTGGTCCAGCGCCTGCTCCAGTACAGCCGGCTCGGGCGCTTCGCTTACCTTGGCCAGGTGCGCGGCCAGTTGCTGGCTGCGTTCGTCCAGGCGCACCCGGCCCTGGGTGACGGCGTCCTCGGCGGCCTTGAGCTGCGCGCGCAGCAGGGCAAGATCGCCGGCCGGGCGGGCCAGCAGGGCGGCCAGGCTGGCGTCGTCCAGCTGCGGATGGCCGGCGCGCCAGGCGGCCAGTTCGCGCGCCAGTTCGGTCTGCTCGGTGTGCAGCGCCTGCTGGCGCTGGCGCAGGTTGTGTTCCTCGCCGGCGAGGCGGATCTGCTGCTGGCGGGCCTGCTGCAGCGCCTCGCCGGCGGCGTTGGCGGTGGCGCGGGCCTGGCTTTCCGCCTGCTCCAGTTGGTGTTGCCAGGCGGTGGCGCTGGGCTGCTCGCCCAGGCACTGGAGGAGGTTGGCCTCGGCCTGCTGGCGGCGGGTCTGCAGTTCGGCGAGGCGCTCGCCAGTGGCCTGCAGCTGCTGCTGGCGCTGGTCCTGACGTAGGCGCTCCTGCTCCAGCACAGTCTGCCGCTGCTGGTGCTCCTCGCTCAGTTCGCGCTGCTCGTCCAGCTGCTGCAGGCGCTCGGCGACCTGGCGATCCAGCTCCATGAAGGTGCGCGCCGGCTCCTCCTGCCAGCGGCTCAGCCAGTCGCCGGGCAGCAGGGCGGCGAAGGCCTGCAGTTCGGCGTCCAGGCGCTGCTGGTCGTCGGCCAGTTGCTGGCGCTGCTGCTCAAGTTGCTGGCGCGCCGTCTCGTCGGCCTTCTCGGTCGCCCGTAGCTGCTCCTGCAGCTGTTCGCTGCGCCGCTGCTGGGCCAGCAGTTCGCCCTGGTGCTGCTCGGCCTGCTGGATGGACTGGCGCAGCTCGGCCAGTTGCCCGCTCAGCCAGGCGCTGCGCTGCGCGACCGGCTGGGCCAGCAGTTCGGTCTGGCTGGCGAGCATGGCGTCCAGGCGCTCGAGCTCGGCGCCGATGCGCGCCCGTTCCTGCTCCGCTTCGCCCAGCTGGCGCTCCAGCGCCTTGTATTCGGCGGCCAGCCCGGCGCGCTGCTCCTTGAGTTCGTCGACCTGCTGGCCAGCCCGCGTGGCTTCGGCCTCGTCCTGGCTGGCGAGGGCGGCGAGCAGCGCATCGCCGTGGTGCCAGGGATGCTCGGCGCTGCCGCACACCGGGCAGGGCTCGCCGTCCTGCAGCTGCGCGCGCAGTGCCTCGACGCTGGCGCTGCGCGCCAGGCGCTGACGCTCCAGCAGTTCGAGGGTGAGCTTGAGCGCCTGCTCGGCGCCCTGCAGCTGGGTGGCGACCGCCTTGCCGTTGGCCACGCACCGCTCGCGCTCGGCCTGGCATTTGGCGCTGTGCGCCTGCACGGCGGCCAGGCCGCTGGCCAGTTCCTCGCGGCGTTGCCAGTGGCGTTGTGTCTGGTCGAGGCTGTGCAGGCGCGGGCGCCAGGCGTCGAGCTGTGGCTGCAGGCGCTCGAGCTGCTCGGCGGGGCTGTCGCCGCCCAGTCGCTGCTGCAGTTCGGCGAGCTGCCGCTGTGCGGCGGCGCGGAGTTCCTGCGCGTCGTGGGCCGCCTGCTCCAGCGCCGGCAGCTCGCCACGGCCCTGCTGCAGACGGTTGGCCAGCTGCACGGCCTGCTGCAGGCGCGGGCGATGGCCGTCCCAGGCGGCGCACAGAGCGTGCAGGGCGGCGCTGTGCTGCAGGCGCCCGGCCAGCGCGGTCTGTTGGCTGGCCAGCGCGTGCTGGCGAGCCTGCAATTCGGTCAGCTGCCGTTCGCCCTCGGTGGCTTCGCCGTGCGCCTGCTGCTCGGCCTGCCGGGCTCGGGCCAGTTCCTGCTGCAGTTCGCTCAGGCGCTGTTCTTCGGTATGCGCCTGGGCGAGCAGCGGCGCGGCCTGCTGGCGGGCCTGCTCGGCGGCCTGCGCCTGCGCGTGGCTGGCGCTGGCGGCCGTCTCCAGTTGGCCCAGGCGCTGCTGCAGCGCCTGCTGTTGCTCGCCATGGCGCTGCAGGTCGCTGTCCAGCCCGGCCAGCAGCGGTCCCAGCTCGGCCTGGCGGGCGAAGCGGTGCCGTTCGGGGGCGAGCTGTTCGAGCAGGGCGAGGGTCTGGCGTTCGCCGGCGAGGTTTTCCTGCGCGGTGCGGGCGGCGTCGAGCTGGCCCTGCGCGGCCTGCTGCTCGGCCTGCAGGCGCTCGCGCTCGACCAGCCACTGGCGCTGCTGCTGCAGATGCTGCAGGGCGGCCTGCTCGGCCTTGAGCCGGCTCGCGGCCTCAGCGTGCTGCTGCTCCAGCGCCGTGCGTTCGTCCACGGCCAGCGGGCGGATACCGCCGGCCTCGCGCTCCAGCACTTCCAGCGCTTCGCGGGCGCGCTTGGCGGCGGCGTAGGCGGCCTTGCCGATGCGGCTGTACACGCCGGTGTCGGTGAGCTTCTCCAGCAGTTCGCCGCGCTGGTTGTCGTCGGCCTTGAGGAAGGCGCTGAACTCGCTCTGCGCCAGCAGCACGGCGCGGGTGAACTGCTGCAGGTTGAGGCCCAGGCGCTGCTCCATCTGCTCGGCGAACTCGCGCTTGGCGGTGGCCAGCAGCTGGTCGCCGTCCAGGTCGCGCAGGCTCTGCTGGCTGTTCTGCAGCTTGCCGCTGGCCTTGTCGCGGGCGCGGCGCACTTCCCAGCGCGCGCGGTAGCGCTTGCCGTCGACGCCGACGAAATCGACCTCGGCAAAGCCGCCGCTGGCGCCGCGGCGCAGCAGGTTGCGCCCGTCGTCGCTGCCGAGCGCCTCGTTGTCGCTGCCGTCCGGCACCTTGAGGGCGGCCCGGGCGTGCTGCAGGCGCGGCGTCTCGCCGAACAGCGCCAGGCACAGGGCGTCGAGCAGGGTGCTCTTGCCGGCGCCGGTCGGCCCTGTGATGGCGAACAGCCCGGCGCTGGCCAGCGGCTCGCTGGTGAAGTCGACCTGCTGCTCGCCGGCCAGCGAGGCGAGGTTCTTCAGGCGGATGGCGAGGATCTTCATGCCGGCTCTCCTTCGAGTTCCACGGTCTGCAGCAGGGTCAGGAAATCCTCCAGCACCTGGGCGTCGGCCTCGCTGCCGTATTCGGCCTGCCAGCTGCGGCGGAACAGCTCCTGCGGGTCGAGCTGGTCGAGGCCGACCAGCGGGGCGGCTTCCTCGCCGCGGCCAAGGTATTCGCTGGCGATGCGCACCAGCCGGCAGCCCTTGCCGTCCAGCGCCGCTTCGATCTGCTGGCGCAGGTCGGGCTGCGGCTGCTCCAGCTGCACGCGCACCTCCAGCCAGGGCTGGCGTTCGCGCGGCACATCGGAAGCGGGCAGGGCAGCGAGCTGTTCCAGCACCGAGGCGAGGCTCGCCGGGCCGACGCGCAGCATCTCCACCGCGCGCGGCACGCGCAGAGGCTCGACGCTGCCTAGACCCGCGCCGTCCAGCTCGATGCGCAGCACCTGGTGCGGGTAGTTGACCTCGGCGAACGACAGCGGCAGCGGCGCGCCGCTGTAGCGGATGCGTGGTTGACCTGCGACCTGCTGCGGCTTGTGCAGGTGGCCGAGGGCGACGTAGGCCACCGCCTCGGGAAACAGGCTGGCCGGCAGCGCCTCGGCGTTGCCGATGACGATGTTGCGCTCGGAATCCTCGGATACCGCCGCCCCGGCCATGTGCGCGTGGCTCACCGCCACCAGCGCCTGCTGCGGCGCGCGCCGCCTCTCGGCGGCGGCGATCAGCTCGCGGTGCACCCGCTCGATGCCGGCCAGGTAGTCGTCGCCCACCGCGCCGCCGGTGACCTCGGCCGGGCGCAGGAACGGCAGCGCCAGGCACCAGGCGCCGATCTCGCCGTTCTCGCGATGGAGCGGCAGCAGCAGGCGGTCGCTGTCCAGCGCGTCCTCGTCCAGCCACTCGACGCGGCCGAGGGCGTGGGCGTTGAGGCGGCGCATCAACGGCGCCGGCAGCTCGATCCGTCCGCCGGAGTCGTGGTTGCCGGCGATCATCACGATGTCCAGCTGCGGCAGGCGCTGATGGGCGCTGACGATGAAGTCGTACAGGCGCTCCTGGGCTTTCAGCGGCGGGTTGACGGTGTCGAAGATGTCACCGGCGATCAGCAGGGCGTCGGCCCGCTGCTCCACCAGGATGTCGAGCAGCCAGGTCAGGAAGGCGGCGTGCTCGTAGTCGCGGTCCTGGCCGTGCAGGGTCTGCCCCAGGTGCCAGTCGGAAGTGTGGATCAGGCGCATGGTTGGTCCCTCAATGTGCCTCAGGAGATGCGCAGCAGCGCGGCGGCCGCGGCGATCGCCAGCATGTGCAGCGGATAGAAGAAGTAGGCCCAGCGACCGACCGCCGAGACCGGCAGGCCGGCGGGCAGTGGCGTGCGCAGCAGCCACAGGCCCAGCGGCAGGGCACCGAGGCAGGCGAAGGCGATCAGCCAGTCGCGCAGCTGCCCGGAGAGCAGGGCGGTGGACAGGCGCGGCGTGAGATTGGCCAGCAGCACCGTCAGCGTGGCCAGCGCCGGCCACGGGCCGCCGCGCTGCAGGGCGAGCAGGCACAGGCTCGGCAGCAGCACGCCGAGCATCCCGTAGGTCAGGCTGGCGTGCTGCCAGGCGGCGCCGGCGGCGAGCAGGCCGGCGAGCAGCAGCGGCCCGCGCTGCAGGGCGCTGCAGCCCCAGGCGATGCCCCAGCCGATGGCCAGGCTGACCAGGATGTTGAACTTGGCGGCGTTGCCCAGCATCAGGTCGTGGGCCGGCTCGCTGAGCACGGCGAACAGCAGCAGCCAACCGATGTGGCGCTGTTCCGAGCGGCCGAACACGCCGGGCCGGCTGCGTGCCAGGTTGGCGGCCAGCGCCAGGCAGAACAGCGGGAAGGCCAGCCGGCCGGGGACGAAGCTCCAGCCCAGCAGCGGATGGCCGGGCAACACGAAGCGCAGATGGTCGATGGCCATGCTGACCAGCGCCAGCCACTTGACCAGGTCGAGACCACGCTCGCGCGACTGGCTGCGGGCAGCCGCGCCGGGCAAGACATGGGCAGCAGCCGGGGTGGAGTGCTTCGGTGGTTCGATCATGGAGGTCCTGTGGCGGCCATCGCGCGGGGCGAGGGCGGTCATTATCGGCGGCTGCTCCGGTCGGCGGCAAACCCGGTCGTCCTCGAACGGAGCGTCTATAGTTTTTCCAGACCGCTTGGATTCGGCATTCCAGCGGGCCAGGTGGCCCGCCGCTGGACGCCGGATGGGGAAGGGGGGACGGATGGTCGCTTCGGCAGTCATCGACTCGGCGAGTGCCGCGCAGGTGGATCTGGGCCGCGAGCTGCTGCAGGCCGGCAAGCTGACGGACGCGGAATACCAGCGCCTGCTGCGCATGCAGGCGGCGCAGACCGAGCCCTGCTCGCAGCAGACCCTGCTGATGCGCATGGGGCTGGTGTCCGAGCAGGACATCGCCCGCCTGTTGTCCACGTCCCTGGGCCTGCCGCTGGTGCCGGCCAGCGAGTTCCCCGGCGAGCCGCTGCTGGCCGAGCGGCTGTCCTACCGCTTCCTCAAGGAGTGTCGCGCCTTGCCGCTGGCCCAGGAGGGTGGCGTGTTGCGCGTGGCGCTGGCCGATCCGCAGGACGCCTACGTGATCTCCGCACTGGCGCTGGCCGCCGGCTGCCGGGTCGAGTCGCGGGTGGCGCTGGCCAGCGAGATCGAGTCGGCCATCGAGCGGCTGTACGGCGAAGGCCGCAGCCAGATGGGCGACATCCTCTCCAAGGTCAGCTCGGCCGACCAGGCGGAGAGCAGCGACGACGTCGAGCAGCTGCGCGACATGGCCAGCGAGGCGCCGGTGATCCGCCTGGTCAACCTGGTCATCCAGCGCGCGGTGGAGATGCGCGCCTCGGACATCCATGTCGAACCCTTCGAGAACCGCCTCAAGGTGCGCTACCGGGTCGACGGCGTGCTGCAGGAAACCGAGTCGCCGCCGGTCAACCTGTCGGCGGCGGTGATCTCACGGATCAAGCTGATGGCGCGCCTCAACATCGCCGAGCGCCGCCTGCCGCAGGATGGACGCATCGAGATGCGCGTGCAGGGCAACGACCTCGACATCCGCGTGTCCACCGTGCCGACCATGCACGGCGAGAGCGTGGTGATGCGCCTGCTCAACCGCGAGAGCGTGGTGCTCGACTTTTCCGCCCTGGGCTTCAGCGAGCAGCCCTACCAGCGCCTGCAGAGCATCCTGCGCATCCCCTACGGCGTGCTGCTGGTGACCGGCCCGACCGGCAGCGGCAAGACCACCACCCTGTACACCGCGCTGAACATGCTCAACACCAGCGAGAGCAAGCTGATCACCGTGGAAGACCCGGTGGAGTACCAGCTCGAGGGGGTCAACCAGATCCAGGTCAAACCGAGCATCGGCCTGACCTTCGCCAGCGCCCTGCGCTCGATCGTGCGCCAGGATCCGGACATCATCATGGTCGGCGAGATGCGCGACCTGGAAACCGCGCGCATCTGCATCCAGTCGGCGCTGACCGGCCACATGGTGCTGTCCACCCTGCACACCAACGACGCGCCGAGCAGCGTGACCCGCCTGATGGAGATGGGCGTGGAGGACTACCTGCTGACCTCCACCCTGAACGGCGTGCTGGCCCAGCGCCTGGTGCGCAAGCTCTGCCCGCACTGCCGCGAGGCGTGGACGCCGCTGCCGGAGATGGTCCGCGAGATGCGCCTCGACCAGCTGTCCGGCGGCAAGCCGGTGACCCTGTACAAGGCCAGGGGCTGCCCGGAGTGCAATGGCACCGGCTACCACGGGCGGATCGCCATCATCGAGGTGCTGACCGTCACCGACGGCATCCGCCGCCTGATCCTCCAGCACGCCGACGCCGGCGCCCTGATGCGCGCCGCGCGCGAGGAGGGGATGCTGACCATGTACGAGGACGGCTGCCTGAAGGCGATCAACGGCGTCACCAGCATCGACGAAGTGATCCGCGTCACCCAGGAGGGCTGAGATGACGCGCTTTCATTATCGGGCGGTGAGCGACGATGGTGAGGTACAGACCGGGTATCTGGACGCCGATGACGAGCAGAGCGTGCTGCTGCAACTGCGGGCCAAGGGGCTGATCCCCATCGAGATCGCTACCCGCCAGGGCTGGCAGGCGCTGCTGCAGGTCGACGTCAACGAGCTGCTGGGCAAGACGCGCACCCGCAAGCTGGTCCTGCACTTCACCCAGAACCTTGCCTCGCTGCTGCACTCCGGGGTGGCCCTCGACCGCTCGCTGGACATCATGTTGCGGGTGAATCCGGACCAGCAGATGCAGCAGCTGATCGCGCCGATCCAGGAAGGCGTGCGCCGCGGTACCAGCCTCTCGAGGGTGATGGGCGAGCGCCCGGATCTGTTCTCCGGCTTCTATATCAGCATGATCCAGGCCTCGGAGGTTTCCGGAAACCTCGCCGAGGGACTGGCCAACCTGGCCTATTACATGGAGCGCAGCAAGACGCTGCACGACCGCCTGGTCTCGGCGCTGATCTACCCGGTGATCCTGCTCGGCGTCTCGGTGACCTCGCTGCTGATCATCCTGGTCTACGTGATCCCGCAGTTCCGCCAGCTGTTCGACGACATGGGCGCCAGCCTGCCACTGTCCACCCAGATCGTCATCGGCGCTGCGGAAGGGATTCGCACCTTCGGCCCCTGGCTGCTGCTGGCGCTGCTCGGCGCCGGCGTGGCGTGGCGCCAACTGCTGCGCCAGCCGGAGTACCGCAAGAAGTGGGACCGCCTGCAACTGCGCCTGCCGCTGGTGGGAGGGCTGCTGCAGCGGGTCGAGACCGCGCGCTTCGCCCGCAGCCTGGGTTCGCTGCTGACCGGCGGAGTGGCCCTGTTGCAGGGGCTGAGCATCGCCCGCCAGACCATCGGCAACCAGTTGCTGGCCGAGCAGGTCGGTATCGCCGCCGAAGGCCTCAAGCAGGGCCGCCAGCTGGCGCCGCCGCTATTGGCCAGCGGGATGTTTCCCTCGCTGGCGATGCAGATGATCCAGGTGGGCGAGGAAACCGGGCATCTCGACGAGATGCTGATGAAGGTCGCCGATACCTACGACCGCGAAGTGGAGAACGCCATCCAGCGCCTGCTGGCGGTGCTGGAGCCGCTGCTGATCGTCGGCCTGGGGGTATTGATCGCGGGGATCATCCTCTCGGTGCTGGTGGCGATCATGAGCATCACCGAACTACCGATCTGAAGCAGGAGATATGGAAATGCACACTGCAAGCGCGTTCCGCAACAGCCGCCCGGTGCGGCGCGGCAGGGGCTTCACCCTGCTGGAAATCCTCGTCGTGCTGGTGATCCTCGGGCTGATGGCCAGCCTGGTCGGTCCCCAGGTGTTCAAGCAGCTGGCCGGTTCGAAGACCAAGGCCGCCCAGTTGCAGATCCAGGAGCTGAGTTCGGCGCTCGATCTCTATCGCCTCGAGCTGGGCAGCTACCCCAGCAGCGAACAAGGCCTGGATGCGCTGATCACCAAGCCGCGCAACGCCGACAACTGGAACGGTCCGTACCTGAAGAAGAGCGTGATCCGCAAGGACCCGTGGGGCAACGACTACCAGTACCGCTCGCCCGGCCAGTACGGCGATTTCGATCTCTGGAGCCTGGGCGCGGACAACCGCGAAGGCGGCGACGGGGAAAATCGCGATGTGCGCAGCTGGGAGTGAGGCCCGCGGCTTCACCCTGATGGAGTTGCTGGTGGTCCTGGTGATCGCCGGCCTGGCGGTCAGCCTGGTCGGCCCGGCGTTCCAGCGCATGCTGCCGGGGGTCGGGCTGGAGGCCGAAACGCGCACCCTGGCGGCCATGCTGCGGCATGCGCGCAGTCAGGCGATTCTCTCCGGCGCGCAGGTGAGCATCAGCACGGATGCCGATACCGGCGGCCTGCGGCTCAGCTACCGCAACGCCCCCTACGTCCTTCCCGAGGGGCTGGCGGTGAGCATGGAAGGGGGCCCCAATGGCGGCGGTGCGGATGGCGGTGCGCAGATCCTGTTCTACCCCCGTGGCGATTCGTCCGGTGGCAGCATCACCATCAAGCTCAAAGGCGAGTCCGCCGAGGCCAAGGAGGGGCAAAGCCGGGTCATCGTGGTCGACTGGCTGAGCGGGCGGGTGGAGCGCAGCACCGAGGAGGAGCAGGAACGCCTCAAGGAGGAGCGGGAGAGGATCGAACGGGCCCGGGAGAAGGAGCGCGAGCGCAGGAAGCTCGGCACCGGGGAGGGATTCAGTGCGTAGCCAGCGTGGCTTCACCCTGCTGGAGGTGCTGGTCGCCTTCCTTATCCTCACCCTGAGCATGGGGGCGCTGATGCGCATCGTCTCGCAATCGATCCGCTCCCTGGACACCGCCGAGCAGCATCAGGTCGCCCTGCAGCTGGCCGAGTCCAAGCTGGTGGAAGTGCTCGCCCAACTGCGCTGGGACAGCCGCGGCAAGGACGAGGGACGGCTCAGCGGCCGCTACCGCTGGCAGAGCGAGGTGGAGCGCTATCAGTTCGAGAATCAGGAGGCCGGCCAGAACTACAGCGTCACGCCCTGGCTGGTCAGGGTCACCGTCAGCTGGGGGCGGCAGCCGAACGAGCAGGTCAGCCTGAGCACCATCCGTCTGATGCGGGAGCAGCGATGAAGCGCGTGGCGGGATTCACCCTGATCGAGCTGCTGATCGCCATGAGCCTGGCAACCCTGGTGTCGCTGCTGGCCTACGGCGGCCTGCAGGTGGCGATGGGCGCCTGGCACGCGACTGACCAGCGCCAGCGCGAGATGGAGAGCAGCTCTCTGGCGCAGTCCCTGCTGTGTCGCCTGCTGGAGAGCCCGGAAGTCGCCAGCGTGCGCGACGAGGAGGATGTGGAGCAGGTCGCTTTCCGGGGCGACGAGCAGGGGCTGATCTTCGTCGCCCAACTGTCGGCGCTGGACGACAGCGAGCAGCTCTACTGGGTGCAACTGCTGCAGGACAAGCAGCTCTCGACCGGGGGGCAGAGCTGGCAGCTGCTGATGCGCTACATGCCGATGCTGGAAATGAGCGAGATGGACTGGGGCCTGCTGATCGACAGCCTGGAGAAGGATGGCGAGGAAAAGGTGCTCCTCGAGGACCAGCCGCGCGCCCTGCGTTTCGCCTACCTGGAGCAACTGTCCGAGGGTGGCGTCGAGTGGCAGCGGGAGTGGCGCCAACGCCAGAGCCTGCCGGCGCTGATCCGCATCACCCCGGCGCGACGCAAGCAGGGTGCGCTGGCGGAACTGGTGGTGGCACCGAGGAACATGGCCTATGCCGTGCTCAGCGGGAAATGAGCGTTCGCGGCGTAGCGCCGGGGTCGCGCTGGTCAGCGTGCTCTGGCTGCTGGTGCTGCTGTCCATGCTGGTGCTCAACCTGTCCACCGGCAGCCGCACCGAGCTGCGGCTGGCGGGCAACCTGCGCCAGGCCGCCGCCGCCCGGCACGTCGCCGAGGCCGGGATCAACTGGGGCGCCTGGAGCCTGATGCAGGCCAACACCGCCGGCTGGTTGGCCGATGGCAGCACTCGGACGCTGGAGCTGGATGGCATCGCAGTCGAAGTGGCGCTGTTCGACGAACAGGGCAAGATCGATCTCAATGAGGCTGAGACGCCGCTGCTGCAGGGGCTGTTCGAGTCGGTGGGCGAGGACCGCAAGGTGGCCGAGGCGCTGGCGGCGGCCATCGTCGACTGGCGTGACGATGACGGGGTGCGCACGCCCCTGGGCGCCGAAGAGGAGGAGTACGAGGCCGCCGGCCTCATAGGGCCGGGCAACTCGCCATTCGAGGAGGTCAAGGAGCTGCGCAAGGTGCTGGGCATGAGCGAGGAGCTGTACCGCAAGGTGCGCCCGGCGCTGACCATCGATTCCAACAAGGCCGAGATCAATCCGCTGGTGGCACCGCGCGAGGTGCTGCTGGCCCTGCCGGGCGTCGACCCCGGCGGCATCGAGCGCTTCATCGAGGAACGCCGGCGCAACTACGAGAGTGGCGAACGGCCGCCGATGCTGGGTGGCGTGGATTCGCGCTTTCTGTCTCCTAATGCTCCGGGCGTGAACTACTCTATCGTTACCCGGACAACGGTGAGTCCGACTGTTCAGATCAGGCAACAGCTTCTGGTTCATTTGCGGGGCGGGGGACAGGGACTGGAGGTCCTCGACAGCTCTGCGCCGGAGTGAGTGCCGGTCGTGGTCGCAATCCTTTCGGGAAGGGGGAGTCCATGAACAACCGCTTGCAGCTGGAGAGGCTGGGCGAGCTGGCCGGGACGCTGGGCGGTTTGGCGGAGCGTTTCTGGCAATGGTGGAGCGCGGAGCTGATCGGCCTGATCCCGCCGCGTTGGCGGCAACGATTCTACCAGCGCGGCACCCTGCTGTGCATCGCCATGGACGACGAGCAGTGCCGTATCGGCTACGGCAACTTCAACCAGATCGAGACGGTGGCCAGCGCCCAGGTGAATGACGGCGGCGAGTGGCCGTCGTTCGTCACCGAACCGCTGATGGCGCGCGCGCCCAAGGCTGACAAGGTCGTATTGTTGCTGCCCCCGGCCAAGGTGCTGCGCAAGGTCGTCAGCTTGCCTTCGGCGACCGAGGCCGGCCTGGATAACGTCCTGCGCTTCGAGATGGACCGCCATACGCCGTTCAGCAGCGAGCAAGTCTATTTCGGCTACCGGGTCATCGAGCGCGATCGCGCGCACCAGCGCCTGCAGGTCGAGCTGCTGGTGGTATTGCGCGACTACCTGGACGGTCTGCTGCGACGTCTGGACGAACTGGGGGTGCATCCGGCGCTGGCCAGTCTGGCTGGAGGCGAGGACGATTGGAGCGGCAACGGCATCAACCTGCTGCCGGGCAGCCACAAGCGCGAGCGGCGGCGCGGCTGGCGTACCGACCGCCGCCTGCAGGGCGTGGCGGTGGTGGTGATGCTGGGGCTGCTGGTGGCCTTTCCGCTGCTCGAACAGCAGCGCGAGATCGGTCGCCTGACCGAGGAGCTCGAGAAGCCCAAGGCGGCCGCCGAACGGGCCGCCAGGGTGCGCGACGAACTCAAGACCCTGGAAGCCGGCAGCGGATATCTGCGCGAGCAGCAGGCCAGGGCCCCGGCGATCCTGCTGACCCTCGACGAGCTGACCAACCTGTTGCCGGACACCACCTGGCTCAGCCGCTTCGAGTTGAGCGGCAATCGTGTACGGATGGAAGGCGAGTCCGCCGAGGCCTCGGCACTGATCGCGCTGTTCGAACGGTCGCAAACCCTGCAGAACGTCAGCTTCGCCTCGCCGATCACCAGCAACCCGCGCACCCAGAAGGACCGCTTCAGCCTGATGGCCGAGCGCAAGGTCGCCACTGCCGACGCCCAGGAGTCTCCGCAGGTCGAAGCGACGGAGGAGACGCCATGATGCCCCTGCGCCTGCGCCAGTTGCTGGCGGTCGCGATTCTCGTGGCGCTGGTGTTCCTCCTCCTCGGGGTGGTGGTCGGCCCGCTGCTCGGCCAGTTCCGCAGCGGACAGGAGCAGATCGACGATCTGGAGCAGCGTCTGGCGGTGTACCAGCGGCTGATCGCCGAATTACCGGCCCAGGAAGAGCGCCTGGCCGAACTCAAGCGCGAAAATCCGCTGAGCCGTCTGTTGCTTGCCGAGAGCCGGCCGGCACTGGCCGGGGCCGAGCTGCAGCAACTGGTCGGCCGGCTGGTCGGCGAGACGGGGGCACAACTGGTCAGCACCCAGATCGTCACCACCAGCGATGGCGGTGCGCCGGTTCCTTCGGTGGGGCTCAAGGTGCACATGCGCGGCGAAACCGACCAGATGGTTCGCCTGCTGTATGCCCTGGCCTGGCACGAGCCGCTGCTACTGGTGGAGAACGTGGTGGTGCTGAGCAATCCGCGCGTGGACATGCAGCGTTTCCGCCGCGCCGAGGACCTCAAGGCAGTACCGTCGCTGGACGTCACCTTCGATCTCAAGGGCTTCATCGCCGCGGGGGGGACGCCATGAGTCGCCAGGCACGCTCAGGCATGACCGGCTGGCTGGCGGGGCTGCTCCTGCTGCTCCTGTGGCTACCGGCCCGCGCCGAGGATGCTCCGCAGGCGCCACCGCCACGCCCGGACTTCAGCGTGTTCGCCCCGATGATCGAGCGGCCGCTGTTCAGCAACACCCGCCGCCCGCCGGCGTTGCTCGAAGCGCCGACGGAGAACCTCGATGCCCAGCAGTTGCGCGAGGCCTGGCGCCTGAGCGGTATCGTGCTGGAGAACAGCCAGCAACTGGCCATCTTCAGCCAGCGCCAGGGCGAGAAACTCCTGCAGCTGGAAGTGGGCATGGTCCTCGCCGACGAGTGGCGCCTGCAGCGTATCGAGCGTGACCGGGTCTGGCTCGGCAACAACGGCACCGAGGTCGAACTGCTCCTGCGCGAACCGCAGTCGGCCACGGGGACACCGGAAAAGACCGGCAAGCCGGCCACCGCGCCAGCGGCGGGGGAGAAGCCGGGCAAGCCGGCCGCGCCGGAGGCGCCATCCAGCATGTCGCCGCCGAAGGGCCGGACGGCCGTCATCGAGCCGGCCCGCAGGGGATAAAAGGAGAATGGATATGATGATGCTCAGACGATTCGGCTGGCCCTTGCTGTTCACTGGCTACATGGCGCTGGCTTCCTGCTCGGCGATTCCGGGAGGAGACCGGGCCACGCTGGACAACCCATGGGGCAAGAAGTCCGAGCCCTACGGAGCAGCGGCGGCGCCCCGGCCAGCATCCGATGACAAGCCGCTGATGTTGCGCCAGGACACGTCCGAGCCCATCGAAACGCCCGACTTCGGCCCCCGGGCCGAGATCTACCGGGGCACCGGCAGCGTGGTCAACCTTGCCGCCGGCGCTGCCGAGCCGCGCGAGGAGGAGGGCGACATCACCCTCAACTTCCAGCAGACCGAGATTGCCGAGGTGGTCAAGGTCATCATGGGCGAGATCCTCGGCCTCAACTACGTGCTGGACAAGAACGTCGGCGGCACCGTCAGCCTGCAGACCAGTCGCCCGCTGACCCGCGAAGCGCTGCTGCCGACCCTGGAGACCCTGCTGCAGGTCAACGGTGCGGCGCTGGTCCGCTCGCAGAACTTCTACGAGATAGTACCGATCGAGGCCGCGCCCTCGGCGGGGTTGGTGCCGCGGCTGAATACCGCGCAGATGCGCGGCTACCAGTTGCTGGTCATTCCGCTGCGCTACATCTCGGCCGCCGAGCTGATGAAGATTCTCGAACCGCTCAAGCCGGCCAAGGGCGTGATGAACATCGACGAGCGCCGCAACCTGCTGATGGTCGCCGGTACCCAGGAGGAGCTGAACAACATCCGCGAAACCGTGCAGCTGTTCGACGTCGACCAGCTGCGCGGCATGTCGGTCGGCCTGTTCCGCCTGCAGTCGGTGGAAGCCGGCGTGGTGCTCAAGGAGCTGGAAGCCATCTTCGGCGATGCTTCCGGAGGCCCCCTGGCGGGGATGGTGCGCTTCCTGCCCATCGAGCGGCTCAACGCCCTGCTGGTGATCACCCCGCAAGCCAAGTACCTGGACGACGCCCGCAGCTGGATCGAGCGCCTGGACCGTGCCGAAGGCGGCCAGGGACCGAGCATGTACGTCTACTACGTGCAGAACGGCAAGGCCGAGAACATGGCCGAGATCCTCACCCAGCTGTTCGAGGGCAAGGCCAAGCCGAAGACCGAAGGCGAGAAGAACGCCAACAGCATGGACACCAATGCTCCACCTCCTCTGGCGACCACCAGCGGGACGGAGCCGCAGCCGCGAGAGGGCGAAGCCCCCGTCGGGCGCGAGCCGGTGCTGGTCACCCCCGGCGGCGAAGGGGCCAGCCTGGCCGTCGGCGAGGTCAGCATCATCGCCGACGACGAGAACAATGCCCTGCTGATCATGGCCACGCCCGGCGATTACGAAAAGGTGCTCAAGGCGATCCAGAAGGTCGACATCCTGCCGCTGCAGGTGCTGGTCGAGGCCACCATTGTCGAGGTCACCCTGGAGGACGAGCTGCGTTACGGTCTGCAGTGGTTCTTCAAGAGTTCCATCGGCAGCAAGACCCTGCGTGGTGTACTGGGGCCGGGAGTGCCCCTGGAGACTCCATCCACCCTGACTCCGACCGGTTCCTTCACCCTCTTCGAGGGCGGCGAGGCACGGGTCCTGCTAGACCTGCTGGCTTCGGACTCCAAGCTCAACGTAGTGTCGTCGCCGACCCTGATGGTGCTGGACAACCGCACCGCCTCGATCCGCGTCGGTGACCAGGTGCCGATCCGCACCTCGGAAACCACCAACACCAGCGGCATCATCGACGAGCCGGACGACACCTCGGCGCTGGTCACCAGCACCATCCAGTACCGCGATACCGGCGTGCTGCTGGAGGTGACGCCGCGGGTGAACGCCGGCGGCATGATCACCCTGGAGATCACCCAGGAAGTCAACGACGTCAGCGACACCCAGACTTCCGGCATCGACTCGCCAACCATCAACCAGCGGCGCATCGCCACCAACGTGGCCATCCAGAGCGGCGAGACCCTGGTGCTCGGCGGGCTGATCAAGGAGGGAGAGGGCCGCGCCAGCGAGGGCCTGCCCTACCTGCGCCACATACCGGTGCTGGGCTGGCTGTTCGGTAGTCAGGGCAAGCAGCAGAGCCGTACCGAACTGGTGGTGATGCTCACCCCGACGGCGGTCACCAAGCTCAGCGAGGCCCGCGAGGTTACCCGCGAATACCGCAACAAGCTCAAGGATGTGACCCTGCCGAACGATCTGTGGCTGGAGCAGGGGCGGCAGCTGTAATTATCGCGACTGCGCCGCCTTCTCGCGGCGCTTCCCATGGCTGCGCCCCCGGTCGAAACCGGAGGCTTTCGCTCTGTCACCGAAATGGGCGCTGCGCGAGCAACGCCCATTTTCAGTTCTGACGGGGCTGCCACGATGCGCGGCTCACCAGAGGGATCTGTGCGGGCGGGCCGCACTGGGACATCTTAGCCTCGGTGCTGGACCAGCGCCGCTCCTACGCGTTACCGCCCCATACCGTAATGCCTCCGTCTCATATCTGCAGCTTGGAGCGCTGCCCTGGCTTTCCTGGCGGGCGGCGTGCTGCCCGGCAAAGCGTTTTCCGGCCAGATAGTCCCGAGGACGGGCATCAAGCAGATTTGGTTGTAGCGCCTGCGGCTACAGGCGGCATGGCCTGCGCGCAATCTTCTGTAACAGCCATCGGAAACACTGTTAATCCTCCTGTACGGGCCGGAAAACAGCGTCTTGCGCGGCAAAAGCCCCAATTTGCTGGTTGCGGGAGCCTATCCCTGTCGGTGGGGGCTCCCTAGCTGTTTCATTGCCGCAACAGTAATTGCATCGGGCCATCGCTTGTGGCGGCACATTCCCCGGGCGATCGAAGAAAAATCCTTGTAAAACAATGCTCTGCTTTGGGTGGCACGGAGCTTGATATAGCTGGTGCCGAGGAGAGAGAGCCGTCCTCCGGAAAGTGGGCCAGACCGTAGCGTGAAACCTGAAAAACAGGTCGCGACCCCGATATAACCGCACAGATCCACAGCCGTCCAGCCGGTATCCGGGCCAACACCCGCTGCCGCCGGGGTTACCGCTCACGAGGGGCGGGTGGCTGAGAGCACCAGACCTCCGCGGGATTCGGAACCTGGTGCGGGAGCAGCGATATGCGTAGTCCATTGTTCAAGAAGTTGCCGAGCTGTCTGCTCGGCGCTGTGATTGCGGCATCGACGGCCACATCGGTGCCGGTATACGCCGTCGATGGCAACCCTCCGGGGTTGTTCGAGCTGGAGGGCAATACCGTAGGTCAGGGAACGCCCGGTGACGACTGGGAAGATCTTTGGGCCGGTGGGGCCAATACTGGCGCCAACTCGTTCGCCTTCACTGGAATCGTCCCCGATTCCGGGGCGGGCGACACTGTGTTCTTCCAGGGCGGGTCGAAGGACGTCTATGACGTCCCCAACTGGGGATATTCCCTTGGCTCGACGCCCGACAAGAACGACATCACCAACGCCTACGCGGCGGCCTACAATGTTGCGGCAGACGTGTGCCTGAATAATCTGGGCGCTCCGGTGCTGTGCTCCGCCCCGGGTGCGGTCGGCAACCCCATTCATGAGCAGGGCGACCTGATCGTCTACTTCGGCTTGGACCGCTTTGCCAACGATGGCGATGCCTTCGCCGGTTTCTGGTTCTTCCAGGGTGATATAGGTCAGACCACGCCAAATACTCAGGGCAGCGGTAATTTCACCGGCAACCATGTGGAGATGCGCGATAATCCGGACTTTGGCCAGCCTGGAGAGCCCGAATTTCTCCCCGGAGACATGTTCGTAATCGTCGAGTATCCGCAGGGCGCCAATGCTCAGCCGATCATCAAGGTTTACCAGTGGGACCCGAACGACGTGGACGGCGACGTGAACTGGGATCCCAATGAGTCGGCGAAACCACCGAAGAACCTGCAGAGCCCGCTGGATCTGGTGATCACCGAAACCAGCGCCAAGTGTGATGGCACCGGTGACAAGCTGGCTTGCGCAATCACCAATGTCACCACTCAGACCAACACTCCTGCCTGGCCCTATACACCCAAGAGTGGTCCGGCTACGGATCTGCCGTTGGAGAGCTTCTTCGAGGGCGGCATCAACGTGACCAAGCTGCTGGGGAGCACCCCGTGCTTCGCCAGCTTCCTGGCCGAGACCCGTTCCTCCTCCTCGCAGACTGCCCAGTTGAAGGACTATGTATTCGGGGCCTTCCCGGTTTGCGGCATCGAGGTAGCCAAGGACTGCACGGCCGACCTGAACGACAATGGCGATGGCGTCGATGTGAACTTCTTCGGCACCTTGGAAAACACCGGCGGCTCGGGTTACATCGCCTATCTGAAGGACGACCAGACTGGCGCCAGCATCGATGACGTGTGCATCGATACCAATGCCGCAGGCTGTGCCGATGATGGTCCCGTTACCGGACTGGTGTTGCAGGCTGACGGCAGTGCTTACTTCCCGTTGCCGCCCAATACGACGGTGCGCTTCGAGGGTAGCTACAGCGTAAATAGTCTGCCGTCCAGCTTCACCATGACCGACGAAGTGATGGCTCTGGCCTTCCAGGAGGTAGAGGACGTTCCCGGGCCCAACGAGGATCCGGACCTGGAGCTGGTGGTCGTCGACGATAGCGACGATGCGGAATGCTCCTTCAACGTCAACCCGGCGCTGGAAGTAATCAAGGATTGCACTGTGGCCTTCCTCAATGGCGACTCGGCCGAGGTGACCATCTCCGGCTCGGTGGAGAATACCGGCGACGTGCCGCTGAGCAACGTGACCGTGGTGGACAGTGATTTCGGCTCGCTGACCTTCCCGACCACTTTGGCCGTCGGAGCGAAGGAAACCTTCAGCAAGACGGTGTCGGTAGCCTATGCGAACCTGGATCCGAGCGTCTCCGATCCGGACGACAACGGCAAAGTGACCGTGACCCTGAACCACAGCGATACGGTGACCGCTGAGGGCGATGTACTGTCCGGTACGACGGTGCTGGATAGCGCCGAACACTCGGATGGCGCAACCTGCGACGACACCTTCACCCGTGACATCGATATCCAGAAGGAGTGCGACGAAGTCGTCCTCGTTCCGGAGAATGGCAAGCTGGTGGTGAAAACCAAGGTCACGGTGACGGTGAGCAACACTGGCGATGAGGATCTGACGGTGACCTCGCTCACCGACGATCCGGCCGTGGTCTTCGACCAGGCAACCCCGTTTACCCTGCCGGCAGGAGGAACCCCGGTGGAGATCGAGGGATACTACTTCCCGTCCTCGCCCACCGAGATCAGCGGGCCGCTCACCGACCTGAGCTTCCCGGATACCGCCAGCGTGAGCGCCACCGGCGCCTTCAGCGGAGCGACCGCCTCGGATAGCGACGATGCCGACTGCCCGCTGTGCCCGCCGTCGGCCCAGTGATGTAGTAGTTCGGATCGACTGATCCGCCACAAGGACCAAGGCGATGGGGAGAAATCCCCATCGCCTTTTTCTTGTGCTCATCCACTTTAGCGATTGCCCTTGCTGCCACCGCCGCTGGTGCTTTGCAGGCTCAGGTAGACGGTGGCGCTGGCGGTGATCTGCCCGTCGCTGACCGTATAGCTGAACTGGTCGCTGGACTTGAAGCCCTTGGCCGGACTCCAGGTCAGACTGCCATCGCTGTTGAGCTTGACTGTGCCCTTGCTGCCCTGGGTGAAGGCCACGATATTCAGCGAGTCGCCGTCCGGGTCGCTGTCGTTGGCCAGTGCTGCGATGGTCGCTGGGGCGATGCTGGTCAGGACGACTTGGTCGTCCATCGCCACGGGGGCGCTGTTGCCGGCCGCGGTTTCTACCACATAGGTCAACGTGGCACTGCTGGCCGGCGCCTGGCTGGTGTTCACGCTGAGGTCGTAATAATCCGCGGCGGCACTGCTGGCCGAGGTGACCGCCAGACTGGTGGTAGCGGTCTGCCCGGGAGCCGGGCTGAGGCTGGCGCTGGCGAACTGCTTGCTCCAGCCGCTCGGCTGGCTGGCCTGCAGTTCGAAGCTGCGGCCGCTGCAGGCGCCGCTGTCGTTGTTGGTCAACTGTACCTGGTAGGTGAGGGTCTGCCCGGCGCTGCCCCATTGGGTGACAGGCGCGCCGACCTGCACGCTCGGGGCGCTCTGCACGCAACTGGCGCTGCCGCCGAACTGCACGTCGACCTGCGCCTTCTGCGCGTCCACCCAACTGGTGGTGAGGGTCACACCGGCGCTGCTGTCGCTGAACGAGCTACCTTGCTCCAGGGCCGGGTCAAGCCAGTCGCTCACCGAGCCGCCGGTACCGGGAGTCATGTCCAGCAGTTCGCTGTAGCTGTTGCCGCCGGCCCGGTGCACTACCACGCCGTTGGTGACGTTGGCGACGTTGACCGTGCTGCCGTCGAGCAACCGGGCTTCGAAGCCGACCGGCTGGTGGAAGCCCAGGTAGTACCAGTTGTTCGGGTCGTCCGGCTTGGCCACCTTGAGCACGCGTACGCCGCTGGCGGTAAGGTTGGCGTAGGGCAGCAGGTCGAAGCGCCCTGAACTGCCGACGGTCACCACCTCGCTGCTTTTCAGCCAGCCCAGGCGCTCCTTGTTGAAGGGGTTGTAGTGGCCTTCGCTGCCGTTGTTCTTGCCCAGCACGTCCATGCTGTCGCCGTAGACGATGCTCGAGCAACTGCTGCCCAGGGTGCTGGTCCCGCATTCAAGGGCGCGGGCGTGGTCGAGGCCGAGGTTGTGGCCGAACTCATGGGCCAGGTTGTGCAGGTCGAACAGGCCATTGATGAAGGTATCGGTCGGCTTGCCTCCCACCGAGCCGGAGCCGACGTAGCCGCAGGCGTTCTTCGGGAATATGTAGAGCAGACGATCGTAGTTGGCGAGGGTGTACCCGTTTCGCTTGGCGGCATCCTGAGCCTGATTGCGCAGGGTGTAGGAGTCGCATACGGTGCTGCTCTGGGCAATGGTGTACCAGCCGGCCACTTCTCCACTCAGCCAGGTGCGTCCGGCCGAGTTCTCACGGATATAGGCATCCAGGGTGTCGAACATGCCCCGCGCTTCAGTCATGGTCCAAGGCTGCTCCGGCTTGTCGCTGAAGTTGACCATGATCATCAGCGTCCTCTGTTCGCCGAGGCTGTACTCGACGGCCGGGGCGATGTCGCCGCTGAGGGTGGTATTGGTGCCGGCGTTGTCCAGCCACACCACATTGCTGTCGCCGTCCTCCAGGGCGAGCACGTCGTTGCGGCAGGCTTCCGGCTGGTCGAACAACACGCCATCCAGGCTTACCCGCTTGCCGTTGCCGTAGGGGGGGGCGTCCTTGGCGAAGCTCACCTCGAAGCGCTCGCCGAAGGGCGTGTTGAGGAAGTGGCGCAGGCGATTGCTGCCGTCGGGGTAGTCCTCGTAGTACACCTCCAGGGTGCCTTCCACCTTCAGCGGGCGCTCCACCTGGGCCAGCACCTCGCGGGCCAGGTTGCTTTGCACGCGCTCGGGCAGGCTGGCGCGCAGGGCGGAGGCCGGGTCGCGCTCGGCCAGTTCGGCGAGCAGGCTCTGCCGGCGAGCGGCCTGCTGCTGGAGTTGCTGCAGCAGTTGCGGGCGTTCGGCGCTGGCGGCGTGGTCCAGGCGCTTCTGCAGTTGCAGCAGCTGCTGGGTCAGTGCGGCGGCCTGCTGGCGCTCGCTGATTTCGGCGCCGCTGGCGTGGGGGGCCGAAAGGATGCTCAGGCCGCCGAACAGCAGGCCCAGGGTAAGGGGGGCGCGGCGCACGGCCGACGCGAAGAAGTGCAGCATGAAGTCCTCGCTTGAAATCCAGCGAAAGCCCTCTGCCCGGCAACCGCAGGCATGCGCATGCCTGTCCGTCGCTATCGGCCTGGAGAGGAGGGAGGTGCTTTCGGCGTTGGGCGTTGTGGCTGATGGCCGCCGCAACGCCGGCGAATGCCCGCAGAAACAGTTGCCGGCGCAATGGCGCTCAGCCTGCGGAGTACTCCCTGTCTACTGGCGCGTACAGCATCAGCGATGGTCCTGTTTCGGCTCTGAACCTGACTGTTCAGTTTCTGATAAGCCTGTAAATCGGGCGAGACGGTACCACGGCGGTTGACTGTTTTTTATACAGTTCGGTCATAAGCAAGACGCTATATCCAGCCCATGGCCCAATAGCCGCATGGAATGCCCGTCCCAGGGCGGTTCCGCGCTTGGGGATGGGGTGATGGCACTTTGCTGTTAGTCGACCAATGGTCGTGCGATACAGCTTTGGCAACCTTTTGTTACATCGAATGAACAAGCGCACTCGATGCCCCCCGGGCCGCCGGACCGCATGTTCACTGGGTTCCGGCCCGATTTCCGGCCGCCAAGCCCCGCGATCTGTTTCAGGGCTGGGACAGGAAAGCGCTGCCATGACCGGCGCACACCCCCCGAAACTAGCAATCGACCTCGTCGCGACAAAATAGTTCAGATTAATCAAGCGCTTAATGACATGGCCCGATAATTGAATATAGGGGTGCGAGGGGGTTTGCGGACCTCCGGTTTCGGTCGCTGCTCGGTGGTGCGAAACACGTGGTGCATCTGAGAGCGGGAACCGATGGCAAACGTGCCCCGACGCTGCACAGTAGTTGGCGGGTAAGGGATAACCAGGTCCAGTTGCGACGGGGTTGCTGCGACTTCCGCTGGCAAGGAGCTGGCCGGGAGGGAGGAAAGATGCGATGCACACGCACAAGTTCCTGCGCACGCTACCTCGAAGCCTGCTCAGCGCGGCCGTGGTAGCGGGAATAGTGACGGCGGCCGGAGTGTTCGCCGTGGATGGCAACCCTCCGGGGTTGTTTGAGCTGGACGGCAACACGGTGGATGTTGGCGGCACTCCTGGTGACGACTGGGGTTCCATTTTTACGGGCACCAACTTGGGAACTCCGGCCGCCTCGACCGGCATCCTGGCTGACCCGGCACCGCTGACCATCTACACCCAGGGTGGTTCGAAGGACATCAACGACGTCAGCGAGTGGCGCCATACCAACGGCAACGTGCCGGACAAGGACGACATCACCAATGCCTACGCTGCCGGCTACATCAACCCCAACAACGTCAGCCACAACGGCCAGGTCGTACATCAGGCCGGTGACCTGATCATCTACTTCGGTCTCGACCGTTATGCCAACAACGGCGACGCCTTCGCCGGCTTCTGGTTCTTCCAGGACGATGTGGGACTGGGGCCAAACGGCACCTTCCAGGGCGTGCATACCGCGCGTGACGGCGATCAGCGGGGCGACCTGCTGGTCCTGGTGGAGTATCCCCAGGGCGCCAACGCCCAGCCGGAAATCAAGGTCTACGAGTGGGATCCGGCGGACGCGGATAACGACAACGTGGCCGACAACCTCGACGAGATTTACAGCTCTACCAACGCCAAGTGCGATGGCGCCGGCAACAAGCTGGCCTGCGCCATCACCAACGTCAACAACCTGACCAATGAGCCGGCCTGGGACTACACGCCGAAGAGCGGTCCAGCTTCGGACCTGCCCAAGGAGAGCTTCTTCGAGGGCGGCATCAACGTGACCCGGCTGCTGGGTGGTGCAACCCCGTGTTTCAGCAGTTTCCTGGCTGAAACCCGTTCGTCGCGTTCGGAAACCGCACAGCTGAAGGACTTCGTGCTGGGCAATTTCGACCTGTGCAGCATCGCCGTGACCAAGACTTGCGAAGCTGAGGTGAACGATCAGGACGGCGGCAACAGCGTCGTGGTCAACTTCAGCGGCGAGGTCACCAACGACGGCGGTCTGGCGCTGAACAACGTCACTGTGACCGACGACATGGGTACCCCGGGCGACACCGGCGACGACCAGGTGGTCTTCGGACCGGCCACGCTGCAACCGGGTGAGACCCAGCCGTACAGCGGCAGCTACGAGACCACGGCGATTCCGGCCACCGATCAGGTAACCGCCACGGGTTCGCGCGGCACCGCCACGGTTGAGGCCACCGCCGATGCCACATGCTCGCCGACGGTCAGCCCGGCCATCACAGTCGACAAGTTCTGCTCCGCGACCCTCAAGGAAGATGGCTCGGGCGTCGACGTGCTGTTCAACGGCACCGTGACCAACACCGGCAACGTGGCTCTGGAAAACGTCACCGTGGTCGATGACAACGGTACGGCTGATCCGGGCGACGATGTGACGGTGCTTGGCCCGGTCACTCTCAACGCCGGGGCTTCCATGCCCTACAACGGCGGCTTCGGGGTAACCGGCAGCAACACCTCCACTGACCATGTGGTGGCCAGCGGTACCGATGTGCTGACCGATGTCGAAGTGAGCGACACTGCCGAAGCCACCTGCCTGGCGGATACCAATCCGTCCATCCTGCTGGCCAAGCAGTGCACGGCTACCGTGAACAGCAGCGGTGACGGCATCGATGTGAGCTTCACCGGCTCGGTGACCAACAACGGTAACGTGATCCTCAACAACGTCACCGTGATCGACGACAACGGCACCCCGGGCAACACCGGTGATGACGTGACGCTGATCGACAATGCCACCCTGGCTGTGGGGGCTTCGTTGCCCTTCAGCGGCAACTTCAGTGGCAGTGGCTCCAGCTCGACGGATGTGGTTTCGGCTACGGCTTCCGATGCCTTGACCGGCGATGTCGTGTCGGACACTGAGACGGCCACCTGCGCCGCCGATGTGAACCCGGCCATCCTGGTGAGCAAGCAGTGCACGGCTACCGTCAATAGCGCCGGTACGGCTATCGACGTGCTGTTCATTGGTTCGGTAACCAACACCGGTAATGTAGTGCTGCAGAACGTCAATGTGGTGGACGACAACGGCACCCCGGGCAACTCCGGCGATGACGTGACATTGATCAGCAATGCCACCCTGGGGGTCGGTGCTTCGCTGCCCTTCAACGGCAACTTCAGCAGCAGCAGTGCCAGCTCCACGGATGTGGTGACGGCAACGGGTGTGGATATGCTGACCAGCCAGGCTGTGTCGGATACCGAAACGGCCAGTTGCGCCGCAGACCTGAATCCGTCGATCGCAGTGACCAAGCAGTGCACCGACGCCATGGCCCACGATCAGCCGATCCTGTTCAACGGTACGGTGAGCAACACCGGCAACGTGGCCCTGCTGGGTGTGACTGTGGTGGACGACAACGGTACTCCGGCTGATCCGCTGGATGACCAGACCTTCAACCTTGGCGATCTGGCTCCGGGAGCTTCCGCCAACTACAACGGCAGCTACAGCCCGGGTACCGGTACCTGGACCAACACTGTGGAAGCCAACGCCAACGGGGCCCTTGAGACTGGCTCCTTCACGGCCACCGCCAGCGCTACCTGCGATGTGCCGCCGCCGCCGCCGGAGTTCGAGGGTTGCACTCCCGGCTTCTGGAAGAACAGCCCCGGTAGCTGGGTAGGCTACAGCCCGAACCAGCTGGTCGGTTCGGTCTTCAGCCTGCCGAGTGGCGTGCTGAACAACCAACTGGGCGACGATACCCTGATGGAAGCACTGGGCTATCCGGGCGGCACCAACCTGGTCGGTGCTGCGCAGATTCTCCTGCGCGCTGCAGTGGCCTCGCTGCTCAACGCCGGCCATCCTGATGTGGACTTCCCGCTGACGACCTCGGAAGTGATCACGCAGGTCAACGCGGCTCTGGCCACCAAGGACCGTGGCACCATCCTGGCGCTGGCTTCGACGCTGGATGGCTACAACAACCTGGGTTGCGATCTGCCGAACGACAACTCGTTCTGAGCAGTGAAGCGTCTGGCGCCAGGGATGGCGCCAGGCCCGGATGAAAGACAAAAGGCGCAGGGTGTGACCCTGCGCCTTTTTTGTGGCTTGGTTTTTGTGGCTTCGCTTCGTTGCTTTTAGCGACCGTTGCCTTTGCTGGCGGTGGTGGTGACGTTCAGGCTGACACTCACGGTGGCGCTGGCGCTGTTCTTACCATCGCTGATGGTATAGCTGAACTGGTCGCCGGACTTGAACGACTTGGCCGGGCTGTAGCGCAGGGTGCCGTCGCTGTTGAGGCTGACGCTGCCCTTGCTGCCCTGGGTGAAGGACACGATGCTCAGCTTGTCGCCTTCCGGGTCGCTGTCGTTGGACAGTACCGGGACGTTGACCGTAGTGACGCTGCTCAGCAGCGAGCTGTCGTTCACTGCCTTGGGCGGCTGGTTGGTCGCGGTGGTCGGGTTGTCCACCACGAAGCTGGCACTACCGCTGCCGGTCAGGGCGTTGGCTGTGGCGCTGGCGCCGATGGTGTAGAAGCCGTCGGTGGCGGTGATCGGCGAGGTGACCTTCAGCGTGGTGCTGGCGCTGGCACCCGGAGCCAGGCTCAGGCTGGCGCTGCCGAGGCTGGCGCTCCAGCCGCTCGGCTTGCTGGCAGCGAGGCTGAAGCTGCTGCTGGCGCAACCGCTGCTGTCCTTGTTGGTCACCGATACGGTGTAGGTGTAGCTGCTTCCGGCAGTCAGCCAGCTGCTCTGGCCAGGGCTGAGGCTGACCGTCGGCGCGCTGCGGGTGCAGGTCTGGCCGCTGCCGGAGGAGGCGCCGAGATCGACGGTGACCAGCGCCTGGCTGGAGTCGGTCGACTGGGTGGTGATGCTGATGCCGTTGTCGGTGAAGTTGCGCCCGCCGGTCAGGGCTGCGTCCTTCATATCGATGAAGTCACTGCCGGCGGTCATGTCCAGCAGGTAGCCGCTGTTGCCGTTGCTCGGGCTCGCCTGGCGAATAGTCACGCCGTTGAACATGTTGGTGGTGTCGATCACCCCGCGCTCGGTGATCTTGGCGTCGAAGCCGACCGGCTGGCGGTACTCGACGTAGTAGTAGCTGGCTGCGCCGCTGGAGTCGGTGCCATTGGGAATTTTCAGTACCTTGGCACTGCTGGTCGCGACACTGTTCGGCTTGATGTAGAAGCTGCCGCTGCTGGCGACATTGATGATGTTGCCGCTGGCCAGCCAGCCCAGACGCTCCTTGTTGAAGCCGTTGAAGTGCCCGACAGTGCCGTTGTAGCCCATGATGTCGACGGTGTCGCCGTAATCCTGGCTGGTGCAGCTGCTGCCCAGGGTGGTGTTGCCGCAATCGCGGGCATGGGCGTGGTACAGGCCGAGGTTATGGCCCATCTCGTGACCGATGGTGCGCAGGGTCATGCTGTTGTGGATCCAGGCGCTGGACGGGAAGGCGCCGACCTGGCCCATGCCGCTGTAACTACACCCACTGTTCTGCGGGAAGATGAACAGGAAGCGATCATAGTTGCTGAGTACGAAGCCGTTGGCCTGGGCCGACGACTTGGCATAGTTCTGGATGGTGAAGCCGTCGCACGAGGTGCTGCTGACCGGAATGGTGTACCAGCCGGCGACGTTGCCGGTCAGCCAGGTCTGCTGGCTGGAGTTTTCCTTGAAGAAGTCGCTGACGCTGCCGAAGATCAGGCTGTTGGCTTCGCTGGCGGTCCAGGGCTTGACGTTCGGCGCGTCCTGGAAATTGACCAGGATCGCCAGGGTGCGCTGCGCGCCCTTGGTATTGGGCATGTCGGCGAGGGTGGTAGCGGTGGTGGTGCCGCCATCGGCCAGCATCAGACCGTTGTCATCGTCGGTCAGGGCGATGTCGCCCTGGATGCTTTGGCTACCGCGGCGCTCGAGCATCCAGCCCTGGGCGCGCACCTTCAGGCCGCTGCGCCACTCGCGGCGCGACTCGGCGAAGTGCAGCTCGAAGCGTTCGCCGAAGCTGGTCTTGATGAGATGGCGCAGCTTGTGCGAGCCGTCATCGTAATCCTCGTAGAAGACTTCCAGTTCTCCTTCCAGATCCAGACGCTGCTCCAGACGGGCGATCACCTCGGGCGGCATGCCTTTCTGCTTGTCCTCCGGAATGGCCACGCGCAGCACTTCGGACGGCTGGGTCTGGATCAGCTCCTCGAGCAGGCTGCGGCGTTGCTCGACCTTGGCCTGCAGTTGCGAGCGCAAGGCGCCGCGCTGGCTGGCATCGGCGCTCTTCAAGCGCTTGACCAGGCTCACCAGTTCTTCGGTGCGGGTGCTGGCGGATTGACGGGCGGCGGGTGTGACGGCCCTCTGCTCGCTGCCGTGGGTGTGGCTGGTGTCGGCCAGCAGCAGGTTCGGCGTCAGGCTGCCGATGAGGGCCACGAGGGCGAGGAACGTTACGGAACGGGGCCGGAAAACGCGCACGAATCTCTCCTGAATTCAGTCAGAAAGATCCTCTGCACGGCGCTCCCTGAGGAGACTGCTCCCTTGGCGGTGCGGCATCCGGGGGATGTCGAAGTGCGGGGCCGGGGAATGCCACGGCGAGGAATCTTTCTGCCTGTCGGTATCGGTAAATCGGGTCGGTGTGCTTACCCGGTTAAAGCCCTCGTGACCGCATGGCTGTAACGCCAGCGAGCAGCCCCGCAACCTCCCTGTTCGTTGCTTGTGCAACGGGGAATTTCCTGTAAATCGCCACATGCACTCACTGTTCAATTCTTGGTACATGCGTTAAGCGGGCGAAATCTAGCACGCGAGTTGCTCGTTTTTTATACAGAGCCGGCATAAGGAATGTGGTTTTTGATCAAGAAATGATCTGGAACTTTTCCGGAGCGATCCGAAAGGCTACGAGTTAGAGCGGGGCGCTGACAGGCGGTCGCAGCGTGTCGATGATGACCACTTATCGCAAACAGGCGGTGGGCAGGGCGGGATGTCGATTTCGGGTCAAGACTTGCGGTCGTGATCCTCGGCTTCGTCCCACAGACGGATCGGTGGCAGGCAGGTGGGGTGGATATGACCCTGGCTACGGGACTTGCGGTGCTGGTGGTACCAGACGACGAAGGGCGCGTCGCTGAACAACGGGAAGCCTGTCTGACCGGTCTCCGGCCCGTGGGCTGTGCTGCTGCGTCCGCTGTCGACTGGCGCCATGACGCGGAACAGGTCTGGGTCTGGCTCGAGCATGGTTGCCATTCCTCCTGTGCGTATGGAATAGCAGCAAATCTCGCGCCAAAGATCCATGTCGCTGATCGGCAAGGAATTTTATTCGGCCCTCTGCCCGCGCGGAGGGCCGAATGTTCCACATGTCTTACAAAACCTCTAGCGGATGCCGTATTTGTCCATCATGCGGTACAGGGTCACCCGCGATACCCCCAGCAGTTTGGCGGCGTTGGAGACGTTGTTCATGCAGTGGCTGAGGCTGCTGCGCACCGCCAGCTCCTCGGCGTGGGCCCGCGCTTCCTCCAGCGGCATTGGCGCCTCGAGCGCGTCGGCCTCGCTCAGGCCGAGGTCCTTGGGAGTGATCATGCGGTTCTCGCTCATCACCAAGGCGCGGCGGACGCAGTTGATCAGTTCGCGAACATTGCCCGGCCAGCTGTAGTGCAGCATGGCCGCCACCGCCTGGCGGGTGAAGCCGCGGCTGGTGCTGCCGTACTCCTTGCCGAACTTGTGCAGGAAGTAGCGGGCCAGCAGCTCGATGTCGGTGCCGCGGTCGGCCAGGCGCGGCACCGTGATGGTGAGAACGTTAAGCCGGTAATACAGATCCTCGCGGAAGCGACCTTCGGCCACCGCCTGCTCGAGGTTGACGTGGGTGGCGGCGATGACTCGCGCGTTGACGGTGATGCTCTGGTTGCCGCCGAGGCGCTCGATGGTCTTCTGTTCGAGGAAGCGCAGCAGGTACACCTGCATCTGCTGCGGCAGATCGCCGATCTCGTCGAGGAAGATGGTGCCGTTCTGCGCCGCTTCGATGCGGCCGATCTTGCGCTTGTAGGCGCCGGTGAAGGAGCCCTTCTCGTAGCCGAACAGCTCGGCGTGGATCAGGGTTTCCGGCAGGGCGCCGCAGTTGACCGCGACGAACGGGCCGTCGCTGTGCTGCGAGCGCTGGTGGATGGCGCGGGCGATCAGCTCCTTGCCGACCCCGGTCTCGCCGCGGATCAGCACCGGAGCATCGACCCCGGCCACCCGGCGGATCTGCTCGAAGATGCTGAGAAACTGCTTGCTGCCGCCGACCATCTGGAACTCCTCGACCGGCATCAGCGTGGCTTTTTCCAGGTCGCGCAGGCGCGACATGCCGTCGAGGTGGCCGAGGGCGTAACGCAGGTGGATCAGGTTGTCGCCCAGCGGCAGCGAGAAATAATCGTAGAAGTGTTCGTAGATCAGCTGGCGGAAGTCCTGGCGTTCGAGATCGCCGGGACGCACCAGCGCGACCCAGGCCAGGTGTTCGTTGGCGCCGAGCAGCGTTTCGACGCGCTCATGGCTTTCCTTCATGTTGCCGGTCAGCCGGGCGACGCCGACGCGATAGGTCTGCTGCTTGAGCATGGCCTGGGCGTCGTCCACCGAAGTGGCGCGGTCGAAGAACCAATCGCTCAGCTGCAGCGAGTCGGGAAGCGTCTCGTTGGGGCTGAGGTCGAGCAGCAATGCGCGGCGAGGTGAGTCAGAGGTGGGGGGGATCATTGAGGCCATCGCGGAACACCTGGAACGACGGGGTTTTACTACTTCTCCATACCGTTACTGCGCCTTTGTAAAAACCTAGAACAAGGTCACATAAATTTCTGTTAATCCGACGAAAGGAGATGGCAAGGAGCCATTACATCCGGGGGTGGATGTATGGCACTGGAAACCGCCTCGGGGACTTCTATAGTCATTGAAGGTTGCGAGGCTTGATGACCATGTACAAAAAATACTTTGGACTGTCGGAACTGCCGTTCACCATCGCGCCCGATCCCCGCTATCTCTACCTGAGCGCCGAGCACCGCGAGGCGCTCGCCAGCCTGCTCTACGGGATCAACTGCAATGGCGGCTTCGTGCTGTTGACGGGGGAGATTGGTACTGGAAAAACAACGGTTTGCCGTTGTTTGCTCGAGCAGATTCCAGAAACTGCGGAAATCGCCTTCATCCTCAATCCGAAATACAGCATCAGCGAGTTGCTGGAGGCGATCTGCGACGAGCTGAAGATCCGCTACGAGCGCAGCGAGAACCGCATCAAGGGCTACATCGATGCGTTGAACGGCCACCTGCTGGAAAGCCATGCGCGCGGCGTGAATACCGTGCTGATCATCGACGAGGCGCAGAACCTGAGCCTCGATGCGCTGGAGCAGATCCGCCTGCTGACCAACCTGGAGACCAGCAGCGAGAAGCTGTTGCAGATCATCCTGATCGGCCAGCCCGAACTGCTGGAGAAGCTGTCCAGCCCGCAGCTGCGCCAGCTCAACCAGCGCATCACCGCCCGCTACCACCTGCACGCGCTCAATCCGACCGAGCTGCGCGAGTACGTCAGCCACCGCCTTAACGTCAGCGGCTGCGAGGCGCCACTGTTCACCCCCGGCGCGCTGCGCACCCTGCACCGGCTGACCGGTGGCGTGCCGCGCATGGTCAACATCATCTGTGACCGGGCGCTGCTCGGTGCCTACGTCGAGCGCCGGCGCGCGGTGGACAGCGGGGTGTTGCGCCGCGCCGCTGCCGAGGTGCTGGGGCGGGGGGGCGAGGCCGTGGGTGGGCGACTGGGGCGGTTGCCGCGTTGGGCGAGCTGGTCAGCGGCGGCGCTGCTGTTGCTGGCGCTGGGGGTGTGGTTGCCGGGCATGGCTGGCGATGGCGGGTGGCCACGTCTGCAGGCCATGCTGCAGCCCACGCCGACGCCGGCCAGCAGCTTGGCTACCCCGGCGGTGGCGACCGAGCAGAAACCTGTGGCCGAGTCCGCGACTGGCAGTGCCGAGCCGGCCGCCGCCGCGACGGCAGTCGCGGCACCGGCGGCCCAGCCGATCGAGCAGGCCGCGCCGACCTCGACCGGCGAAGCGCTGCTGCCGGAAGGTGTCGTGGAGCCGTTGGATGAAGAGCCGGCCCCTGCCGTGGCGGCCACGGTCGCGGCAGTGCCGGTCGACGCTGCTCCGCAGGTGTCCTCGCCGGGCGACTGGCAATGGCCGGCGGGTACCGACCTGGGCGCCACCGAGGCGCTGGCCTATCGCGCGCTGTTCCGCAGCTGGGGGCTGAGCTACGACCCGCAGATGGCGCCGCAACTGTGCAGCTTCGCGCGCGCGCACAACCTGTCCTGCCTGCTGCAGCCGGGCGGTCTGGACGACCTGCTGCAGTACAACCTGCCGGCGGTGGTCAACCTGTTCAATGCCCGTGGCCAGGACTTCCAGGCGGCGCTGATCGGCATCGACCGCGCCAGGGGGCTGGCCCGGCTGGAGATCGCCGGCGAGCAGCGCTGGGTCGAACTGAACGAGCTGCGCAACTGGATGAGCGGTACGCGCCTGCTGCTGTGGCGCATGCCGCCCGGTTACAGCGCGCCGTTGCGGCCCGAAGGTTACGGTCCGCTGGTGCCCTGGCTGGAGAACAACCTGGCGCGTCTGCAGGGCAAACCGATGCCAGCCGCCAGCCGCCAGCGCTACGACGAGCCGCTGCAGCTGCAGGTGCTGGCCTTCCAGCACCAGAACCGCCTGCAGACCGATGGCGTGGTGGGGCCGCAGACCATCATCCAGCTGAGTGCCCTGACCGAGTCGGGGATTCCGCTGCTGAGCAGTACGGCTCGGGAGTAAGCTCATGTCCTACATCCTCGATGCCCTGAAGAACTCCCAGGACAGCCGCAGCCGCGGCGCGGTGCCCGACCTCGCCAGCCAGATGGCCGCCGCCCGCCCTGGGCCGACGCGCAGCGAGCGCATCTGGCGCATGGTCGCGCTGGCCACGGTACTGCTGCTGCTCGCGGTGCTGGCCGTGCTGGGCTGGCAGCGCTGGCTGGCCCCGCCGGTTGTGGACCCGCAGCTGGCGCCGCCGCTGGCCGAGCAGTCGGCGCCAGTCGCCGCTCCGCCAGGCACTGCGCCCACCGCTGCGCCGCAGACCGCAGTCCAGCCGCCTGCGGCGACGGCCACGGAGTCGGTCGCCAGCACGGCTCAGGCTGGGGCGCCTGGCCTGCCATCCGCAGCTCCCGAACCGGCCGCCCCTGCACTCGCCCAGGCTGCGGCGCCGGTCGAGTCGCAGGCTCCGGGGCTGGCCGCCTTGCAGCAGCTGGCCGGGGTGCGGGTCAGCGTCGACGAGCCCAAGCCGGCGTCACCGCCGACACCCGCCGCTGCGCCGGACGGCCCACCGCCGATCGTGCAGAAGCTCGAGCTACCGGTGGAGCGCCCGCCGGTTGCCGCGCCGGCACCCAAACCGCAGCCGCTGGTGCCGGCCTTGTCTGTTCCCCAGGCCGTACCCGCACCTGGCCCGCAGCTCGCCGAGTACGGTGCAGTGGAGCACTGGAAGCAGTTGCCGGCACAGGTCCAGCAGCAGCTACGCGAGATGCCGTTCAACGTGCACATCTACGCCAGGGACCCCAAGCTGCGCTTCGTCAAGACGGGCGGGCGTACTCTGCGCGAGGGCGATGCGATCAATGCTGAGTTGAAGGTGCTGCACATCACCCGCGACGGGATGATCGTCGGCTACAAAGGCGGCAAGTACTGGATGCGCCTGAGCTGAGAGCCTGTACACAGTGCTGCTGTGCGTCGCCCATGCGGCGTAGAGCGCGGATTCGGGTGCGACTTGCGGCGGTTGAACTCCGCGCCCTCGATAGATTCGCGGGTCCGTCCGACGCCAGACCGGTCTTGGCTTGCGAGATCGTGAAAAGGCGCCGATGGCCTGAATGCGACGCGCCGGTCAGTGCCGGCGCGTTCGGGAGAGCGGGGGGGCTGCCTTGCGGCTCAGTCGCCGCGATATTCGCAGCCGCTGGTGCAGGTCTCATGCACCCGCACCCGCGACAGTTCGGGCAGCAGCGGCTTGAGCTGCTGCCAGATCCACTTGGCCAGGTTCTCGCTGGTCGGATTCTCCAGGCCGGGGATGTCGTTCAGGTAGTAGTGGTCCAGACGATCGTAGATCGGCTTGAAGATCGCCTTGATTTCGCTGAAGTCGCGGATCCAGCCGGTATAGGGGTCGACCTCGCCCTCGATGTAGATCGCCACGCGGAACGAATGGCCATGCAGGCGCCCGCACTTGTGCCCTTGCGGCACGTGGGGCAGGAGATGGGCGGCTTCGAAGGTAAATTCCTTGAACAGTTCCACTGGCGTTACTCGCGACTCGGGCTGAAAAAACCGCGACAGTCTACCAGCTTTGTCCCCCCGCCGGGCCGGCATCCGGGCCGGAGCACGGATTGCCTTGCGTAGGGGGCAGCGTGCTGGCGATGCTCTTGGACGAGCCGGATCGCCAGCACGCGGGCTCCTGCCATGTTGGTGCGCTTTCCCTGACGCCGTCAGTGATGCACGTGCTCCTTGCCGTCGGCATGGATGTGGACCGACTTGTTCTCCTGCTTCGGCCCGGCGGCCTTGGAGACTTCACCCGAGTGACCGTGGGCATGCTCGCCGCCGTGGTGTGACGCCGCCGGGGGCTGCAGGGCATCGCCCGCCGCAGTCTGACCGTGCTGCTGGCTGTGGTCGTGCATGTCGGTTTCCCCGCCGCCGTGGGAGTGGCCATCGCTGGCGGCGACCAGCTGGCGATACTGCGTGGCATCGAGGTTCGGCAGCCGCTGCAGGAAGGCGACCATGCCCCAGATATGCTCGTCGCCCATGCTCTTGCCCCAGGCCGGCATGCCGGTGGCCTTGATGCCGTGCTTGATGATCCAGAAGGCCGTTGAGGGACTGCCGTTGGCGCCGATCTGCGCCAGATTGGGTGGCGCCGGATAGAGGTTCTGGCTCAGCTCGGTCGCCGCCATGCCCGGTGCCAGGTGGCAGCCGATGCACATCGAGTGGTAGTTGCCGGCGCCGCGGCGGATCAGCTCGGGATCGTTCAGGTCCGGCACGGGGATGCCGGCGGCGCGCACGGCGATCGAGCGTTCGCGGGCGGCGCTCAGCAGGGCGTGTACGCTTTCCAGATGCGGATCGTCGGCACCCACGTTGATCAGGCCCGACCAGATGACGCCGGCACCGACGACAGATGCCGCAAGGCTGGCCAGCGTCAGGGTGGTTATTGTTCTTTTCATCTATCTGTCTCAGAACCAGAAGCGCACGCCGGCGACGAGGCGGGCCTCGCTGACATCCTCGTCTTCTTCGCGCAGCAGGTCGGCGGTATTGCCGTAGGCGCGCGTCCAGTTCACGCCGATGTAGGGGGCGAACTCGCGGCGGATCTCGTAGCGCAGGCGCAGGCCCAGCTCGAGATCGCTGAAGCCCGAGCCGACGCCGCGTTCTTCGTCGTTGCGCCCGTACAGGTTCATCTCGGCCGCCGGCTGCAGGATCAGCCGGTTGGTCAGCAGGATGTCGTATTCGGCGCCCAGGCGCAGGGCGCTCTGGCCGGCTTCGCCGAGGAAGGCGGTGGCTTCGGTTTCCAGGCCATACAGCGGCATGCCCTGCACACCGAAGGCGGCCCAGGTCTGCGGCGAGCCCGGCTTGAAGTCCTGGCGCACGCCGGCGACGCTTTCCCACCAGGGACCGATGGCGTGGCTCCACAGCAATTGCAGCTCGGCCTCCTCGGTATGACCGTTGACCCGCTCGCCTTCGGAGCGGAAGGCCAGGCGGTCGATGTTGCCGCCGACCCAGCCGTTCAGGTCCCAGCTCAGCGCGCTGCCCTCGTCGGCGTCCTGCCACTCCAGCTGGTCGGCGACGAACAGGTAGTTGATGCCGCCCTGGTGCATGGCATGCGGCGGCAGGTCGGGGAAGGCGGCGGCGCGATCGGCGTCGGTGAGCGGCGGAACCGGGGCCGCCGGGTAGCCGGCCGGGTGGTGGGCTTGATGGTCCGCCTGCGGAGTCGTCTGCGGCTGGGCCTGCATGTGCTGCTGATGCATCTGCATCATCTGCTCATGGCTCATGCCACCGTGGTCCATCTGCTGGCCCTGCATCTGCTGCATGTGCTGTTGGTGCATCTGCATCATCTGCTCGTGGCTCATGCCGCCGTGATCCATCATCGGCATGCCCTGGCTGGGAGCCGGCGCCGGGGCGGCTGCCGCAGGTTGCGGGTGGTGGGCACCGTGCTCGTCGGTCGCGGCGGGTGCCGGGGCGGGCGTTTCATGGCCGGCATGGCTCGAGTGATCCACCGGTTCCGCGGCCTGGGCGGTGGCGATCAGGCCCAGGCCGAGGGCCAGGGCGAGAGGCAGTTTACTGGCCATTTTTCCCGTCCTTGGTGCTGGGGGCCGCCTTGGCTGGCGGCATGTTGCCGGGGTTCATCTGCCCCTGGCCCATATGCTGTTCGTGCATCTGCTGCATCATCTTTTGATGGTCCATCGAACCATGATCCATCATCTGCCCATGGTTCATCTGGCTGTGATCCATCATGCCGCCTTGCGGCATCTGGCCGGCGCCCATGTTGCCCTGGCTCGGCATGCCGTTCTTCTGCGGGGCATTCTGCGTTGCCGCCGCGGCGGCCGGGGCGTTCTGCGGGTGATGTCCGTCATGCTCGCTCTGCGCCATTGCCGGCGGCAGGGTGGTCAGCAGGGCGAAGGCCAGGGCTGTGGCGAGCAGGGGCGAGCGGTGGTGGCGGGTGGTCATGGCGAATTTCCTCTTCATTCTTCCACGCGGACTTCCCGGAACATGCCGAGGTCCATGTGCATCATCAGGTGGCAGTGGTAGGCCCAGCGGCCGAGGGCGTCGGCGGTGACGCGGTAGCTGCGGCGGGAGCCCGGCGGGATGTCGACGGTGTGCTTGCGCACCTTGAAGTTGCCGTTCTCGTCCTCGAGGTCGCTCCACAGGCCGTGCAGGTGGATGGGGTGGTGCATCATGGTGTCGTTGACCAGCACGATACGCAGGCGCTCGCCGTACTTGAAGCGCAGCGGTTCGGCATTGGCGAACTCGACGCCATCCATCGACCAGGAGTAGCGCTCCATGTGGCCGGTCAGGTGCAACTCGATGGTACGCCCCGGCTCGCGGCCGTCCGGATCGGCGAAACGGCTGCGCAGGTCGGCGTAGGTCAGCACGCGGCGGCCGTTGTCGCGCAGGCCGATGCCCGGATCGTCGAGCTTGGCGGTGGGCGTCATGGTCTGCATGTCGATCAGCGGGTTGCCCGTCTCGCTGGCCGGGTGGCTCTGCATCGCCGTGGCAGCGGCGGCGCCGTGCTGCATGCCGGCCATGTTGCCGTGATCCATGCCCGCCATCTGCCCATGATCCATTCCGGCCACGCCGGCGTGGTTCATACCCGCGTGATTCATGGCGGAATGGTCCATTGCCGGCGCTGCGCCGCTGTGCCCGGCGTGGGCGCCATGATCGCCGTGGCCCATGTCGGCCATGCTCAGCACCGGGCGCGGATCGGGTTGCGGCACCGGCGCGGCGAGGCCTTCGCGCACGGCCAGGGTGCCGCGCGCGTAGCCGCTGCGATCCATGGCCTGGGCGAACAGGGTCCAGGCCTGCTGGCTGCCATCGGGGGTGACGATCACGTCGTAGGTTTCCGCCACCGCCAGGCGGATCTCGTCGACCTCCACCGGCTCGACGTTCTGCCCGTCGACCGCCACCACGGTGAGCTTGAGGCCGGGGATGCGGAAGTCGAAGTAGGTCATCGCCGAGGCGTTGATCAGGCGCAGGCGGATGCGCTCGCCGGGCTGGAACACGCCGGTCCAGTTGCCATCCGGCGCCTGGCCGTTGAGCAGGTAGGTGTAGGTGGCGCCGGTCACGTCGGCGAGGTCGGTGGGCGTCATGTTCATTTTCGCCCAGGCCCAGCGCTCGGAAACCGTCTCGCTCCAGCCGTTGTCGCCGACGTCGCGGATGAAGTCGCCGACCGTGCGGCGGTGCTGGTTGTAGTAGTCGGCCTGCTTCTTCAGCTTGGCCTGCACCCGGGCCGGGTTCTCGTCGGTCCAGTCGGAGAGCATCACCACGTAGTCACGCTCGTACTGGAACGGCTCCGGCTCCAGCGGATCGATCACCAGCGGGCCGTAGACGCCGAGCTGCTCCTGGAAGCCGGAATGGCTGTGGTACCAGTAGGTGCCGCTCTGCTTGACCTTGAACTTGTACTCGTACATGCCGTCCGGGGCGATGCCGGCGAAGCTGAAGCCGGGCACGCCGTCCATGTTGGCCGGCAGCAGGATGCCGTGCCAGTGGATCGAGGTGTCCTCCTTCAGGCGGTTGCGCACCCGCAGGGTCACGGTATCGCCCTCGCGCCAGCGCAGCAGCGGTGCGGGCAGGCTGCCGTTGACGGCGAGCGCGGTGCGCGCGCGGCCGGTGAAGTTGACCGCCAGCTCGTCGATGGTCAGGTCGAATTGCGTGCCGGCCAGCACGGTCGGCTGGCCCGGGCTGGTCAGCGCCCAGACCGGCTGGCGCCACAGGCCGAGGCCGGCGAGCACGCCGCCGGCGGCCAGGCCCTTGATGAAGGTTCGTCGCGAAGTCAGAGATTGCATGCGCTCATATCCCGTCAGTCGAGGCAGCCCGAGCCGCCTCATGCCGTCCGCCCTGGGCGGAACTCCTTTGGTATGGATAGCACCATAGCGGGGACGAGCTGTCGGGAAGCTGAGGGGGAGATTACAGTTTTGTCAGCTCGGAAAGGGCTGGGACCTGGGGAGCGGGGCTTGTCGGGGCGAATGAATCCACCGCGCAAGCGTTGCCCCGAGGATGCCGCGCGCAACCGCCGGTGCTTTGCCCGGCGGACTTGAGAAAGCTACGCTTTTCATCGCCGGTTAGCTTAATCGTTGACGGACCAACCCGGGGCCGGTGGCCACGCCGGAGCAATGCTCCTGTGGCACCCAACCAACTCAGTTCAACGCGAGCGAAAGGTAAAAAAATGAACATCATCAACAGTGTGGCGATCGCGGTAACCCTCACCGCGGGATCGCTTGCCGCCCCCATCGCCTGGGCGGATACGCAGAGCGCCGGGCCCGGTTTCATTTCGGTCTCGGCGTCCGAACTCAAGTGGGTCGACGCGCCTTCGGTCGGACCCGGTGCGCAGATCGCCGTCATCGAGGGCGATCTGAAAGCGGCGGTACCCATCACGTTCCGCCTGAAGCTCCCGCCGGACTTCAAGATCGGCGTCCACACGCATCCAGTGTTCGAGCGGGTGACCGTCCTGTCGGGGACCTTCTACTTCGCCACCGGAGACAAGTTCGATGCCATGACGGCCAAGGCGTATACCGCAGGTGATGCGGTCATGATTCCCCCGGGAATGCCGATGTACGCCGAGACCAGGAAGGAGGGTGCGATTCTCCAGATCCATGGCACCGGTCCATGGGGGATCAGTTTCCTCGACCCGAAGGATGCCCCTGTAAAAAATTAGTGCCGTGCACCGAGCCACGCCTCGATCCACGTCGTCCCGCGTGACTCGACCTTGGAGCGCCGCCAGCGACGCTCCGTGGCCGACGGCCTCAGCGCCATGAGCGTCCCCGCCTGGCGGCGGGCAGCCCGGTTTCAACACGGGCATCAGCCTGCGCGCATCCGCCTATCCATCCTGCCGCAGCGTCTCGACCAGCCGCATGCCTTGGCGCCCGGTGTCGCTCCGGCGTGATCGTCAGGGCCAAAAGTGTCGAGCAGCTCAACGGAACTTCCCTCTTGGCTTGACCCGCCCCCGGAAAAAACCGGAACCTGCGCGCAGAGAACGGCGGTCGATTTCAAAGGACGGAAGCCCATGCGTGACATTCCCGAACACCTGCGCAAAGCCAACGTGGTTCTGCTGGAAGCGGTCGACGGTGACCTGGCCCAATTGGCAACTGCCCTCCACGCTGCCGGCCTGAAGAATGCGCGCGTCTTCAGCGGCCCCACCCAGGGACTGCCCTGGCTGCTGGAAAACCCCTGGGACCTGCTGCTGCTCGACCTCGAGATCGCCCGCCCCGGCGGCCTCGAGATCCTCAGCCTGCTGCGCAAGTACCTGCCGGAGAGCCAGCCGATCATCGCGGTTGCCAGCCGTAATGATGTCGACAGTCGCCGCCGCGCCCTGGACCTTGGCGTCAGTGATTACCTGAACAAGTCGGTGGATCCCCAGGAACTGCTCCTGCGTGTGCGCAACCACCTCAGCCTGTGGTTCGCCCGTATCGAGCTGGACAACGAGCGCCGCCTGCTCGAGCAGCGCGTCGAGGAACGCACCCGGGAAGTGCAGCGCACCACGGAGATGGTCATCCGCTGCCTGGTGCGGGTCACCGAGTACCGTGACAACCAGAACGGCCACCACATGATCCGCATCGGCGAGACCGCGGCCCTGCTGGCCCGCGCCTATGGCTGCCCGCCGCAGTGGGTCAAGCAGCTGCGCCTGGCGGCGACCATGCACGATGTCGGCATGGTCGGCATTCCCGACCGCATCCTGCTCAAGCCCGGCCCTCTGGACGAGGAGGAGACGCAGGTCATGCAGCAGCACACCGCGCTGGGCCATCAGTTCCTCAGCGATTCCTCGGGCAATCCGCTGCTCAAGCTCGCGGCCGAGATCGCCCGCTACCACCACGAACGCTGGGATGGCAGCGGCTATCCGCAGGGCCTCAAGGGCGAGGAGATCCCCCTGTCGGCGCGCATCGTCGCGCTCTGCGACGTCTACGACGCGCTGCGTGCCGAGCGCCCGTTCAAGCCGGCGTGGAGCGCCAAGGAGGCGCAGCTGTACATCCGCGAACAGTCCGGCCGGCACTTCGATCCCGAGCTGGTCGGGCTGATGGACCGGCGGATGTTCGAGGGTTTCGAGAACCTGCGGATGATCTGGAGCGACTGAGCGGCGAGCCCTCAGGGTACCTTGGGCAGCGCGCGCTTGTGCGCGGTGATCCGGTAGGTGCGCTCGATGATCGCGGCAGCCTGCTCCGAGACCGGCAGGCCATGCAGGTAGGCGTCGATCTCGGCGTAGCTGACGCCGTGGGCGTCCTCGTCCGGACGGCCGGGGCGCAGCTCCTCGAGGTCGGCGGTCGGCACCTTGATCACCAGATCCTGCGGCGCGCCGAGGCGGGCGGCGATGGCACGGACCTGATGCTTGACCAGCCCGCTGAGCGGCGCCAGATCGCAGGCGCCATCGCCGAACTTGGTGAAGAAGCCCATCACCGCCTCGGCGGCGTGGTCGGTGCCGATCACCAGACCGTTGCGCGCGTTGGCGATGGCGTACTGCGCGACCATGCGTACCCGCGCCTTGATGTTGCCGACCACGAAATCGCGGCGAGCCGGCTCCAGCGGATCCAGTTCCTCGACCTGCTCGGCCAGCCCGCGCACCGCGCCGCCGATGTTCACCGTCTGCTCTTCGTCGGCGCGGATGAAGCGCATCGCCGCCTGGGCGTCGGCCTCGTCGTGCTGGATGTCGTAGGGCAGGCGCACGGCGATGAAGCGGTAGCTCTCATCGCCGGTCTCGGCGCGCAGCTCCTCGACGGCGAGCTGGGCCAGACGGCCGGCGGTCGACGAATCGACCCCGCCGCTGATGCCGAGCACCAGCACCTTGAGGCCGGTCTCGCGCAGGCAGTTCTTGATGAAGGCCTTGCGTCGTTCGATTTCCGCCAGCTCGGCGGCGGCATCGGCGAAGGGCGGCACCACCTCGAGTTCGGCGGCGATCCGTTGTTGCAGTTCGTTCATCTCAGGCTCCATGTGAGGCGTTGGGGCGCAACGGGGGCATGCGCGCAACCGTCGGGCCGTTTCAGTCGGCAATCTTGACCAGCCTGCCGGCCGATGTCACCCCCGGCATGCTCCGGGCGCCTCAGATGCACGGCTCGCCACGCTTGCTGCCGCACAACGCCAGGCTGGAAGGCGCAGAGCGGGGCTGGCAGACGTGCAAGGCAGTGGGCGGCGGTTCTGCCGTTCGATCGCCCAGCCGCTCACGCCAGTCCTGGGGCGTCTCACCAGCTGCCGACATTCGCCATTGACTGCCACGGCTCGGCCGGCGGCAGAGGATGGCCCTTTTGCAGCAGCTCGATGGAGATGTTGTCCGGCGAGCGCACGAAGGCCATGAAGCCATCGCGCGGCGGACGGTTGATGGTGACGCCGTGGGCCTGCAGGCGCTCGCATGCGGCGTAGATGTCGTCGACCTGGTAGGCGAGGTGGCCGAAGTTGCGCCCGCCGGTGTACTGCTCCGGGTCCCAGTTCCAGGTCAGCTCGATCTGCGCCTGATGGTCGCCGGGCGCGGCCAGGTAGACCAGCGTGAAGCGCCCGCCGGGGTGCTCGCTGCGGCGCAGCACCTCGAGTCCGAGAGCGTCACGGTAGAAGCGCAGCGACTCCTCCAGATCGGTGACGCGCACCATGGTGTGCAGGTATTTCATGGTCTCTCCGCAAATAGCGCGGCCTGGGCGTGCAGTGCCAGCCTGCCGCGCGCCTGGGTTGGTCTGCGCGACAGGATAGCCCGGAAAGCGAGCGCCGGGCCTCAGTCCCCCGGATACTCCGCCACCACCTCGTCCTTGCCATCCTTGCTCAGGCCGATGACCTGGTAGGCATGCTTGTGCGGACCATGGTCCATGCCCGGCGAGCCGTGCGGCATGCCGGGCACGGCGAGGCCGAGCAGGTCGGGGCGCTGGCGCAGTTCGAGGATCTGCGCGGCCGGCACGTGGCCCTCGACGAACTTGCCGTCGATCACCCCGGTGTGGCATGAGGCCAGGCGCGGCGCCACGCCGAGGCGCTGTTTGACCGCGCTCATGTCCGGCTCGACGTGGTCACGCACGGTGAAGCCGTTGGCTTCCAGATGCTTGATCCAGTCCTTGCAGCAGCCGCAGTTGGCGTCGCGGTGCACGTCGATGGTCAGGGCATCGGCGGCCTGGGCGGCGCCGGTGAGGAACAGGGCGGCGAGGGCCGCGATACGCAGTTTGGCCTGCATGAAAAGTCTCCTTCGGTTAACCGTGGCAGCCGCAACTGCCGCCGCAGCCGCCGGTTTTGCCGGGGCTCGGCGCGGCAGCCGGCGTAGCCAGCTGCGCCGGGTAGCCGGCGTCATCCAGGGCAGCGAGCAGGGCCGCGCTGTCGGGGGTGCCGCTGACGCGCACGCGGCCGGCCTGCAGATCCACCTCGACCGCCTCGACGCCGGGCAGCGGGCTCAGGGCCTGGGTGACGTGCTTGACGCACGAGCCGCAGCTCATTTCCTGGACGTTCAGTTCGATGGTGCTCATGGAGTAGCTCCTTCAGGTGGCCGCCATTTGCGGCCTTGAAACTATCTTCGACCTTGCCGTCGTGGCAAGGTCAAGCGACATTCTGCGTGCCTCACTCGATGCGCGCGTTGCGCAGGCGCAAGGCATTGCCCACCACCGAAACCGAGCTCAGGCTCATGGCCAGCGCGGCGATCAGCGGCGACAGCAGGTGGCCGGTGAGCGGGTAGAGCAGGCCGGCGGCCAGCGGAATGCCCATCGCGTTGTAGAGCAGGGCGAAGGTCAGGTTCTGGTGCATGTTGCGCACCGTGGCCAGCGACAGGCTGCGTGCGCGCAGGATGCCGAGCAGGTCGCCCTTGACCAGGGTGACCTGGGCGCTGCTCATCGCCACGTCGGTGCCGGTGCCCATGGCGATGCCGACGTCGGCGCGGGCCAGCGCCGGGGCGTCGTTGATGCCGTCGCCGGCCATGGCCACGCGGCGCCCTTCCTGCTGCAGGCGGGCGGCCAGGCGCTCCTTGTCCTGCGGGCGGACCTCGCCGTGCACCTCGCTGATGCCGAGTTGGCGCGCCACCGCGCGGGCGGTGGTGAGGCCGTCACCGGTGGCCATGATCACCCGTACCCCGTCCGCCTGCAGGCGCTCGACCGCCTGCCGCGAGGTCGGCTTGAGCGGGTCGGCCACCGCCAGCAAGCCGGCGAGCACGCCGTCCGCCGCCAGGTACATGATGCTGGCGCCCTCGCCGCGCAGGGCTTCGGCCTGCGCCTGCAGCGGCGCTAGCGCGACGCCGGCGTCCTGCAGCAGTACGGTGTTGCCGAGCAGCAGGTGGCGGCCGTCGACCTGGCCGCGCACGCCGATGCCGGAGGCCGACTCGAAGGCCTGCGGCGCGCTCAACGCCAGCCCGCGGGCGCGCGCCTGTTCGACGATGGCGTGGGCCAGCGGGTGCTCGCTGCCCTGGTCGAGGCTGGCGGCCAGATGCAACACCGCATCGGCAGCGAAGCCCGGCGCTGCCACGACGCTGTGGAAGGCCGGGCGGCCTTCGGTGAGGGTGCCGGTCTTGTCGACGATCAGGGTATCGATGTCGCGCAGCTGCTCGATGGCGGCGGCGTCGCGGAACAGCACGCCGCTGCCGGCGCCCTTGCCGGTGGCGACCATCACCGACATCGGCGTGGCCAGACCGAGGGCGCAGGGGCAGGCGATGATCAGCACCGCCACCGCGTTGATCAGGCCGTACACCCAGCTCGGCTGCGGCCCCCACAGCCCCCAGCCGAGCAGGGTGAGCAGGGCGATGGCGATCACCGCCAGCACGAACCAGCCGGCCACCAGGTCGGCCAGGCGCTGCAGCGGCGCCTTGGAGCGCTGCGCCTGGGCGACCATTTGCACGATCTGCGCGAGCATGGTGGCGCTGCCGACCTTCTGCGCCTCCATCACCAGGCTGCCGTGGGCATTGAGGGTGGCGCCGATCAGCACGTCGCCGGTGCGCTTGCTCACCGGCAGCGGCTCGCCGGTGAGCATCGATTCGTCCACCGAGCTTTCGCCTTCCAGCACCCGGCCGTCCACCGGCACCTTCTCGCCGGGGCGCACGCGCAGGCGGTCGCCGATGTGCACGTGGGCCAGCGGGATGTCCTCCTCGCTGCCGTCGGCATTCAGCCGCCGTGCGGTCTTCGGCGCCAGGCCGAGCAGTGCGCGGATCGCCGCGGAGGTCTGTAAGCGCGCCTTGAGTTCGAGCATCTGGCCGAGCAGGGTCAGCGAGATGATCACCGCCGCCGCCTCGTAGTACACGCCGATGCGACCGTCCTGGAGGAAGGTCGCCGGGAAGGCTCCGGGCGCCAGGGTGGCGGCGACGCTGTACAGGTAGGCGGCGGCGGTGCCCAGGCCGATCAGCGTCCACATGTTGGGGCTGAACGTGGCGATGGAGCGCGCGCAGCGCACGTAGAACGGCCAGCCGGCCCACAGCACCACCGGGCTGGCCAGGACCAGCTCCACCCAGTTCTGCGTGGCGCCGTGGAACAGCATCAGCTGGTGGCCGGCCATCGCCAGCAGGGTGACGATCACCGTCAGCGGCAGTGACCACCAGAAGCGCCGGGTGAAGTCCTTGAGTTCGGGGCTCGCTTCCTCCTCCAGCGCCGGCAGCACCGGCTCCAGCGCCATGCCGCACTTGGGGCAGCTGCCGGGGCCGAGCTGGCGGACTTCCGGGTGCATCGGGCAGGTGTATTCGACGCCGCTCGCGTCACCCGGCATGCCGGGTGGCTGGGGCATGGCGTCAGCGGCCGGCGGATGGTGATGGTGGCCGGCGTGTTCCGCCGACTGCAGGGGGGGGGCGGGCAGGTAGCGCTGCGGTTCGGCGTTGAAGCGGTCCAGGCAGCGCTGGCTGCAGAAGTGCACAGTCTGCCCTTCATGCTCGGTGTGGAACGGACCATGCGCCGCCACCTCCATGCCGCACACCGGATCGCGCAGGCTTTCCCCGCTGAGGCGCTCGCCTGCACTCATCGCCGTTCCCCGCGCTGCTCCGACTCGTGGCGGTGGCGATGGCCGTGACCATGGCCGAACAGGTGCAGCAGCGGGCACAGCAGCAGGATCAGGTAGGGCAACAGCCCGAGGGCGTGGGCGTAGTGTTCGCGGGCCAGGTAGAACAGCGCGATGACGGCGAGCATGCCGAGGACGATGCCGGGCCTGCCGCGCCAGAAGGACGGGGAGGATTCTCCATGGGGGCTGGTTTCGCGCATGACGAGGGATCTCCTGAAAGAAACGGCGTCCAGCGGACGCCGCTTGTCCGGAAGGGGCAATGCCCAGACAGAGAACTTCACACTTCCAGCCTAGCCGGCGGTTCCTTACCGCAGGCTGAGCGGCGGATTACATTTCCGTCAGCTGGCCATCGGCGGCGGCGGGCCGGTCTAGAGTGAAGTTCTCACCAGCCTAGAAGAGGGCATGCAAATGAACAGATCAATCCTTTGCGCCGGCGTCTTGCTGCTGGCGGCCAGCGGCGCCACCTGGGCGGAAGACAAGGCGGCGACGCCCGAACAGCAGTGGCAGCAGCACATTACCGAGATGCGTCAGCTGCACCAGAACTGGATGGCCGGCAAGACGCCCGAGGAGCGCCAGAAGCTCATGGAGCAGCACTGGCAGGCCATGGGCCGGGGCATGCAGAACATGGGCGGCTGCATGGCTGGCGGCCAGGGCATGGGCATGAACAAAGGCATGGGGATGGGAATGGGCGGCGGCTGGATGCGCATGGATACGGTGGAACAGGTCGACCTGCGTATCCAGCACATGGAACAGATGATCGAGCAGTTGCGCGCGCACCGGGAGATGCTGGCCAAGCCCTGAGTCGCGGGTGGCGCGGGGTGGCTCAGACCAGTTCGCCCCGCCGCCGCTCCCAGCCCTGCAGCCAGGCGGGCAGCTCCTGCGCCGGCATGGCCCGGGCGATGAACCAGCCCTGCGCCACGTCGCAGCCGGCGGCGCGCAGGCAGTCCCAGTCGGCACGGTCCTCGATGCCCTCGGCCACCGTCTTCATGCCCAGCTTGCGCGCCATCCCCAGGCTGGCGTCGAGGATGCTGCCGAGCGCGGCGTCGCGCCAGGCGCCGTGCACGAAGCTGCGATCGATCTTCAGCTCGTTGAACGGAATGTCGCGCAGTTGCGCCAGCGACGAGTGGCCGGTGCCGAAATCGTCGATGGACAGGCCGATGCGCTTCAGGCGCAGGCGGGTGAGGATGTCCAGCGCGGCCTGGCGGTTCTTCATCAGGTGGCTTTCGGTCACCTCGAGGATCAGGCTGAACAGCGGCACGCCGGCGAGCTGCGCTTCCCGCTCGACGAAGTCTGGAAAGTCCAGCCCCTGCAGGTTGTCCATCGACACGTTGACCGCCACGTGCAGCGAGAGACCCGCATCGCGCCAGTGGTGGCTGTCGCGCAGGGCATTGCGCAGCACCGCGCGCATCAGCGCATCGATCAGCCCACTGTCCTCGGCCAGCTCGATGAAGCGGTCGGGGTAGACCAGGCCATCCTGCGGGTGCTGCCAGCGCACCAGCGACTCGACGCCGATGACCCGGGCGCTGTGCATGTCGACCTTGGGCTGGTAGTGGTTGACCAGCTCGCCCGCCGCGATGCCGAGCTCCAGTTCCTCGGCGCTGTAGCTGCGCGCCTCGCTGTCCTGCGGGCTGGCGCAGTGCGCCGCGGTCTGCTCCAGCAACTTTTCCAGCTGTTCGCTGGACACCGGCTTGAACAGGGTGCCGAGCACGCGCAGGCGATGGGCCTGGGCCAGCCGCTCGGCGCTCTGCAGGATGCGCTCGTCCTCGCCGCTGACCAGCACCAGCGCGCCGCGGTAGGCCAGGCGCACCAGGTGGCGGATGAACTCGATGCCGTCCATCTCCGGCATCTGCAGGTCGCAGAGGATCAGGTCGACCTCGGTCCCGGCCTGCTCGAGCAGGTCGACCGCGGCGCGCGCGCGGTCGCAGGCGACCACGTCATCGAGGCCCAGCGCCTTGAGCTGTCGCCCCAGTAGTCGGCAGATGAAGGTGTCGTCGTCGACTATCAGAACTCTCATCGGGGGTGCCTCCTGCTCATGCCGTATCACCGGCTTCCAACAACCGTTCGATGCCTGCCCCGGTGGCGGCGCAGAGCGACCTGAATTCGTCGATGCCGCGCTCCAGGGCGGCGTGGTCGCCGTGCTTGACGGCCTGTTCGAGTGTCTCGCACAGCTGCCCCAGGCGCGCGGCGCCGACGGCGCGGGACGAGGACTTGAGGCGATGGGCGAGGGCGCCGACGGCCGCCAGGTCGTCCTGTGTGAAGGCGTGCAGCACCTGCTCCTGCAGAGAGCCTAACGCATTGCGGTAGTCGCCGAGAATCTCGCGGATCAACTGGCGATCCTCGCCGACCAGGGCAGCCAGCGCCGTCGGGTCGAGCAGCGCTGGCGTTGCGTCCGTGGCGCAGGCCGGCGTCTCCGCTGCGGCGGCCTCCGGGCCGGGCAGCCAGCGCTGCAGCGCTGCGCGCAGCGTGGCCAGGCGGATCGGCTTGGTCAGGTACTCGTCCATGCCGGCCTCCTGCGCGCGGGTGGCCTCGCCGCGCAGGGCGTTGGCGGTCAGCGTTAGGATCGGGATGCGCCGCTGGCCGGCCTCTTCGCTGCGGATCCGCTCGGCCAGCTGGTAGCCGTCCATCTCCGGCATGTGCAGGTCGGTGAGGATCAGGTCGTAGTCGCCCGCACGCCACATGGCCAGCGCCTCGGCGCCGTTGCCGGCCATGTCGAAGCGGTAGCTGAGCAGGGCGAGCTGCTGCTGGATGACCTTGCGATTGAGCAGGTCGTCCTCGACCACCAGGATGTGCCGGCGCGATGGCGCGTCCGGTTCCGGCAGCGGGGTCAGGGGCTCCTCGCCGGCCGCAGCGGGGCGTCCCGCCGCCTGCGGCGCCTCGACCACCTCGAGCGGCAGCTCGACGTTGAACAGCGTGCCGCTGCCCTGGGTGCTGGCGACGCGGATCTCGCCGTCCAGCAGCTCCACCAGGCGCTGGCAGATGGCCAGGCCCAGGCCGCTGCCACCGAAGCGACGGGTGGTCGAGGTTTCCGCCTGGGTGAAGGGGGTGAACAGGTTGCCCAGATGCTCCGGGGCGATGCCGATGCCGTTGTCGGCGACGCTGATGGCCACCCGCAGCGGCTTGCGGCCGACCGTGCGGACCTGCACCACCACCCGGCCCGGCCGTGCGCTGCGCCCGCCGGAGAACTTGATGGCGTTGCCGATCAGGTTGTAGAGGATCTGCCGCAGGCGCATCGCGTCGCTGGCCACCCACGCCGGCAGGTCCGCGGCGAGCGTGTGGATGAGCGTCACCCCCTGCGAGCTGGCCAGTGGCCGGAGGGTGTTGCACAGGTTGTCGACCAGTTCGGCCAGTTGCAGCGGCTCGTGCTCGATTTCCAGTTTGCCGGCCTCGATCCTCGAGAAGTCGAGGATGTCGTCGATCACTCCGAGCAGGTTGCCCGAGGAGTCGCGGATGGCCTTGATCAGGTCGGCCTGGTGCGGCGACAGCTGGTCCTGGGCCAGCACATCGATCAGGCCGACCACGCCGTTCATCGGCGTGCGGATCTCGTGGCTCATCGCCGCGAGGAAGGCCGACTTGGCGCGGCTGGCCTGTTCGGCGTCCTCGCGCGCCTGGGTCAGGCTGGCGATCAGCGCCCGCTGCTCGCGGATGTCGCGCAGGGTGCCGATGAAGAAGCGCTCGCCGTGGGCGCGATACTCGGACACGCTCAGCTCCAGATCGACCGCATGCCCGTCCTTGTGGCGCACGCTGACCTCGCGGGTGGTGCCGATGATGCGCTGATCGCCGGTGCGCAGGTAGTGCTCGATATCGCCGTTGTGCTGGTCGCGCTGTGGCGAGGTCAGCAGGCAGGATACGCTGCGTCCGAGCAGTTCCTCCCGGCGGTAGCCCAGCAGCGGCTCGATGGCTGGGTTGACGCTGTGCACGATGCCGCGGCTGTCGATGGTGATCACGCATTCGAGCAGATGGTCGAGGACGGCGCGAATCTCTTCCTGCTTGGCATGCAGCTCGGCGAGCGCCTGGCTGCGCTCCTCGATGCGCTGCTGCAGTTCGCTGTTCAGGGTGCCGAGCTGGCTGGCGGCCTGGTGCAGCTGGGCGGTCTGCACGGCCACCTGGCTGGACACCAGGCTGTGCCGCTCGGCACTGCTCAGGGTGGCGAACACGGCGAGGAACGCGGTGAAGATCGAGAAGCCGAGGAACAGGCGCCCCTCGGTGGTCGAGCCGGGCTGCCACAGCGGCATCTCCGGTTCCATCTCCAGGCGCCAGGTGCGTCCGCCGATCTCGAAGTCGTGGCGCCAGTCGCTGTGCGTGCCCGCGCTCAGCGCGCCGATGAGGTTGCTGGGCGCTGCGCCGGGGGTGATGTCGGTGATGCGCAGGGCGAGCTGGCTTTCCCGGGCCATGGCGAGCAGGGGGGCGAACAGTTGCTCGATGTCCAGCACGCCGACCACGAAGCCGGTCGGCGGCCCCGGGTCGGTGCTCTGGCCGAGCTGGTGCACCGGAATGAACACCAGCGAGGCGCGGCGCTGGGTGCGCGCCAGGCGGATGCGGTCCGTGGCGATCGCCAGTCCCTGGTCGAGGGCCAGGCGCATGGCCTCGCGTCGCGGCTGCTCGAAGGCGTGGTCGAGGCCGAGCACCGTTTCGCTCATCTCCACCTGTTCGTTGAACAGCACCGGGAAGTACTCGTCACGGTCGCCGGCCGGGCGCAGGCGGGCGGCGCTGTCCAGATCGCTGATGCGGAAGGCCGGAAAGCCGCCCAGGGCGGCGGCGGCCTCGAGGGCGGGGCGCTGCGCGCCGGTGATGCGCGGCGCCCAGTCCACCGAGAGGATCGCCGGGCGGCTGATGAAGCTGCGCGTGTAGTAGCGGAACTCATCGCGGGTCACCTCCTGGCTGGCGGCGATGAAGTGGGCCAGGCCCATGAGCGGGTAGAGCGTCTCGGCCAGCTCGCGCGAGCCGCTGTCGCTGATGACCTCCATCAGCTTGCGTGCCTCGCTGCGGGCGCGCAGTTCCTCCAGCTGCGACAGGCCGAGATGACCGACTACCAGCAGGATGGCGGTGATCAGCAGCGGCAGGGCGAAGCGGTAGTTGCCGACGCCGGTGATCCGCAGCGGCTGCGCGCCCGGCCACAGCAGGCGAGCCAGCGGGGCGAACAGCAGCACGCCGAGGGTGTCGCCGGTCCACCAGAACAGCCACTCGTTGAGCAGGTTGTCGGCTTCGATGCGGCCGGCGGCGAGCATCAACGCGCTGCCGAGGGTGGGGGCCACGGTGCAGCTCAGCGGGCCGCTGGCCAGCAGGCAGGTCGCCAGCCCCCGGTCGCCGGCCAGCATCAGGCTGCCGCCCAGGTAGCGCCGCGCCAGGGCGGTGGCGAGCAGGCACTGCAGGGTGGTGGCCGTGGCCAGCAGGGCGCCGATACCGGCTCCCGGCAGCGAGGGATACAGCCACAGGTGGGCCAGCAGGCTGCCGAGCCAGACGCCCGGCCAGCAGCGCGGCCCCCAGGCGAGCAGCGCGGCGACGGCGATGCCGGCCGCCGGCCAGATCGGCGAGGCATAGCCGGAGCTGTGGGTCAGCAGCAGGGCGGCAAAGCCGGCCAGGGCATAGAGGCCGGCGATGGTCAGGCTTTTCCGGATCAGCTCCAGCCGGCGGATCGGGGAGGGGCTGTCGTCCACGCCCATGGTCTCCTTGCTGTCTGTCATGCGGCTACGGCCCTTCGCGCGCGGTGACCGGCCAGGAGATACGGCGCCGACCGGGGAGTGGATCTGTGTGGATCATATCAAGGTAGTTCGGTTGGCCGTGGCTGTCGGCGCATGCCGGCCGGATTACATTTCTGTCAGTGACTGGTCGCCGGCGGGGCCGTGGCGTCACAATCGCTTGCCTGGTAAAGGAGAGCAAGCCATGAAAATCCTGGTGGCCGAGGACGATCCCAAGATCGGCGTCTACCTGCAGCAGGGCCTGAGCGAGGCGGGGTTCGCCGTCGAGCGTGTCGACAACGGCAACGAGGCGCTGCAGTGCGCGCTGGCCGAGGACTACGACCTGCTGGTGCTGGACGTGATGATGCCCGGACTGGACGGCTGGGAGGTGCTGCGTCGGCTGCGCGGTGCCGGGCAGGCGCTGCCGGTGCTGTTCCTCACCGCGCGCGACCGCGTCGAGGACCGGGTCAAGGGCCTGGAGCTGGGTGCCGACGACTACCTGGTCAAGCCGTTCGCCTTCGCCGAGCTGCTGGCGCGGGTGCGCACCCTGCTGCGCCGCGGCCAGGCCAGCACGGTGCCGACCCGCCTGCAGGTCGCCGATCTCGAGGTGGACCTGCTCAAGCGCCGCGCCAGCCGCGGCGGCCAGCGCATCGACCTGACCGCCAAGGAGTTCGCCCTGCTCGAGCTGCTGCTGCGCCGCCAGGGCGAGGTGCTGCCCAAGTCGCTGATCGCCTCGCAGGTGTGGGACATGAACTTCGACAGCGACACCAACGTCATCGAGGTGGCCATCCGCCGCCTGCGCGCCAAGATCGACGACGGCTTCGAGCCCAAGCTGATCCACACCGTGCGCGGCATGGGCTATCTGCTGGATACCCCGACGTGATCCAGCGCCTGTCGCTCACCGCGCGCCTCGGCGTGCTGTTCATGCTGGCGCTGACCGGCGTGCTGCTGGCCACCGGCCTGGTCGTCCAGCAGCTCAGCCGCCAGCACTTCGAGAGCATCGACCGTCATGCCCTGCTGGAGAAGCTGCACGCCACCCAGGGCGTGCTCGGTGCGCTGGGCGATGCCGGCGAGCTGGACAGCGTGCGCCCGCAGCTGCATGCCCTGCTCGGCGCGCACCAGGAGCTGCGCGCGCTGCTGCTCGATGCCGATGGCCGGGTGCTGTTCGCCGAGCCGGAGGGGGCGAGCCTGCCCGAGGCGTTGCGCGAGGCGAGCGGCAGTCTGTGGCTGTGGCAGGACGGCGACCACCTGCTGCGCGGGATGACCAGCCGGGTGCCGCTGGTGGGCCGCGCGCGGGGCCTGACCCTGCTGCTGGCGCTGGACGTCACCCACCACGAGGCGTTCTTCGCCGAGCTGGAGCGCTGGCTGTGGATCGCCTTGGGCATCAGCGCGCTGCTCAGCGCCGGGCTGGGCTGGCTGGTGGCGCGCAGTGGCCTGCGCCCGCTGCGCGAGGTCACCCAGGTGGCCGCCACGGTGTCGGCGCGCTCGCTCAAGGAGCGCATCCCGGAGCAGGCGCTGCCGGTGGAGCTGCGCCCGCTGGTGTCCTCGTTCAACGGCATGCTCGAGCGCCTCGACGAATCCTTCGTGCGCCTGTCCAACTTCTCCGCCGACATCGCCCATGAGCTGCGCACGCCGCTGACCCAGCTGATGACCCACACCGAGGTGGTGCTCGGCCGCGCGCGCAGCCTGGAGGAGTACCAGGAGGCGCTGTACGGCAACCTCGAGGACCTCAAGCGCATGGCGCGGATGATCGACGACATGCTGTTCCTCGCCAAGGCCGACAACGGCCTGATCGTCCCCGAGCGCCAGCCGGTGGCCCTGCAGCAGCTGACCGCGCAGTTGCTCGACTACTACCGCCTGCTCGGCGAGGAGGCCGGGGTGGAGCTGGAGCAGGAGGGCGCGGGGACCATCACCGGCGACGCCGGCATGCTGCGCCGCGCACTGTCCAACCTGCTGGCCAACGCGCTGCGCTACACGCCGACCGGCGGCTGCATCCGCGTGCGCATCGCCGAGCGGGCAGGGCAGGTGACGCTGGCGGTGGAGAACCCGGGGCCGGGCATTCCCGCCGAGCATCTGGGGCGACTGTTCGACCGCTTCTACCGCGCCGACCCGGCGCGCCGCGAGGGCGGCAACCATGCCGGCCTCGGCCTGGCGATCACCCGTTCGATCGTCGAGGCCCATCGCGGCAGCATCCGCTGCGAATCGGCGGGTGGCGTCACCCGTTTCGAGCTGGACTTTCCCGCCTGCCAGTGAAAGCGCCCGCCGGCTGGCGGGCGCGCGGGGAGGGCGGTGGTCAGTGGGCGAGGAAGCGGCGCAGGCTGCCCATCTCGCTCTGCACCCGCGGCAGCTTGCTCTGCAGCACGCTGGAGATGTCGGGCACCTGACGGTCGTCGGCATGGCTGACATCCATGCCGACGAAGCTGCCGCTGCTGAACGGCAGCACCAGCTTGTATTCCTCGCCGAGGAAGGCCAGGCGGTCCCAGTCGCCGGCCAGCAGCAGGCGGTCGCTCTGCGGCTGGAACAGGCTGTGGCCGATGGCGTAGTCGCTGCTCGGGTTGTGCACGCCGAGCAGCGGCAGCAGGGTCGGCAGCAGGTCGACGTGGCTGGTGCGCAGGCTTTCCTGATGCGGCGCGCGGCCGGGAATCCACAGCACCAGCGGCACGCGCAGCTGCTCGTCGACGAAGGTGGAGTTGTGGCCCCAGCGGCCCTTTTCCATGAACTCCTCGCCGTGGTCGCCGGTGATCACCACCAGGGTGTCGTCGAGCAGGCCCTTGGCCTCGAGGTGCGCGGTGACCCGCGCCAGCTGGCTGTCCAGATGATGTACGGCGTTCAGGTAGCGGTTGTGGATGCCCTTGATGTCGCGGGACAGGTCCATGCTGGCATAGCTGAAGTCCGGCAGGTAGTCCGGCTCGAGCACCGACTCGGGCGGGAAGTTGTAGTTGGCGTGCGGCGACTCGAAGAACAGGAAGGTCATGAACGGCTTGGCCGGGTCGCGCTGGTCGACGAACTCGAGCAGCCGGTCGACGTTGCGACGGTCGCGCGCCCAGGTGTCCCCCTGGTCGTCCTCGACCATCTGCGCGCGCGGCACCTTGACGAACAGGGTCTTGTCGAATTCCGGATAGCTGAAGCGCGCGCTGGTGAACAGCTTGATCTGGTAGTCCTGCTGCTGCAGCACGTCGATCAGCGGGCTGCCGACGCGGGCGTCGAGCACCGGGAACCACAGGTTGGCCGGCAGGCCGTAGAACTGGCTGAACATGCCGATGCGCGTACCGTTGCCGCCGGAGAAGTGGCTGACGAAGTGTTGCGCGCGCTGGGCGAAGGCGTGGGTCTGCGGCATCACCCGCTCATTCAGGGTATCGGCGCGCCAGGATTCGGCGACCAGCCAGACGATGTTCAGCGGCCTGGCCGGCGCCTCGATGCGCAGCGGCGCCTGCGGGTAGCGCAGCTTGCCCTTCAGCTCGGCGCTGGCGACCTCCATGCGCTGCGGGCGCTCCAGGCCGAACTGCTTCTCCAGCACCCGGCGCATGGTCAGCGGCTGGTAGAAGGGCACGCGCTGGGCGCTCTCCAGCACCGGGCTGTAGCCGTAGAAGTGGCCGACGCCGTAGCTGACCCGCTCGCCCAGGGTGGCGACCAGGAACAGTGGCAGCACCCAGGCCAGCCGCGGCGCCGGCAGGCGCAGGCGGGCCACGCCGCGGGCCAGCAGGCGCAGTACGCCCTGGCCGGCGAAGATGGCGGCGGCGAGCAGCGCCACCTCGCGCTCGGTGGACGCCGAGGAGCCCAGCGCCTCGATGCCGCCCGGGGTGGTGAGGATGTTCCAGACGAAGCCGTTGAGGTGGAAGCCGTAGAGCTGCCAGAGCAGGTGATCGCCGTACAGCGCCAGCTGCACCAGGCCGGCCAGCAGCACGGCAAGCACGGTGCCGGCGCGCGGCGCGAAACGGCCGGCCAGGCGGCTGAGGGCCCAGGCCGGGGCGATGAACAACAGGGCATAGCTGCCGATCAGCACCAGCTGGTAGCCGAGCACCAGGGGGGTGGCGGCGAGGTCGAAGAAGCGCCCCAGATGCAGGGCGACGGCCAGCCAGGTCAGCAGCCAGTAGAAGGCGTCGATGCGCCGGGAAAGGGCAAGGGACATGATGGAGCTCGTTGTTGGTTTTCTTGTGGTGGGGCGAGTGTGCCAGATCGATGGCATATGCCAACTGGTTCTCAGTCTGCCGTGGCAGGCTTAATCGAGGCTTAAGGCAGCCGCCAGCCCACCGCACGCTGGTCGCTATTGCGACAGAAAGTGGACATTGTCGCCCCGCCTGTCGTTCCCGGCGCGCTGTCGATCATTCCCAGGTCATTGAAGTGGAAGGGAAATTTCAATTGGCACAAATCGTGTAGGCGATCCCTTGCCATCGCCGCCAGGGGCAGCCTCGAGTCGCTGCCGCGCACGCGACGGCAGGTGACTTGTGTGGAGTGTTCCCCAGCGGAGAGCGCGCGATGCTGATTCCCGTATTCAAGCTCGATACCCCGGCCGACCTGGGCCTCAAGGCCATCGCGTTCAGCGTGCACGGCCTGGATAACCGGGCGCCGTTGCCGCGCCTGCTGGAGCGCCTGGCCAGCCTGCGCGCCGCCTTCGACGCCGAGCACAGCCTGAGCGGCCAGCAGGGCTTCCATGCCCTGCGCGAGCTGATCGGGCGCACGCCGAGTGCCTTCCCGCCGCTGCCGCAGGCGCTGTTCGAGCGCTACCTGGCCCACGGCAGCCTGCCCGCCGTCTCCCCACTGGTCGACCTCTACCAGCAGTGGTCGCTGAACAGCGGTCTGTCGATCTGGGCCCACGACCTGCAGCACCTGCGCCTGCCGGTGAGCCTGGCGCTGAGTCGCGGCGGCGAGCGTTTCCTGGTGCGCCGCGGGCTGCCGCCGGTGCGCCTGCCGGCCGGCGAGTACACCTACTTCGACGGCGATGGCCAGGTGCTGTGTCGCATGGAGTACCTGCAGTCGGCGGCCACCGCGGTGAGCGCCGCGACCCGCTCGGCGCTGCTGGTGATCCAGGGCCACGCGCAGACCGACAGCGACTACCTGTACGCGGTGGCCGAGGGGCTCAAGATGGACCTGCGGGCCTGTTGCTGCGGCGAGAGCGCCAATGTGCGTCAGCCGCGTCGGCGCGCGGTCGCCTGAACCCGGTCGGCGCAATCGCTCGCCCGGGCCGCGGCCCGGACGGCAACCCCCTCGGCAGTGCCGGCCGGTTCGGCGCGCTGGCGGAGCGGGGCTTCAGCGCGCGGGCTGGCCGCACAGCTGCAGCAGGCGTCGCACGCCGATCGGCTCCTCGCTGAGCAGCGGCACCACCGCGTAGCGGCGGGCATGCCGGTCGGCCACCGTCTCGATCTCGCGCAGCTCGCTCCAGGCCCGCTGGCGCAGCAGCGGCGAGTCGGTATGGGCCGCGGCGACGCTGTTGTTGATCACCCAGGCCCAGGGCTCGATGCCGGCGCGGCGCAGGTCGGCCTGCAGGTTGGCGGCCTCCAGCACCGGCGTGGTCTCCGCCAGGGCGACCAGCAGCACCTTGGTCTGCTGCGGATCCTGCAGCTGCATCATCGGCGTGGTGAAGCGCATGTTGCTGCCGCTCATCTGCCGCTCGATCTCGCGGTGGTAGGCGCCGGTGGCGTCGAGCAGCAGCAGGGTGTGGCCGGTCGGCGCGGTGTCCATCACCACGAACTTGCGGCCCGCCTCGCGGATGATCCGCGAGAAGGCCTGGAACACGGCGATCTCCTCGGTGCACGGCGAGCGCAGGTCCTCGGCCAGCAGCGCCTTGCCGTGCTCGTCGAGCCTGGCGCCCTTGGTCGCCATCACGTGCTGGCGATAGCGCTCGGTCTCGGCGTGCGGGTCGATGCGGCTCACCGTCAGGTTGTCCAGCGAGCCGGCGAGGGTTTCGGCCAGGTGCGCGGCCGGGTCGGAAGTGGTCAGGTGCACCGGCAGGCCGCGCCGGGCCAGCTCCACCGCCACCGCGGCGGCGAGGGTGGTCTTGCCCACGCCGCCCTTGCCCATCAGCATCACCAGACCATGGCCGTCGGCGGCGATGTCGTCGACCAGCCCGGCCAGGCTCGGCGCCTGCGGCGCGGGGGCGGGCGGCACCGGCTCGAGGTGCGCGTCGGGCTCGCCGTCGAGCAGCTGGCGCAGCGCCGCGACGCCGACCAGGTTGAACGGCTTGAGCGCGATACGGTCGCAGGGCAGCGCGCGCAGTGCCTCGGGCATGGCCGCCAGCGCCGCCTGCTCGCGCTGGCACACGGCGGCGGCCAGGGCGTCCTGCGCGGCCTCGAGCGGCGGCAGCACGCCGTTGATTACCAGATACTGCTGGCGCAGGCCGATGGCGGCGAGCTCCTCGTGGGTGCGTGCCACCTCGCGCAGGGTGGCCTGCTGGGCGCGCGCCACCAGCACCAGGCGGGTGCGCTGCGGATCGGCCAGCGCCTCGACCGCCTCGCGGTACTGGCTGCGCTGCTTGTCCAGCCCGGCCAGCGGACCGAGGCAGGAGGCGTCGCCCATGCCGGCGTCGAGGAAGCCGCTCCATGCGCCGGGCAGCTGCAACAGGCGGATGGTGTGGCCGGTCGGTGCGGTGTCGAACAGGATGTGCTGGTAGTCGGCGGTCAGCGCGGAGTCGACCAGCAGCGCGGTGAACTCGTCGAAGGCGGCGATCTCGGTGGTGCAGGCGCCGGACAACTGCTCCTCCATGCCGCGCACCTCGTCCTCCGCCAGCTTGCCGCGGGCCGGGCCGACGATGCGCTCGCGGTAGGCCGCGGCGGCGGCCTGCGGGTCGATCTCCAGCGCCGCCAGGTTGGCCACCGCCGGCACCGGGGTGATGCGGTTGCCGATGGCGATGTCGAACACCTGGCCGACGTTGGAGGCCGGGTCGGTGCTCACCAGCAGCACCCGCTTGCCGCTTTCGGCCAAGCGGATGGCGCTGGCGCAGGCCAGCGAGGTCTTGCCCACGCCGCCCTTGCCGGTGAAGAACAGGAAGCGCGGCGGTTGTTCGAGAAACTCCATGGGACTTGCCTCCATCATTTCTGGCTCAGGCCGCGCTCGTACCAGGCGCGGCTGTTGTTGATCATGCGCACCAGCCACAGCATCACCGGCACCTCGATCAGCACGCCGACCACCGTGGCCAGCGCGGCGCCGGAATCGAAACCATAGAGCACGATGGCCACCGCCACCGCCAGCTCGAAGAAGTTGGAGGCGCCGATCATGGTCGACGGGCCGGCCACGTCGTGGCGTACCCGGAACGAGCGATTGAGCCAGTAGCCGAGCGCGGCGATGAACAGGGTCTGCAGCAGGATCGGTACGGCGAGCAGGCCGATGACCAGCGGCTGCGCGACTATGGCCTCGCCCTGGAAGGAGAACAGCAGCACCAGGGTGGCCAGCAGGGCGAGGATGGAGAACGGCGAGATCCTGGCCAGCGCGGCCTGGAAGGACGCTTCCCCCCGCTTCATCAGTCGGGCGCGGAAGAACTGGGCGATGGCCAGCGGGATGACGATGTACATCAGCACCGACAGCAGCAGGGTGTCCCAGGGCACCGGGATCGACGACACGCCGAGCAGCAGGGCGACGATGGGCGCGAAGGCGAACACCATCACCAGATCGTTGAGCGCCACCTGGGTCAGGGTGAAGTTGGCGTTGCCGTTGCACAGGTTGCTCCACACGAACACCATCGCCGTGCAGGGCGCGGCGCCGAGCAGGATCAGCCCGGCCATGTAGCTGTCCAGCTCGCCGGCCGGCAGGGCGTCGGCGAACAGCACCTTGACGAACAGCCAGCCGATCAGCGCCATGGAAAACGGCTTGACCGCCCAGTTGACGAACAGGGTGATGCCCATGCTGGCCTTCTGCTGGCGTACCTCGTGCAGCGCGCCGAAGTCGATCTTCATCAGCATGGGGATGATCATCACCCAGATCAGCACGCCGACCGGGATGTTGACCTGGGCCACCTCCAGCGCACCGACCGCCTGGGCCGCCCCCGGCACCGACAGGCCGAGCAGGGTGCCGGCGACGATGCAGAGGAACACCCAGAGGGTCAGGTAGCGCTCAAAGAAGCCGAGCGGGGCGCCGGCGGCCTGCTTGGCCGCCACTTCACAGGGGCTGGACATCGGGGGTGGGTTCCTTCTCGTGCGACGTGTAGGCGGCCTGTCATCGGATCGTCATCGGGGACAGGGCAGAATCTGCGCGAACCATAACATGCGGAAAATCGAATATTCATGATCGGCGGTGAAAATCCTGCCGGAGCTGATCCAGGTCAGTTGGCGAGCAGAACGGCTTTACGGGATATTCGTTCTGGCATATGTTTTCGATCCCGACCGCCCGCGAGTGCCTCCGATGGCCGAACACCTGACCCCGCCGCTGCTGTGCAAGAGCCTCGCCGACGATACTCGCGCGCGCATCGCCCTGCTGATCGCCCGGGAGGGCGAGCTGTGCGTCTGCGAGCTGGTCTGCGCCCTGGGCGAGAGCCAGCCGAAGATCTCCCGCCACCTGGCCCAGCTGCGCAGCAGCGGCCTGCTCGCCGACCGCCGCCAGGGCCAGTGGGTGTTCTATCGCCTGCATCCGGACCTGCCCGACTGGGTCCACGACCTGCTCCGGCTGATGCTCGACTCCAACCGCCACTGGCTGAGCCCGGAAACCACGCGCCTGGCGGCCATGGGCGAACGGCCCGCGCGCAGCGCCGCCTGCTGCTGAGCCCGTCGCCCTCATTTACCCAAGGAACGATACCGTGTCCCATCCCTACGACATCCTCGGCGTCCCCGGCTGCTCCGGCCGCCTGATCTTCACTCCCTGCCCGGGCAGCAAGGACACCAGCGTGGCTGACGCCCTCGATACCCTGCGGGCGGCCGGCGCCGAGGCGCTGATCACCCTGATGCCGGCCGTCGAGCTGGAGCAGAACCAGGCCGCCGAGCTGCCGGCGCTGTGCGCCGCGCGCGATCTGGAGTGGTTCCACCTGCCGGTGGCCGACGAGCAGGTGCCGCTGGCCGATTTCGACAGCGCCTGGACGCAGGCCCGCGAGCGCATCGCCGGCCTGCTCGGCGCCGGCCGCAGCATCGCCATCCACTGCAAGGGCGGTTCCGGCCGTACCGGGCTGATCGCCGCGCGCATCCTGATCGACCGCGGTCTGCCGCGCGTCGAGGCGGTGGCCATGGTCCAGGCCCTGCGCCCCAAGGCCATCCAGCATCCGGCGCACGTCGCCTGGCTCGGCCAGTTCGACGCCGAATAAACCTTCAGCGGAAACGGAGAGAACCAGACCATGACCATCAAGGTAGGCATCAACGGCTTCGGCCGTATCGGACGACTGGCCCTGCGCGCCGCCTGGGGCTGGCCGGAGCTGGAGTTCGTGCAGATCAACGACCCGGCCGGCGACGCGGCGACCCACGCCCATCTGCTCAACTTCGACTCGGTGCACGGCCGCTGGCAGCATGAGGCGAGCAGCGACGGCGACTGCGTGGTGATCGACGGTCAGCGCATCCGGGTCACCGCCAACAAGGCCATCGCCGACACCGACTGGTCCGGCTGCGATCTGGTGATCGAGGCCAGCGGCAAGATGAAGACCGTCGCCGTGCTGCAGGCCTACCTGGAGCAGGGGGTCAAGCGCGTGGTGGTCAGCGCGCCGGTCAAGGAGGCGGGCGCGCTGAACATCGTCATGGGCGTCAACGACCAGCTGTTCGACCCAGCGCAGCATCGCATCGTCACCGCCGCCTCCTGCACCACCAACTGCTTGGCCCCGGTGGTCAAGGTGATCCACGAGGCGCTCGGCATCCGCCACGGCTCGATCACCACCATCCACGACCTGACCAACACCCAGAGCATCCTCGACCAGCCGCACAAGGACCTGCGCCGTGCCCGCGCCTCGGGGATGAGCCTGATCCCGACCACCACCGGTTCGGCCACCGCCATCGCCGAGATCTTCCCCGAGCTGCGCGGCCGCCTCAACGGCCACGCCGTGCGCGTGCCGCTGGCCAACGCTTCGCTGACCGACTGCGTGTTCGAGGTGGAGCGCGCGACCACGGTGGAGGAGGTCAACGGTCTGCTCCAGGCCGCCGCCGCCGGCCCGCTGCAAGGCATCCTCGGCTACGAGGAACGCCCGCTGGTATCGATCGACTACCGCACCGACCCGCGCTCGTCGATCGTCGACGCGCTGTCGACCATGGTGGTCAACGGCACCCAGGTGAAGATCTACGCCTGGTACGACAACGAGTGGGGCTACGCCAATCGCACCGTCGAGCTGGCGCGCAAGGTCGGTCTGGCCGGCTAACTGGTCGCTTTGCGCAGGGCGGGCCAGGCCGCAGGCCGTAACCCGCCACCCGGCCGAGAGGCCGGCAACGCGGATGCCTGCGGCATCCCTGGTGGGTTACGCCGCTGCGCGGCTAACCCACCCTACGGTTTCCTGTCGGGCAGGCGAGGCTGGTCGGTTGACCAGTAGGGGCGAATTCATTCGCCGGCGCGGCTCCGTCAGGCGAATGAATTCGCCCCTACACGATCTGCCACACGGGTTCCCCTATGCACGCCCTGTCCCGCCTTGCCCCCGAAGTCCGCCAGTACCTGCTGGTCACCGGCAACTACTGGGCCTTCACCCTCACCGACGGCGCCCTGCGCATGCTGGTGGTGCTGCACTTCCACGGGCTCGGCTACAGCCCGCTGGCGATCGCCGCGCTGTTCCTGTTCTACGAGATCTTCGGCGTGGTCACCAACCTGGTCGGCGGCTGGCTGGGCGCGCGCCTGGGGCTGAACCGCACCATGAACCTCGGCCTCGGCCTGCAGGTGGCGGCGCTGCTGATGCTGACCGTGCCGGCGGCCATGCTCACCGTGCCCTGGGTGATGGCGGCGCAGGCGCTGTCCGGCATCGCCAAGGACCTCAACAAGATGAGCGCCAAGAGCTCGATCAAGCTGCTGGTCGCCGATTCCCGGCAGGGCACCCTGTACCAGTGGGTGGCGCTCCTGACCGGATCGAAGAACGCGCTCAAGGGCGTCGGCTTCTTCCTCGGCGGCGCGCTGCTGAGCACCCTCGGCTTCACCGGCGCGGTGCTGGCGATGGCCGTGGCGCTGGCGCTGATCTGGCTGGCCAGCCTGGTGACGCTGAAGAAGGATCTGGGCAAGGCCAAGAGCAAACCCAAGTTCCGCGACCTGCTGTCCAAGAGCCGGGCAATCAACATCCTCTCCGCCGCCCGTTTGTTCTTGTTCGGCGCCCGCGACGTGTGGTTCGTGGTGGCCCTGCCGGTGTACCTGTCCGCCAGCTTCGGCTGGGACTTCTGGCAGGTCGGCGGCTTCCTCGCCGTGTGGGTGATCGGCTACGGCTTCGTGCAGTCGTTCGCCCCGTACCTCACCGGCAAGCGCAGCGGCCGGGTGCCGGACGGGCGCGCCGCCTGCGTCTGGGCGCTGCTGCTGGCCGGCCTGCCGGCGGCCATCGCCCTCGGCCTAGGCAGCGACCTGCCGGCGCAGGGCGTGCTGATCGGCGGCCTGCTGCTGTTCGGCGCGCTGTTCGCCGTCAACTCCTCGCTGCACAGCTACCTGATCGTCAGCTACGCCAAGGAGGACGGCGTGTCGCTGGACGTCGGCTTCTACTACATGTCCAACGCCCTCGGCCGGCTGATCGGCACCCTGCTGTCGGGTTGGGTGTTCCAGGCCTGGGGCCTCGAAGCCTGCCTGTGGGTGTCCAGCGCCTTCGTCGCGCTCGCCGCGCTGATCTCGGTGGCCCTGCCGCGGCATGCGGTGACCGCCCCGGCCCCCTGACGCGGGTGCGCCTGCTGCCGTCCGTTCGCGGATCTGCCAGACTGGAGACGAGAGCCGTTGCCGCTCGCGGCGCTGCCTGATCCTCGCCCCGTGCCGGGGGAAAAGTCGGCACCGGGACCGCCCGCCGCGCAGTGCACGGCTCGACGCTGCACAACCTCCGTCGAGAAGAGGGCATCACCATGACCATCAAGGTAGGGATCAACGGCTTCGGCCGCATCGGCCGCATGGCCCTGCGCGCCGCCTGGGGCTGGCCGGAAATCGAGTTCGTGCACATCAACGACCCGGGCGCCGACGCGGCGACCCACGCCCATCTGCTCAACTTCGACTCGGTGCACGGTCGCTGGCGGCACGAGACGCGCGCCGACGGCGACGGCCTGCTGATCGGCGAGCGGCGCATCCGCGTCACCGCTTGCCGCACCATCGCCGAGACCGACTGGTCCGACTGCGACCTGGTGCTCGAGTCCAGCGGCAGGATGACCCAGGCGGCGCTGCTGCAGGCCTACCTCGACCAGGGCGTCAGGCGTGTGGTGGTCAGCGCGCCGGTCAAGGCGCCGGGCGTGCTCAACGTGGTGATGGGGGTGAACCAGCAGCGCTTCGATCCGGTCGAGCACCGTATCGTCACCGCCGCCTCCTGCACCACCAACTGCCTGGCGCCGCTGGTCAAGGTCATCCACGAGAACCTCGGCATCCGCCACGGCTCGATCACCACCATCCACGCGCTGACCAACGACCAGAGCCTGCTCGACCAGCCGCACAAGGACCTGCGCCGCGCCCGCGCCGGCGGCCTGAGCCTGATCCCCACCAGCACCGGCTCGGCCAGCGCCATTGCCGAGATCTTCCCCGAGCTGCGCGGCCGCCTGAACGGTCACGCCGTGCGCGTGCCGCAGGTCAGCGCCTCGCTGACCGACTGCGTGTTCGAGGTGGCGCGCGCCACCACGGTGGAGGAGGTCAACGGCCTGCTCAAGGCCGCCGCCGCCGGCGAGCTAGCCGGCATCCTCGGTTTCGAGGAGCGCCCGCTGGTGTCCTGCGACTACTGCGGCGATCCGCGCTCGTCGATCGTCGACGCGCTGTCGACCATGGTGGTCAACGGCACCCAGGTGAAGCTGTACGCCTGGTACGACAACGAATGGGGCTACGCCAACCGCGCCATGGAGCTGGCGCGGTTGGTCGGTGCGGCGGGCTGACTCGCCAGCGCGACTCCCGCGCCGCTGCGCGGGAGTCGGCCGGGTTTCAGTTCGCCTGTGGCCGGTGGTTGCCGTCGAACTCCAGGGACACCGGGTTGAGCACCATGCTCGGGGCGGGGCCGCGCCGCGTGCCGGGGTTGATGTAGTTGCGCTGGATGATCTTCAGCGCCTCGCCGGGCGACAGCAGGGTCTTGGGGATCTCGGCGCACCACGGGGTCAGGCCCGTGCAGTCGCGGGCGAAGTAGTACACGTAGAAGTTGCTATGCGAGGCGCTGAGCTTGCCCTGGAAGCGCTGTGCGCTGCCTTCCAGCAGCGGGTCGTCGCGGTTCAGCAGGCCGACCAGCGCCGGGAACCAGTTGACCGACAGGCTGGTGTAGGTGGCGTTGCCGGTCATGGTGCCGAGGGTGCCCACCACCGCGACGACTTCGCCCCGGTCGATATGGTGCGACGAGCTGATCTGGTAATCGGCATCCTGGGTGTCGCCGAGGCAGTTCATCGGCCCGCGTGGCAGGGTGATCGGCGGCTCCGGTTGCGGGGGACCGTCGTGGCCGAGGCAATGCTGGCCGACCAGGTCGACCCATTGCGACAGGCTCCGGAAGTCGCTGATCACGCCGTTCTGTTGCCACTCCTCCTGCACGGCCGCCACCAGGTTGGCGAGATCCGTCTCCAGGGTGTGTTCGTCGAAATTCGCCGTCTTGGTCTCGTACGCCGGGATATCGAACGGTTTGGCCGGGATGTCGTCGCCGGTGGCGCGGACGCGCAGGATGGTGAGCGGCAGCCGCTGGCGCCACTGCTCGCCCAGCACCTCGTCGTTCGGCATCGAATAGCGGATATAGGTGATCAGATCGTCGGCTTCGGCGCCGTAGCCCACGTTGACCAGACCCGGGGCGACCGCTTCGGTGAACACCTGGGTGGCCTCGATGCCCGGTACCCCGGCGAGCGCGGCGGTCATGCTGGCGGCCATGTCCTGGTCGGGGCTGATCACGAAGTAGCGCTGTTGCCCCCAGCTCGTCTGGCTCTGCTCCTCGATGACCAGGTTGTTGGTGCTGTCGCCGATGCTGGCGACCATCAGCCTGCGCTCGGGGTTGGGCGACGGTGCGAAGACGATCTCCTGCAGGTCCTTGGCATCTTCGAGGATCTCGTACACCGGATCCTCCGTGTTGAGGCTCGCCTGGCGGGTGTACACGTTGGTGCCGATGCCGAAGTAGCGCGCCGGCGGCGGCATCTCGGCGAGGACCACCAGCGCCTCCCGCTCGCCCAGCCGGTAGTTGGGCGCCATGTTGCGCCGTCCGGCGGCGATCGCATGGTGCAGGCTGCGGTCGACGAACTCGTCGCCCCAGCGCGGCAGGAAGGCCATCACGTAGGGCGCGGTCGGATTGTTGCCGTAGCAGTAGCCGACGGTCTGCAGGGCATACTTGCAGTCATCGGCCGACCACAGCTGCCAGTAGCCGCGCGCCACCTCGTAGCCGCTGGCTTCGAGGCTGGCCCTGAACTGCTGGACCTTCTGCTCCAGCGAAGGCGGTAGCCGGTTGGCCTTGCTCAGGGGATCGGTCGCCGCGCTGGCGTGGGTGGAAAGTACGCCGAGGAGTACCACGGCGCATGTGGTAATGCATTTCATCTAACACCTCGTGATATGGTCAGAGGGCGTCTGAAATACATCCTTGTCCGAGGGCGCGGGAAACTCTCCCGCGCGAAAGTCCCCGCAGAGTATGGGTCATTGACCGCCGTTGCGCGGGGGGCGTGGCCTGATTTTCCACCCAGGCTTCCCGGCGCCGGCCGAGCTGCCGTCACGCCGCTCCGCCCGGAGCTACCCTTGAGACAGGCGCCGGATGCCTGCGCTCCGCCCTGACTTCTGCTCCGTTTCGAATCCATAGCCCCGATGAACATCGACAATCGCATCAAGTTCCGCCATCTGGTGTGCTTCCTCGAGATCGCCCGCCAGCGCAGCTTCGCCCGCGCCGCCGACAGCCTGGCGGTGACCCAGCCGGCGATCTCCAAGACCCTCAAGGAGCTCGAGGACATCCTCGGCCATCCACTGTTCGAGCGCGGCAAGAGCGGCGTGACGCTGACCGCCGCCGGCGAGACCTTCCTGCGCTACGCCGGGCCCTGCGTGCAGGCGCTGCGCGACGGGGTGAGCGTGGTGCGCGGCAGCGAGCCGCTGGGCGGCGAGGTGCGCGTCGGCGCGCTGTCCACCGTGGAGAGCCGCCTGCTGCCCGAGGTCATCGCCCGGCTGCACCGTCGCCACGGGGCGCTGGCGATCCAGGTGGCCGGCGGCTCCAGCGCCCAGCTGCTGGCCCAGCTCAAGGTTGGCGAGCTGGACCTGGTGGTCGGCCGGATGACCGACAGTCCGGAGATCCAGGGGCTGATCTTCGAGCACCTGTACAGCGAATCCATGACCCTGGTGGTCCGCGCTGGCCATCCGCTGCTGGCGCTGGGCACGGAGGCGCTGGCGCGGCTGGCCGACTATCCGCTGGTGCTGCCGCCGGCCGGCACCACCATCCGCAAGTACGCCGACGGCCTGTTCGTGCAGTGGGGCATCCCGCCGGCCAGCCAGCGCCTGGAAACCTTGTCCATCGCCCTCGGCCGGCGCTACGTGCTGGACAGCGAAGCGATCTGGGTGGCGCCGCAGGACGCGGTGAGTCATGACCTCGCCGCCGGGCTGCTCGCCGAGCTGGCTCTCGGCATCCGCGAGCCGGGCGGCTCCATCGGCATCTGCACCAGCAGTGCGCGGCCGCTGCCGGCGGCGGCGCAATGGTTCTGCGCGGCGCTGCGCGAGGTGGGCGGCGAGCGTGCGGCCGAGCAAGGGTAGGGCGAGCAGGGTGGCAATCCATAACTGAATGGTTATGGACCAAGCAGTACAATTCAATTTCCTCGAGGCAAGGAGCCGGGCAGACTGACCTCACTCAGATCCGCTCCGACAACTCCAACAAGAGGAACGCAGCATGCACGACGCGGAAAACAGCCGGTTCGTCACCCGTGACCGCAACTGGCAGCCGAAGGCCTACACCCCCGACTACAAGACTTCCGTGCCGCGCTCGCCGCGCCAGGCGCTGGTGAGCATCCCGCAGTCGATCTCCGAGACCACCGGCCCGGACTTCTCGCACCTCAAGCTCGGCAAGTACGACAACGACCTGCTGCTCAACTTCAACAACGGCGGTCTGCCGGTGGGCGAGCGCATCATCATGTTCGGCCGCGTGGTCGACCAGTACGGCCAGCCGATCCCGCACACCCTGGTGGAGATGTGGCAGGCCAACGCCGGCGGCCGCTACCGCCACAAGAACGACCGCTACCTGGCGCCGCTCGACCCCAACTTCGGCGGGGTCGGCCGTACCCTGACCGACGCCAACGGCAACTACTTCTTCCGCACCATCAAGCCGGGTCCCTACCCGTGGCGCAACGGCCCCAACGAGTGGCGTCCGTCGCACATCCACGTGTCCATCGCTGGCCCGTCGATCTCCACCAAGCTGATCACCCAGATGTACTTCGAGGGCGATCCGCTGATTCCGAAGTGCCCGATCGTCCGCACCATCGCCAACCCGGACGCCGTGCAGACCCTGATCGGTCGCCTGGACATGAGCATGGGCACGCCCATGGACAGCCTGGCCTACCGCTTCGACATCGTCCTGCGCGGCCAGCGCAAGACCCACTTCGAGAACCAGTGAGAGAGGAGCCGACCATGAATTTCGACCTGCTGCCGGAAACCCCTTCGCAGACCGCCGGCCCCTACGTGCACATCGGCCTGGCCCTGGCCGCCGCCGGCAACCCGACCCGTGACCAGGAAGTCTGGAACGAGATGGCCAAGCCGGGCGCCGCCGGCGAGCACATCCTGCTGATCGGCCGCGTGTTCGACGGCAACGGCCACCTGGTGCGCGACTCCTTCCTCGAGCTCTGGCAGGCCAACCACGAAGGCGTCTACGACTGCGCCTACGATCTGGAGAAGCCGTTCAACGGTTTCGGCCGTACCGCCACCACCTTCGATGCCGGCGAGTGGACGGTGAAGACCGTCAAGCCGGGCGCGGTGGGCAAGCAGGCGCCGCACATCAACGTGTCGCTGTTCGCCCGCGGGATCAACATCCACCTGCAGACGCGCATCTACTTCGACGACGAAGTGGCAGCCAACGCCGCCGATCCGGTGCTCAACCTGATCGAGGCGGTGGAGCGCCGGCAGACCCTGATCGCCAAGCGCTGCGAGGTGGACGGCCAGACCGCCTACCGCTTCGACATCCGCATCCAGGGTGAAGGCGAGACGGTGTTCTTCGACTTCTGATCGAAGGTTTCGCCCTGTCGTTGCCCACCCAAACCCGCGTTGCCAGGGCATTCGCATGAATGGCTTCCGGGCCTGATCAATCCGCTGTAGGGGCGAATTCATTCGCCAAAAGTGCCCCGCCAAGGCGAATGAATTCGCCCCTACGGACCGGAAAATTGGTTTCATGCGAGTGCCATACCCGCGCTGCCCCACAGCGCGGGTTCGTCATGTCGAGAACTCCGTGCCGATGTCCGCCGTCCAGCCCATTCCCGCCAACCTCGCCGCCACCCTGCGCCAGCGCTTCGCCGAGCAGCTCGCCGAACGTGGCCTGAGCGCCGACCCCGCCCAGCAGACTGCCTTCGCCCTCCTGGCCGACTGGCTGCAACGCCAGCTCGACGGCCGCCGCGGCTGGCTGCGCCGGCACAGCGGCGAGGTCTACCTGTGGGGTGGGGTAGGGCGCGGCAAGAGCCTGCTGCTCGACTGCTTCTTCGCCGCCGCGCCGCTGGCGGCCAAGCGCCGCGTTCACTTCCACGCCTTCCTGCAGGACGTGCAGCAGCGCCTCTTGCGCTTCACCGGCCAGCCCGACCCGCTGGCGCTGGTCGCCCGCGAGCTGGCCGGCGAGGTGCGCCTGCTGTGTTTCGACGAATTCCACGTCCACGACATCGGCGACGCCATCCTGCTCGGCCGCCTGCTCCAGCACCTGCTCCACGAGCAGGTCGGCGTGGTGCTCACTTCCAACTACGCGCCCGCCGCGCTCTGCCCGAATCCGCTGTATCACGAGCGCTTCAAGCCGTTCATCCGGCTCCTCCAGCAACGCCTCACGGTTATCGAGCTGGACGGCGGCCGCGACTACCGGCCGCTCAGTGCGCGCGACTGGGGCCGCTACTGCTGGCCGGCCGCCGGCGCCGAGGCGCATCTGGCCGCGGCGCTGGGCCTGGCGAAGGACGGGGCAGGGGAGACACTGGCGGTCAACCGCCTGCGCCTGAGGCCGCTGGCGCGCAGCCAGGACTGCCTGTGGCTGGAGTTCGCCGAGCTGTTCGAGGTGCCCAGCGCCACCGCCGACTACCTGTGGCTGTGCCGGCACTTCGCCTGCCTGGCGATCAGCGGCATCCCGCCGCTGGACCAGCGCTCGCTGGACGTGCAGCAGCGCTTCCTCAACTTCGTCGACATCGCCTACGACAGCGGCGTGCAGCTGCTGCTCGGCAGCGCGGTGGCTCTCGACGAGCTGTGCGTGGCGCACGCGCCGGCCGACTTCGCCCGCACCCGCAGCCGGCTAGCGCAGCTGCGCGCGGAGGATTGCGATAATCGGACTTCGGTTCGATAATCGGATCGCCGCTCCGCCCGGGGATGGCCCATCACCGCCAGGGAAGCTCCCATGACCGACGCCCGACCGACGCCTTCGCCCCTCGCTCCACCGCCCTACATCTCGCCGGCCCAGCGCATCGAGGAGCTGAGCGGCGACCCCAACTTCATGACCTCGCTGGCCCGCGGCCTGGCGGTGATCAACGCCTTCCAGGAGCGCAAGCGCCACCTGACCATCGCCCAGATCAGCCACCGCACCGGCATCCCGCGCGCCGCCGTGCGCCGCTGCCTGCACACCCTGATGAAGCTCGGTTACGCCACCACCGACGGGCGCACCTATTCGCTGCTGCCCAAGGTGCTGACCCTCGGCCACGCCTACCTGTCGTCCACGCCGCTGGCGGTATCGGCGCAGCCGTTCCTCGACCGCATCAGCGAGCAGCTGCACGAGGCCTGCAACCTGGCCACCCTGGAAGGCGAGGAGGTGCTGTACATCGCCCGTTCGGCCATCCCGCAGCGGCTCATCTCGGTGGACCTCAGCGTCGGCAGCCGCCTGCCGGCCTACTGCACCTCGATGGGCCGCATCATGCTCGCCGCCCTCGACGACGCCAGCCTGCAGGACTACCTGGCGCACGCCGAGCTGCTGCCCAAGACCAGCCGCACCCTGCACACCCCCGAGGCGCTGTGGGAATGCCTGCAGCAGGTGCGCGCGCAGGGCTGGTGCATCGTCGACCAGGAGCTGGAGCAGGGCCTGCGTTCGGTGGCGGTGCCGGTGCGCGACGCCGCCGGCCACGTGCTGGCGGCGATGAACGTCAGCACCCACGCCGGGCGGGTCAGTCGCCAGGAGCTGGAGACCCGCTACCTGCCCGCATTGCTCGCCGCCAGCCGCGAGCTGAGCCTGCAGTTGTTCCACTGAACCTGATGGCGTTGTGCTACCCGATGAGTGGCCTGCAAGGCGCGCCGCAGAGCGGCGGCCGGCACTTTTCGCGGGCCTGCATGACAAGTGGGGCGCAGAAAATGTGGGCGGTTATCGCGCGCCAGCGTGTCCGGCCTTGGTCGAATCCCCTATTCTGGAAAAGGTGAATATCTTATCGGTTCGCTCGGATTTGCCGCGCAATCCAGATCTTCGACAAGAAGACGGCGCGCGAATCGGGCATGACCGTTGATCCGCAACCCCCTTCTGCCCGGCCGGCGGTTGTGCATCAATAGAGGGGAAACGACGGTGGATGCCTTGTGTGCGCTCCACCGCCAGTTGCCAAAAACAACTACAAGAGCACCCAGAGTCATGGACTGTCGTCTGCTGAACGAGAAGAGCCGCATCTTCGCGAATGCCGATCCCTATGCGGTATCGGAGTACGTCAACCAGCACGTCGGCTCCCACTGCATCCGCCTGCCGAACACCGGCACGCCGGCGGCCAGCCTCAGCCATCGCACCCTCGCCAGCCTCGACCTGTGCCGCATCAGCTACGGCGGCAGCGTGCGGGTCACCTCGCCGGCGCTGGAAACCATCTACCACCTGCAGATCCTGCTCAGGGGCCATTGCCTGTGGCGTGGCCGTGGCGAGGAGCACCACTTCACCCCCGGCGAGCTGCTGCTGATCAACCCGGACGATCCGGTCGACCTGACCTACTCGGACGACTGCGAGAAGTTCATCGTCAAGCTGCCGGCGGCGTTTCTCGACAAGGCCTGCAGCGACAACCAGTGGCGCCGGCCCGGCGAAGGCATCCGCTTCACCCCGCGCCATGCGCTCAGCGAACTCGAGGGTTTCACCGGCCTGCTCGGTCTGGTCTGCGACGAGGCGGAAAGTGAGCACGCCATCCCGCAGATCCAGGAGCAGTACGCACGGATCATCGCCAGCAAGCTGCTTGCCCTGCTGAAGAACAACATCAGCTTCGACCCGCTCTCCGGCAACCCGTCGTTCGAGCGCATCGCCCAGTTCATCGAGGACAACCTCAAGCAGGACATCAGCCTCGAGCAACTGGCCCAACTGGCGCGCATGAGTCCGCGCTCGCTGTACGCGCTGTTCGAGAAGAGCACCGGTACCACGCCGAAGAACTACATCCGCCAGCGCAAGCTGGAATCCATCCGCCAGCGCCTGAGCGATCCGCGCACCACGGTACGCAACGTCACCGAGATCGCCCTCGACTACGGCTTCCTGCACCTTGGCCGCTTCTCGGAAACCTACAAGAACGCCTTCGGCGAGCTGCCCTCCGACACCCTGCGTCGCCGCGTCTGATTCCCGGCCGGGCGGCTCGCGCCCGGCGTCCCCACCTGCTTTCCCGTCCCCGCTGACCCACCTCGCGCCGCCTGGCGGCGCGGGGCGCGTTCGGCTGCCTGCGCGTTTTTGTCACATTGCAAAAAACGGATAAAGCTCGCGCGCAAAGTGGATATTGCCGACGCCGTCCGAGCCTTAGCCTTCATCTCACTGCAACGAACAATAACAACGGAGGCCAAGGCGATGACCCTGGAATTCGAATACCTCGAAAGCCTGCTGGAAGAAGATAAGGAAAAGGGCGTCTACCGCTGCAAGCGGGAGATGTTCACCGATCCGCGCCTGTTCGACCTGGAGATGAAGCACATCTTCGAGGGCAACTGGATCTACCTGGCCCACGAGAGCCAGATCCCCAACAAGAACGACTACTACACCACCTACATGGGGCGCCAGCCGATCTTCATCGCGCGCAACAAGGATGGTGAGTTGAATGCGTTCATCAACGCCTGCAGCCACCGCGGCGCTACCCTGTGCCGCTTCAAGAGCGGCAACAAGGCCACCTACACCTGCCCGTTCCACGGCTGGACCTTCAACAACTCGGGCAAGCTGCTCAAGGTCAAGGACCCGGCCGAAGCCGGCTATCCGGACAGCTTCAACTGCGACGGCTCCCACGACCTGAAGAAGGTCGCCCGCTTCGAGTCCTACCGCGGCTTCCTGTTCGGCAGCCTGAATGCCGACGTCGCCCCGCTGGAAGAGTTCCTCGGCGAGTCGAAGAAGATCATCGACATGGTCTGCGACCAGTCGCCGGACGGCCTGGAAGTACTGCGCGGTTCCTCCACCTACGTGTTCGACGGCAACTGGAAGCTGCAGGCCGAGAACGGCGCCGACGGCTACCACGTCACCGCCGTGCACTGGAACTACGCCGCCACCCAGCAGCAGCGCAAGCTCAAGGAAGCTGGCGACGACATCCGCGCCATGAGCGCCGGCGGCTGGGGCAAGAAGGGCGGTGGTTTCTACTCCTTCGAGAACGGCCACCTGCTGCTGTGGACCCGCTGGGACAACCCGGAAGACCGTCCGCTGTTCGCCCAGCGCGAGCGCCTGGTCAGCGAGTTCGGCGAGGCCCGCGCCGACTGGATGATCGGCCATTCGCGCAACCTGTGCCTGTACCCGAACCTGTACCTGATGGACCAGTTCGGCTCGCAGCTGCGCATCGCCCGTCCGCTGTCGGTCGACAAGACCGAAGTGACCATCTACTGCATCGCGCCCAAGGGCGAGAACGCCGAAGCGCGTGCCCGCCGCATCCGCCAGTACGAAGACTTCTTCAACGTCTCCGGCATGGCCACCCCGGACGATCTGGAAGAGTTCCGCGCCTGCCAGGAAGGCTTCCAGGGCCGCGCCATGCCGTGGAACGACATGTCCCGCGGTGCCAAGCACTGGGTCGACGGCGCCGATGACGCCGCCAAGGAAATCGACCTGCAGCCGCAACTGAGCGGCGTGCGCACCGAGGACGAAGGCCTGTTCGTGCTGCAGCACCACTACTGGCAGCAGGAAATGATCAAGGCACTCAAGAAGGAAAAGGACCAGCTGATCCACGTGGAGGGCGCGTAAATGAGCATGACCTACGAGCAAGTGCGCGACTTCCTCTACCGCGAAGCGCGCCTCCTGGACGACAAGCAGTGGGACGAGTGGCTGGAGCTGTACGCCCCGGACGCCAGCTTCTGGATGCCGGCCTGGGATGACCAGGACCAGCTGACCCAGGACCCGCAGCGCGAAATCTCGCTGATCTGGTACGGCAACCGCGGTGGTCTGGAAGACCGCGTGTTCCGCATCAAGACCGAGCGTTCGAGTGCCACCATCCCGGACACCCGCACCTCGCACAACATCAGCAACCTGGAAATCGTCGAGCAGGGCGTGGGCTTCGTGAAGGTGCGCTTCAACTGGCACACCCTGAGCTTCCGCTACAAGACCGTCGACCACTTCTACGGCACCAGCTTCTACACCCTCGACACCCGCGGTTCCAACCCGGTGATCAAGGAGAAGAAGGTCGTGCTGAAGAACGACTACGTCCGCCAGGTCATCGACGTGTACCACATCTAATCGACTCGGCCGGGGCGCCACTGGCGCCCCAGGCTGGGCCGGAAGGGCGCCACCGGCGCCACTTCCTTCCTGCGTGCGCGTGTGGCCCAGGCCATGCGCTGAATATTGCTCCAAGCGAGGTGCAGCATGTCGCACAAGATCGCACTGAATTTCGAAGACGGGGTTACCCGCTTCATCGACGCCAAGGTCGGCGAGACCGTGGCCGATGCCGCCTACCGCCAGGGCGTCAACATTCCGCTGGACTGCCGTGATGGCGCCTGCGGCGCCTGCAAGTGCTTCGCCGAGGCCGGCAGCTATGACATGGGTGACAACTTCATCGAAGACGCGCTGAGCGACGACGAGCTGCAGCAGGGCTATGTGCTGACCTGCCAGATGCGCGCCGAGAGCGACTGCGTGGTGCGCGTGCCGGCATCCTCCGCCGTGTGCAAGACCCAGCAGGCCAGCTTCAATGCCGAGATCCGCGAAGTCCGCGCGCTGTCGGCCAGCACCATCGGCCTGACCATCGCCGGCGCCGAACTGGAGAGCCTGGCCTTCCTGCCGGGCCAGTACGTCAACCTGCAGGTGCCGGGCACCAGCGAAACCCGTGCCTACTCGTTCAGCTCGCTGCAGAGCGGCGGCGTGGTCAGCTTCCTGATCCGCAACGTGCCGGGCGGCCTGATGAGCGGCTTCCTCGGCAACCAGGCCAAGGCCGGCGATGCCATGACCCTGACCGGCCCGCTGGGCAGCTTCTACCTGCGCGACATCAAGCGCCCGCTGCTGCTGCTCGCCGGTGGTACCGGTCTCGCGCCGTTCCTCGCCATGCTCGAGAAGATCGCCGCCGAGGGCAGCTCCCACCCGGTGCACCTGATCTACGGCGTGACCAACGACTTCGACCTGGTCGAGATGGACAAGCTCGAAGCCTTCGCCGCGCGCATCCCCAACTTCACCTTCGCCGCCTGTGTGGCCAACCCCGAGAGCAGCTACCCGAACAAGGGCTACGTCACCCAGCACATCGCCCCCGGCCAGCTCAACGACGGCGACGTCGACATCTACCTGTGCGGTCCGCCGCCGATGGTCGAGGCGGTCAGCCAGGACCTGCGCCAGCGCGGCATCCAGCCGGCGAATTTCTACTACGAGAAGTTCGCCGCCAGCGCCTGACGCCTGGTTCCTGATGCAAGCATGAGAGGCCTTGGGCCCGCCCTGCGGGCCCCTTTTTAACGGATTCTTCGCCATGTACAAGCGTTTCCAAGACAAGGTCGCCGTGATCACCGGCGCGGCCCAAGGCATCGGCCGCGGCGTCGCCCTGCGCATGGCCGCCGAAGGCGGTCGCCTGGTGCTGGTCGACCGCTCCGAACTGGTCCACGAGCTGCAGGGCGAGCTGGCCGGCGTCGCCGAAGTGCTGACCCTGACCGCCGACCTCGAACAGCACGCCGACTGCGCGAGTGTCATGGCCGCCGCAGTGGAACGCTTCGGCCGCCTCGACATCCTGGTCAACAACGTCGGCGGCACCATCTGGGCCAAGCCGTTCGAGCACTACCAGGAGAACGAGATCGAGGCCGAGGTGCGCCGCTCGCTGTTCCCCACCCTGTGGTGCTGCCACGCCGCGCTGCCGTACATGCTCGAGCAGGGCGCCGGCGCCATCGTCAACGTTTCCTCCATCGCCACCCGCGGCGTCAACCGCGTGCCCTACGGCGCGGCCAAGGGCGGCGTCAACGCGCTGACCGCCTGCCTGGCGCTGGAGACCGCCGAGCGCGGCATCCGCGTCAACGCCACCGCGCCGGGCGGCACCGAAGCCCCGCCGCGGCGCATCCCGCGCAACGCCGCCGAGCAGAGCGCGCAGGAAAAGGTCTGGTACCAGCAGATCGTCGACCAGACCATCCAGAGCAGCCTGATGAAGCGCTACGGGACCATCGACGAGCAGGTCGGCGCCATCCTGTTCCTCGCCTCGGACGAGGCCTCCTACATCACCGGCGTGACCCTGCCGGTGGGCGGCGGCGACCTGGGCTGACACCGCGTGCGTAGGAGCCAGCTTGCTGGCGATCAGCAACGGCATCGCCAGCAAGCTGGCTCCTACGGGCCACTAGCAATGCATACGAGTCTTCACAACAACAACAAGAGAGAAACGCCATGCGAAAAATCGACGTTCACCAGATCATCGACAACGCGCGCTTCACGAACTTCCACTGGATGGTCATGAGCCTGTGCGCGCTGTTGCTGATCTTCGACGGCTACGACCTGTTCATCTACGGCGTGGTCCTGCCGGTGCTGATGAAGGAGTGGGGCCTGACCCCGCTGCAGGCCGGTGCCCTGGGCAGCTACGCGCTGTTCGGCATGATGTTCGGCGCCCTGATTTTCGGCAGCCTGGCCGACAAGATCGGCCGCAAGAAGGGCATCGCCATCTGCTTCGTGCTGTTCAGCGGTTCCACCGTGCTCAACGGCTTCGCCAGCGGGCCGACTGAGTTCGGCATCCTGCGCTTCATCGCCGGCCTCGGCTGCGGCGGCCTGATGCCCAACGCCGTGGCGCTGATGAACGAGTACGCGCCCAAGCGCCTGCGCAGCACCCTGGTCGCCATCATGTTCAGCGGCTACGCCGTGGGCGGCATGCTGTCCGCCGGCATCGGCATCTACATGCTGCCGGCCTTCGGCTGGAAGGCGATGTTCTACGCCGCCGCCGTGCCGCTGCTGCTGCTGCCGGTGATCATGCTCTACCTGCCCGAGTCGATCGGCTTCCTGGTTCGCCAGGGTCGTGCTGACGAGGCTCGTGCGCTGCTCAACCGTGTCGAACCGGGCCGTGCGCTGCAGGCCGACGACGAGCTGGAAATGGCCGACGTGAAGGGCAAGGGCGTCGCCGTCCTGGAACTGTTCCGCGAGGGCCGCGCGGTGCGCACCCTGGCGATCTGGGTGGCGTTCTTCTGCTGCCTGCTGATGGTCTACGCGCTGAGCTCCTGGCTGCCGAAGCTGATGGCCAACGCCGGCTACAGCCTGGGTTCCAGCCTGACCTTCCTCGTCGCGCTCAACTGCGGCTCGGTGGTCGGCGCCATCTTCGGCGGCTGGCTGGGCGATCGCATGAACCTGCCGCGCGTGCTGGTGGCGTTCTTCGTCATCGCCGCCGTGTCGATCAGCCTGCTCGGCTTCAAGACCCCGACGCCGGTGCTCTACACCCTGATCGCCATCGCCGGCGCCACCACCATCGGCACGCAGATCCTGCTGTACGCCTGCGCCGCGCAGTTCTACGGCCTGGCGATCCGCTCCACCGGTCTGGGCTGGGCCTCCGGCGTCGGCCGCAACGGCGCCATCGTCGGCCCGCTGCTCGGTGGCGCGCTGCTCGGCATCGAGCTGCCGCTGCAACTCAACTTCATGGCCTTCGCCATCCCCGGTGCGATTGCCGCCCTCGCCATGACCGTGTTCGCCGTCAGCAGCCAGCGCGCCAGCGCCCCGGCTGTCGCCATGGCGCCGGCCAAGGCCTGAGCCCATCGCCCAGCAACTTTCGGAAACTGATATGAGCCACGCCCTGATCGAACGCATCGAGACGGTCATCGTCGACCTGCCGACCATCCGCCCGCACAAACTGGCCATGCACACCATGCAGCACCAGACCCTGGTGATCATCCGCCTGCACTGCAGCGACGGCATCCAGGGCATCGGCGAGGCGACCACCATCGGCGGGCTCTCCTACGGCAACGAAAGCCCGGAGAGCATCAAGCAGAACATCGACAGCCATCTCGCCCCGGTGCTGGTCGGTCAGGACGCGGCCAACATCAACGCCGCCATGCTGCGCCTGGACAAGATCGCCAAGGGCAACACCTTCGCCAAGTCCGGCATCGAGAGCGCGCTGCTCGACGCCCAGGGCAAGCGCCTCGGCCTGCCGGTCAGCGAGCTGCTCGGCGGCCGCGTACGCGACAGCCTGGAAGTGGCCTGGACCCTGGCCAGCGGCGACACCGCCAAGGACATCGCCGAGGCCGAGCGGATGCTCGACCTGCGCCGCCACCGCATCTTCAAGCTGAAGATCGGCGCCAACCCGCTGGAGCAGGACCTCAGGCACGTGGTGGCGATCAAGCAGGCCCTCGGCGACCGTGCCAGCGTGCGCGTCGACGTCAACCAGGGCTGGGACGAGTCGCAGGCGATCCGCGGCTGCCGGGTGCTCGGCGACAACGGCATCGACCTGATCGAGCAGCCGATCGCGCGCATCAACCGCGGCGGCCAGGTGCGCCTCAACCAGCGCAGCCCGGCGCCGATCATGGCCGACGAGTCGATCGAGAGCGTCGAGGACGCCTTCAGCCTGGCCGCCGACGGCGCCGCCAGCGTGTTCGCCCTGAAGATCGCCAAGAACGGCGGTCCGCGTGCCGTGCTGCGCACCGCGCAGATCGCCGAGGCGGCCGGCATCGCCCTGTACGGCGGCACCATGCTGGAAGGCTCGGTCGGCACCCTGGCCTCGGCGCACGCCTTCGTCACCCTGAACAAGCTGACCTGGGCCACCGAGCTGTTCGGCCCGCTGCTGCTCACCGAAGAAATCGTCACCGAGGCGCCGGTGTACCGCGACTTCCACCTGGAAGTGCCGCGCACCCCGGGCCTGGGCCTGACCCTGGACGAAGAGCGCGTCAAGCGCTTCGCCCGCCAGTGATACCGAGGAGGAAGTTCCGATGCTGTTCCACGTGAAGATGACTGTGAAGCTGCCGGCCGACATGGACCCGGCCCAGGCCGCCCGTCTCAAGGCTGACGAGAAGGAACTGGCCCAGCGCCTGCAGCGCGAGGGCAAGTGGCGCCACCTGTGGCGGATCGCCGGGCATTACGCCAACTACAGCGTGTTCGACGTGGCCAGCGTCGAGGAGCTGCACGACACCCTGATGCAGCTGCCGCTGTTCCCCTACATGGATATCGAGGTCAACGGCCTGTGCCGCCATCCCTCGTCCATCCACGCCGACGATCGCTGATCGCCAGCCGCTTCATTCGATAACAACAATCCGAAATCCGAGGTTGATCACCATGACCGTGAAAGTCTCCCAAACTGCCGAAGTCCAGAAGTTCTTCGAGGAAGTCAGCGGCTTCAACAACGACCAGGGCAGCCCGCGCCTGAAGCAGCTGATGCTGCGCATCGTCAACGACATCGCGAAGATCGTCGAAGACCTCGAAGTGAGCCAGGACGAGTTCTGGCTGGCGGTGGACTACCTCAACCGCCTGGGCGGCCGCCACGAGTTCGGCCTGCTGGTCGCCGGCCTCGGCCTCGAGCACTTCCTCGACCTGCTGCAGGACGCCAAGGACGAGCAGGCCGGCCTGACCGGCGGCACCCCGCGCACCATCGAAGGCCCGCTGTACGTGGCCGGCGCGCCGATCAGCCAGGGCGAGACCCGCATGGACGACGGCACCGAGCTGGACGTCGCCACCGTGATGTTCCTGCAGGGCCGCGTGCTGGACGCCGAGGGCAAGCCGGTGGCCGGCGCCACCGTCGACCTGTGGCACGCCAACACCAAGGGCAACTACTCGTACTTCGACAAGAGCCAGTCCGAGTACAACCTGCGCCGCCGCATCGTCACCGACGCCGAAGGCCGCTACCGCGCGCGCAGCATCGTGCCGTCCGGCTACGGCTGCGACCCGCAGGGCCCGACCCAGGAATGCCTGGACCTGCTCGGCCGCCACGGCCAGCGCCCGGCGCACATCCACTTCTTCATCTCCGCACCGGGCTACCGCCTGCTGACCACCCAGATCAACCTGGCCGGCGATCAGTACCTGTGGGACGACTTCGCCTACGCCACCCGTGATGGCCTGGTCGGCGACATCCGCTTCGTCGAAGACGCCGCCGCCGCCCGCGCCCGCGGCGTGGAAGGCAGCCGCTTCGCCGAGCTGGACTTCGACTTCCAGCTGCAGAACGCCGTCAGCCCCGAGGCCGAGCTGCGCAGCCTGCGTCCGCGCGCCCTGCAGGTGCAAGGCGCCTAAGCGGGCTGGGCGGGCTTGCCGGGAGGGCAGGCCCGCCGCTGCGTCACCGCCGGATCGCGCACGAACGCCCCCGTGCGCGCCTCGGCGGCGAGGCGGCGAGCTGTAACCGCGCGGGCGGTCGGCGCCCCGCGGTCACCCACAACAAGAGCGTCCCTCGACGGGCGCCATCGATACCTTGCGAGGCACCATGAAAGACCTGTTCAGGGACCTCTCGCTGTCGGCCATCGTCGCCGGCTGCATCGCCACCATCATTTCCTTCGCCGGCCCGCTGGTGATCATCTTCCAGGCTGCGGAAAGCGCTGATCTGTCCCATGAGGCGCTGTCCTCCTGGGTGTGGGCCATCGCCATCGGCAGCGGCGTGCTCGGCATCCTGCTCAGCCTGCGCTACCGGGTGCCGGTGGTGATCGCCTGGTCGATCCCCGGCTCCGCGCTGCTGGTCTCCCAGCTCCCCGAGATCGGCCTCAACCAGGCAATCGGCGCCTATCTGGTGGCCAGCCTGATCCTCCTGCTGATCGGCCTGAGCGGCGCCTTCGACCGCATCATCGCCCGCCTGCCGGGCTCCATCGCCGCCGGCATGCAGGCCGGCATCCTGTTCTCCTTCGGCGCCGCGCTGTTCCGTTCGCTGCCGGCCAAGCCGCTGCTGGTGCTGGCGATGTTCGCCACCTACGTGATCTTCCGCCGCCTGCTGCCGCGCTACGCGGTGATGATGGTGCTGCTGGTCGGCACCGCGCTGACCATCGCCGGCGGCGACTTCCGCGCCGACGCCCTGGTGCTCGGCCTCGCCACCCCGCAGTGGATCGTCCCCGAATTCAGTCTCGCCGCCACCCTCAACCTGGCCCTGCCGCTGGTGCTGGTGGCGCTCACCGGCCAGTTCATGCCGGGCATGGCGGTGCTGCGCACCGCCGGCTACCAGACCCCGGCCAGCCCCATCGTCAGTGCCAGCGCGGTGGGCAGCGCGCTGCTCGCGCCGTTCGGCTGTCACGGCCTCAACCTCGCCGCGGTCACCGCCAGCCTGTGCACCGGCCGCGAGGCCCATGAGGAGCCGGGTCGCCGCTATGTCGCCGCGCTGGCCGGCAGCGTGCTGTACCTGGTGCTGGGCGTCGGCGGCGCCACCCTGGTGTCGCTGTTCGCCGCCTTCCCGGCCGAGCTGGTCGCCGCGCTGGCCGGCCTCGCCCTGTTCGGCGCGATCAGCGAGGCGCTGGCGCGCAGCACGGCGCAACCGGCCGAGCGCGACGCCGGGCTGTTCACCTTCCTGGTCACCGCCTCGGGGGTGTCCTTCCTCGGTCTGTCGGCGGCTTTCTGGGGGCTGCTGTTCGGCCTGGTCACCCACTGGGTGATAAGCGCCCGCCGGCCACCGGTCGCTGCGCCTGCGGCCCAGCCGGTGGCGCGCTGACCAACCGTTATTGCCGCCTTGCCAGCCGTGGGCCGGGCAGGGCGGCGGTAAGTCTCACCCTGCCTGCGTGCCCGCCGGAGAAGCGAGGCGGCGAGGGTGCTCTCAGCAACGATAACAACAAGAGAAACCGCATGAATCAGTATCCGCACTTCCAGCGTCTGGCCCTCGCCACCGCGATCACCATGGCCATTCCGCTGACCACCCTGGCAGCCGAAGGGGGCTTCTTCGAGGACTCCACCGCCACCCTGAGCGCGCGCAACTACTACTTCAGCCGCGACTTCTCCGACATCGTCGGCCCGCCGGCGGCGCAGCGCAAATCCAAGGCCGAGGAATGGGCGCAGGGCTTCATCCTCAACTACAAGTCCGGCTACACCCAGGGCACCGTGGGCTTCGGCGTCGACGCCATCGGCCTGCTCGGCATCAAGCTCGACTCCAGCCCGGATCGTACCGGCACCGGCCTGCTGCCGGTGCAGCAGGATGGCGAGGCCGCCGACGAGTACAGCCGCCTGGGCGTCGCCGCCAAGGTGCGCGTGTCGAAGACCGAGCTGAAGGTCGGCGAGCTGCAACCCAACCTGCCGGTGCTGACCTTCTCCGACATTCGCCTGCTGCCGCCGACCTACCAGGGCGCCTCGCTCACCTCGGCCGAGATCGCCGGCCTGACCCTGCAGGGCGGCCAGCTGCGCTCCAGCCACCTGCGCAACGAGGCGGGCGACGGCGAGATGTCGGCCATGCTCGGCCACGTGCCGAAGCTGGCGGCGAGCACGGACCGCTTCAACTACGCCGGTGCCGACTACGCGTTCAACCAGAACCGCACCAGTGTCGGGGTCTGGTACGCGCAGCTCGAGGACATCTACAACCAGCGCTTCTTCAGCCTCAAGCACAGCGAGCCGCTGGGCCTGTGGACCCTGGGCGCCAACCTGGGCTACTTCGACTCCGCCGAGGACGGCGAGGCGCTGATCGGCGACATCGACAACCAGGCGTTCTACTCGCAGTTCTCGGCCAAGCGCGGCGGCCACACCTTCCTCGTCGGCTACCAGGGCATCTACGGCGACGACGCCTTCCCGCGCGTGTTCGCCAACGTCTCGCCGCTGGGCAACGAGGTGCCGACCTACGAGTTCGCCTATGCCGACGAGCGCTCCTGGCAGCTGCGCTACGACTACGACTTCGCCGCCCTCGGCGTGCCCGGCCTGACCGCCACCGTGCGCTACATCGAGGGCGACAACGTCGACACCGGCCGCGGCTTCGAAGGCGAGGAGTTCGAGCGCGACCTGGACCTCGCCTACGTGGTGCAGAGCGGCCCGCTGAAGAACTTCGGCATCCGCGTGCGCAACGTCACCGCGCGTTCCAACTACCGCACCGACATCGACGAGAACCGCCTGATCCTCAGCTACACCGTCACCCTGTTCTGAGTCTTCCCGTGTCGCCGGCGTAACCCGGTAGGGGCGAATTCATTCGCCTGACCGGGCCGCGCTGGCGAATGAATTCGCCTCTACAGAGAGAGTCCGCCCTCACTTCTGCGCTGGTGGGGGTGGGCAACCTTCCTCCCCTTTGGCCGCCCGTCACCTTTCGGTACGGGCGGTATTTTTTTCCGGCTCCGAGCGGCGGATTCGTGCATGCGTTAATGTTCGATTATCGAACTAAGATTCGATTATCGGATTGTTTCGCTTCGGCCCGCGTCCTAATGTTGACGCACTGGCCGGCGCCACAGCGTCGGGCACCGTCAACGAGCTAGAGCAGAAACAATGGCCGAAATCCTCACCCTGCGCGAAGCCGTCCAGCGCTTCGTCAACGATGGCGACACCGTCGCCCTCGAAGGCTTCACCCACCTGATTCCGACCGCCGCCGGTCACGAGATCATCCGCCAGGGCAAGAAAGAGCTGACCCTGGTGCGCATGACCCCCGACCTGATCTACGACCAGCTGATCGGCTCCGGCTGCGCGAAGAAGCTGATCTTCTCCTGGGGCGGCAACCCCGGCGTCGGTTCGCTGCACCGCCTGCGCGATGCGGTGGAGAAGCAGTGGCCGCACGCCCTGGAGATCGAGGAGCACAGCCACGCCGACCTGGCCAACGCCTACGTCGCCGGCGCCTCCGGCCTGCCGTTCGCCGTGCTGCGCGCCTACGCCGGCTCCGACCTGCCCAAGGTCAACCCGCTGATCAAGTTCATCAACTGCCCGTTCACCGGCGAGCAGCTGGCCGCCGTGCCGAGCGTGCGCCCGGACGTCACCGTGATCCACGCGCAGAAGGCCGACCGCAAGGGCAACGTGCTGGTGCAGGGCATCCTCGGCGTGCAGAAGGAAGCCGTGCTGGCCGCCAAGCGCGCCATCGTCACCGTCGAGGAGATCGTCGACGACCTCAACGCGCCGATGAACGCCTGCGTGCTGCCGACCTGGGCGCTGTCCGCGGTCTGCGTGGTGCCGGGTGGCGCCCATCCGTCCTACGCCCACGGCTACTACGAGCGCGACAACCGCTTCTACCAGGCTTGGGATCCGATCGCGCGCAACCGCGACACCTTCACCGCCTGGATCGACACCTACATCCGCGGCACCGCCGACTTCACCGAATTCAAGGCCAAGCTGGCCGCGCAGCAGGAGGCCCAGTGATGAGCTACACCACCAACGAAATGATGACCGTGGCCGCCGCCCGCCGCCTGAAGAACGGCGCCGTATGCTTCGTCGGCATCGGCCTGCCGTCCAAGGCCGCCAACCTGGCGCGCCTGACCTCGTCCCCGGACGTGGTGCTGATCTACGAATCCGGCCCGATCGGCGCCAAGCCGAGCGTGCTGCCGCTGTCCATCGGTGACGGCGAGCTGGCCGAGACCGCCGACACCGTGGTGCCCACCGGCGAGATCTTCCGCTACTGGCTGCAGGGCGGGCGCATCGACGTCGGTTTCCTCGGCGCGGCGCAGGTCGACAAGTACGGCAACATCAACACCACCGTGGTTGGCGACTACTTCTCGCCGAAGGTGCGCCTGCCCGGTGCCGGCGGCGCCCCGGAAATCGCCGGCTCGGCGAAAGAGGTGCTGATCATCCTCAAGCAGGGTCATCGCAGCTTCGTCGACAAGCTCGACTTCATCACCTCGGTCGGCTTCGGCGAGGGCGGCGACCATCGCCAGCAGCTCGGCCTGCCGGGCAAGGGCCCGGTCGGCATCATCACCGACCTGTGCATCATGGAGCCGGAAGCCGGCACCAACGAGTTCATCGTCACCGCGCTGCACCCGGGCGTGACCCGCGAGCAGGTGATCGAGAACACCGGCTGGGCGATCCGCTTCGCCGACAACGTGACCGTCACCCCGGAGCCGACCGCCGTCGAGCTCGACGCCCTGCGCGCCCTGGAAGCCCGCACCGCGGCCGCCCACGGCGGCCAGGTCGGAGGTGAGGCATGAGCCGCGACGTCTACATCTGCGACGCCGTCCGTACGCCCATCGGCCGCTTCGGCGGCGGACTGGCCGCGGTGCGCGCCGACGACCTCGGTGCGATTCCGCTCAAGGCCCTGCTCGAGCGCAACCCGCAGCTCGATCCGGCGGCCATCGACGACGTGTTCTACGGCTGCGCCAACCAGGCCGGCGAGGACAACCGCAACGTCGCGCGCATGTCGCTGCTGCTCGCCGGCCTGCCGGCCAGCGTGCCGGGCGTGACCCTCAACCGCCTGTGCGCCTCGGGCCTCGACGCGGTGGGCAGCGCCTTCCGCGCCATCGCCCTGGGCGAGATCGAGGTGGCCATCGCTGGCGGCGTCGAGTCGATGAGCCGCGCGCCCTATGTGATGGGCAAGGCCGACAGCGCCTTCGGCCGCAGCCAGAAGATCGAAGACACCACCATGGGCTGGCGCTTCGTCAACCCGCTGCTGAAAGCCCAGTACGGCGTCGAGGCCATGCCGCAGACCGCCGACAACGTGGCCGAGGACTTCGGCATCTCGCGCGCCGACCAGGACGCCTTCGCCCTGCGCAGCCAGCAGCGCGCCGGCCGCGCCCAGGCCGAGGGCTACTACGCCGAGGAAATCGTCCCGGTGGTGATCAAGGGCAGGAAGGGCGACACCGTCGTCGATACCGACGAGCATCCGCGCCCGGACACCACGCCCGAAGCGCTGGCCAAGCTCAAGCCGGTCAACGGCGAGGGCAAGACTGTCACCGCCGGCAACGCCTCGGGCATCAATGACGGCGCCGCGGCGATGATCCTGGCCTCCGCCGAGGCGGTGGCCAAGTACGGCCTCAAGCCGCGCGCCAAGGTGCTCGGCATGGCCGCCGCCGGCGTCGAGCCGCGCATCATGGGCATCGGTCCGGTGCCGGCGGTGCGCAAGCTGTGCGAGCGCCTGAACCTGGCGGTCGCCGACTTCGACGTGATCGAGCTGAACGAAGCCTTCGCCGCCCAGGGCCTGGCCTGCATGCGCGAGCTGGGCATTGCCGACGACGACGCGCGGGTCAACCCCAACGGCGGCGCCATCGCCCTCGGCCACCCGCTGGGCATGAGCGGCGCGCGCCTGGTGCTGACCGCCCTGCACCAGCTGGAGAAGTCCGGCGGCAAGCTGGGCCTGGCCACCATGTGCATCGGCGTCGGGCAGGGCCTGGCGCTGGCCATCGAGCGCGTGTAACGGTCAAAGCGGAGTAGGGTGGCAAACGTCTGTAGGGGCGAATAAATTCGCCCCTATAGCGGATCGAGCCGTGGCGTAGAGTGGACAAGGCTGCGCCGTTGTCCACCCTGCGCTCTGACTCGGAGCAGGGGCGTGCCGTAGGGTGGAAGACTCGCTCAGCGATCTTCCACCACACCCCGCGCCAATGGTGGGAACTGCCTTCGGCAGTTTCCCACCCTGCGGCTGCGCTGGACCCCGCCGCGCCGCGCTGCCAACCTTGCTCTTATCCCATCGCTCACAGGATGACACCGTCTTGAGCAACCAACTGTTCGATGCCTACTTCACCAGCGCGCCGATGCGTGCGGTGTTCTGCGACCAGGGCCGGTTGCAGGGCATGCTCGACTTCGAGGCCGCGCTGGCGCGTGCCGAAGCGGCGGTCGGGTTGATTCCGGCCGCCGCCGTGGCGCCCATCGCCGGCGCCTGCCGCGCCGAGCTCTACGACGTGCCGGCGCTGGCCACCGCCATCGCCACGGCCGGCAACTCGGCGATCCCGCTGGTCAAGGCCCTCGGCCGGCAGATCGCCGCCGTCGACGCCGAGGCCGAGCGCTACGTGCACCTCGGCGCCACCAGCCAGGACGCCATGGACAGCGGCCTGGTGCTGCAACTGCGCGCCGCCCTCGCCATCTTCGAAAGCGAGCTGGCGCAACTGGCCGACGACCTCGCCGCCCAGGCCGAGCGCCACGCCGCCACCCCGCTGGCCGGGCGCACCTGGCTGCAGCACGCCACCCCGGTGACCCTCGGCATGAAGCTGGCCGGCCTGCTCGGCGCGCTCACCCGCCAGCGCCAGCGCCTGGCCGAATTGAAACCGCGCCTGCTGGTCCTGCAGTTCGGCGGCGCCGCCGGCACCCTGGCGGCGCTGGGCGAGCAGGCCCTGCCGGTGTCCGAGGCGCTGGCCCGCGAACTGGAGCTGACCCTGCCCGAGCAGCCCTGGCACACCCAGCGCGACCGCCTGGTCGAGTTCGCCGGCTGGCTCGGCCTGCTCGCCGGCACCCTCGGCAAGCTCGGCCGCGACCTGTCCCTGCTGATGCAGACCGACGTCGGCGAGGCGTTCGAGCCGTCCGCGCCGGGCAAGGGCGGTTCCTCGACCATGCCGCACAAGCGCAACCCGGTCGGCGCCGCCGTGCTGATCGGCGCCGCCACCCGCGCGCCGGGGCTGGTGGCCACCATGCTGGCGGCCATGCCGCAGGAGCACGAGCGCAGCCTCGGCCTCTGGCATGCCGAGTGGGAAACCCTGCCCGAGCTGTGCTGCCTGCTGTCCGGCGCGCTGCAACAGGCCCGCCTGCTGCTGCCCGGTCTGGAAGTGGACGCCGCGCGCATGCGCGACAACCTCGACCTGACCCGTGGCCTGGTGCTGGCCGAGGCGGTGAGCATCGCCCTGGCCCAGCGCATCGGCCGCGAGCGCGCCCACCATCTGGTCGAGCAGTGCTGCCGTCAGGCGGTCAACGACGGTCGCCACCTGCGCGCCGTGCTCGGCGGCAACGCCGAAGTCGCCGCCGAGCTGTCCGCCGCCGAACTGGATCGCCTGCTCGATCCGTCCCATTACCTCGGCCTGGCGCAGAGCTGGGTCGCCCGTGCCGTGGCCGAACACCGCGCCACCCACCGTTAAGGAGTCTTCCATGCCGACCGTGCAACTCGCCGATGGCGCCCTGAACTATCAACTGGACGGCCCGGCCGGCGCGCCGGTGCTGGTGCTGTCCAACTCGCTGGGCACCGACCTGCACATGTGGGACGCGCAGATCCCGGCGTTCGCCGAGCAGTTCCGCGTGCTGCGCTTCGACACCCGCGGCCACGGCGCCTCGCTGGTGACCGAGGGCCCGTACAACATCGAACAGCTCGGCCGCGACGTGCTGGCCCTGCTCGATGCGCTGGACATCCAGCGCTTCTCCTTCTGCGGCCTGTCGATGGGCGGCCTGATCGGCCAGTGGCTGGGCATCAACGCCGGCGCGCGCCTGGACAAGCTGGTGCTGTGCAACACCGCCGCCAAGATCGGCACTGACGAGGTGTGGAACACCCGCATCGATACCGTGCTGGCCGGCGGTCAGCAGGCCATGCGTGACCTGCGCGACGCCTCCATTGCCCGCTGGTTCACCGCCGAATTCGCCGCCGCCCAGCCGGCCAAGGCCGAGCCGATCGTCGGCATGCTGGCGCAGACCTCGCCGCAGGGCTACGCCGCCAACTGCGCCGCGGTGCGCGACGCCGACTACCGCGAGCAGATCGCTTCGATCACTGCGCCGACCCTGATCGTCTGCGGCAGCCATGATGCGGTGACCACCCCCGAGCACGGCCGCTTCATGCAGGAGCGCATCCAGGGCGCCGAACTGGTCGAGTTCCACGCCGCGCACCTGTCCAACGTCGAGGCCGGCGACGCCTTCACCCAGGCGGTGCTGGCGTTCCTCAGGAAGTAACGCGCGGCATGCCTGGTGCGCATGGCGCACCCTACGCAGAGCATCGCCAGGCTCCCGTGGGGGGCGCCGCGCGCACCGGTTCGCCACCATAATCATCAGGCCTGCCGCCCGTGGGCGAGCCGGCCGAGCCTCTCACGGAGCCAGCAATGGACGAGAAACAACGTTACGAAGCCGGCATGCAGGTGCGCCGCGCGGTGCTCGGCGACGCCCACGTCGACCGCAGCCTGAAGAACATTACCGAGTTCAACGGCGAGTTCCAGGAAATGATCACCCGCCACGCCTGGGGCGACATCTGGACCCGCCCGGGCCTGCCGCGCCACACCCGCAGCCTGATCACCATCGCCATGCTGATCGGCATGAACCGCGAGGGCGAGCTGAAGCTGCACCTGCGCGCCGCGCGCAACAACGGCGTGACCCGCGACGAGATCAAGGAAGTGCTGCTGCAGAGCGCCATCTACTGCGGCATCCCCGCGGCTAACGCGACCTTCCACCTGGCCGAGGAAGTGTGGAACGAGCTGGGCGTCGAATCGCTGGAGTGATGGCTGCGCTGGCGGGCCTGTAGGGGCGAATTCATTCGCCAAAATACCCCGGCGGAGGCGAATGAATTCGCCCCTGCAGGGATCGACCAGGCGGTCGGGTGCACGGTATGGTTAATAAGTTAACATTGCCACTGCGCCTGTCCCTTACGCCCGCCCGGCCCCGCACTCCCTGCCTATCTGACCAGGAACACCCTTTCCGGATGACCATGTCCCGCCCGCTCAAGGGCATCCTGCTGACCTGCGTGGCGGTGCTCGCCTTCGCCTCGCTGGACAGCCTGTCGAAATACCTCACCACCTTCAACAGCGTGCTGATGATCCTCTGGGTGCGTTACCTGGCGCAGACCTGCCTGCTCGCCGCCTGGCAGCTGCCGCGCCACGGCCTGCGCGTGCTCCGGGTCAACTGCCCGGGCCTGCAGGTGCTGCGTGGCATGTCGCTGCTGTCGATCAGCCTGTTCTTCCTGTTCGCCCTGCGCTACCTGCCGATCGGCGAGGCGACCGCGGTGCATTTCCTCACCCCGCTGCTGGTGATCCTGCTGGCCATCCCCATGCTCGGCGAGCGCGCCAGCCTGGCCCAGTGGCTGCTGGTGGCGGTCGGCTTCGCCGGCGTGCTGATCATCGTGCGTCCCGGCGGCGGCCTGCTGACCCCGGCCATGCTGCTGCCGGTGGGCTCAGCCTGCAGCTACGCGCTGTTCCAGCTGCTCACCCGGCGCATCGGCACCCGCGACAGCGCCGCCACCACCAACCTGGTCACCGGGCTGGTCGGCGCCACCTGCCTGACCCTGCTGCTGCCGCTGTTCTGGAGCGGCCTGCCGGAGTGGCCGCACCTGCTGGGCATGCTCTCCCTCGGGGTGATTGCGGTGACCGGGCACATGCTGCTGACCGTGGCCTTCCAGTACAGCTCCCCGGTGCTGCTGGCGCCGTTCAGCTACCTGCAGATCTTCTTCGCCGTGCTCTACGGCTTCCTGCTGTTCGACCACGCACCGGACGCCGGCGCGCTGCTGGGCATGGGCGTGATCGCCCTCAGCGGCCTGGGCAGCGCCTGGCTGCAGAGCCGCCGCCACGCCTGATTGCGGAGATCCCCATGCACGACCAGCCGATCCGCATCCTGCTCGCCGGCGAGGGCGCCATCGCCGGTATCCACATGACCGCCTTGCGGGAGATGCCGGGCGCCGAGGTGGTCTGCGTCGCCGGTGGGGTGGCCGCCGATACCGCCGCCTTCGCCGCGCAGTGGGCGATCCCGGAGCATTCGCTCGACTATGCCGCCTGTCTGGCGCGCGACGATATCGATGCGGTGATCCTCGCCAGCCCCAGTCCGCTGCATGCCGCGCAGGCCAGCGCGGCCATCGCCGCCGGCAAGCACCTGCTGGCCGAAATCCCCATGAGCCTGAACCTCGCCGACGCCGAGCGCCTTGGCGCTGAAGCCGAGGCGAGCGACAAGGTGTGCATGGTCGCCCACACCCGCCGCTTCAGCGCGCCGCACGTGGAGCTGAAGCGGCGCATCGTCGCCGGAGAATTCCACCTGCAGCATCTGGTGGCCGAGACGTACTTCCTGCGCCGCGACAACCGCAACATGTTCGGCCAGCCGCGCAGCTGGACCGACTGCCTGCTCTGGCACCACGCCTGCCACAGCGTCGACCTGTTCGCCTGGCTGCTCGACGACTTCGAGCTGGACGTGTGGGGCAGCGCCGGCCCGCGCCATCCCGAGCTGGGCATCCCGATGGACATGAACATCGGCCTGCGCTCGCGCTGCGGGGTGATGGCCAGCCTGGTGCTGTCGTTCAACAATCGCGGCCCGTTCGGAGGCCACTACCGCTACATCGGCGAGGAGGCGACCCTGCACGCCTACCGCGACGAGCTGAAGGACCACGAGGGCATCATCCAGCCGGTGCCCGAGGGTAGCAGCTTCGCCCGCCAGGACGCCGAGTTCCTCGCCGCCATCCGCGAAGGGCGCACGCCCGAATCCTCCTTCGCCGCCTGCCTGCCGAGCATGCGCCTGCTCGACAGGATCGGCCAGCTGATGGGCCTCACCTCGCGCTGAGAGCCTGCCCACAATCTGCTGCGCGTCGGCCATGCTGCGTTGAAATCGGTTTCGCGGGGCCGCCGAGGCCTTGCCTGGCTCTGGCTCGCGAGATCGTGAGCAGGCTCCTGGCTTTGATTCACCCGGCCTTGCGCAGGGTGAAGTTGATCCGCTGCGCACCGAGCAGCGGGTGCACCGCTTCCTTGATCGGCAAGATGCCGTGAAAGCGCAGGCGATCCGCGCCGCCCCACACCACCACATCGCCATGCAGCAGCGGCACCCGCTGCGCCGGGTCGCGCCGCGCCTGGCCGCCGAACAGGAACACCGCCGGGATGCCCAGCGACACCGAGACGATGGGGTGCGCGAAACTGCGCTCGTCGCGGTCCTGATGCAGGCTCATGCGCGTGCCCGGCAGATAGCGGTTGACCAGGCAGGCGTCCGGGGTGAAGTCGGCGAATCCAGCGGCCGTCGCCGCCTCCCGCGCCAGGCGGAGGAATGCCTGCGGCAGCGCCGGCCATGGCTGGCCGCTCAGCGGATCGAGCGGGCTGTAGCGATAGCCGCGGCGGTCGCTGATCCAGCCCAGCTCGCCGCAGTTGGTCAGCGCCACCGACATCGCCTGGCCGCCGGGGGTGAGCATGATGCGGAACGGCGCCACCGCCTCGACCTTCGCCAGCGCCGGCAACAGTTCGTCGACGCAGGGCAGGGCGAAGCCGCGCAGCAGCAGCGCCTGCGCGCCCAGGCGCTCCTCGTGGGGCAACTCGGCGGGCGCTTCTGCGAACAGGTCGGGGGTGAAGGGAGGCGGGGAGCGGTGCGGCATGGCGTGATTCCCGGGTGGAACGAAGGCAGGTGTGATCAATTTACCAACAATGCCGTGCGTCCTTGCGGGAAGCAGCATGGCCATCCGGATCCGCAGCGAAACGGCCCATGACGCCGCCATCGCGCTGCTAACCCTCCGGGCCTTCGAGGCGCGGGGCTGATCGGTCGCTGCGCAGCAACTACCCTTTGATGGTCAGCCCGCGCGCCGGATGCCGCTGGCGCACTCGAGACCCCGCCGGGTGTGGCCCGGCGGTGGTCGGTCTGGGCTGCAGGTGAATCCTGACAAGGTGGGTAGCACGATGAGCACGAAACCTTTCCACGACAAGGTCTGCATGGTCACTGGCGCGGTTTCCGGCATCGGCCGCGCGATTGCCGAGGAGCTGGCCAGCCAGGGCGGCAGGCTGGTGCTGGTCGACCGCGATGCCGCTGGCGGCGCCGAGCTGGAGGCGACCTTGCGTCAGTCCGGCGGCGAGGCCTGTTGCGTCGCCGCCGACGTGGCCGACCGACACGCGCCGTACCGGATCGTCGAGGCCGCGCTGGATCGCTTCGGACGCATCGACGTGCTGGTCAACAACGCCGGGATCATCGTGCGCGGCGCGGCGCTGGACTGCACCGACGAACAGTGGGACCGCGTCATCGACGTCAACCTGTCGGCCGCCTTCCGCCTGTGCCGGGAGGTCCTGCCGGTCATGCTCGCCCATGGCGGCGGGGCGATCGTCAACATCGCTTCCGACTGGGCGCTGATGGGCGCCCGCGACGCCGTGGCCTACTGCGTGGCCAAGGCCGGCCTGGCTCAACTGACCCGCTGCCTGGCGCTGGAGTACGCCGCCGCCGGTGTCCGGGTCAACGCCATCTGTCCCGGCGATACCGACACTGCGATGCTGGCCAGCGAATACGCGGGGGTTGCGCGCGACGCCATGCTGCGCACGGTCGGCGCCGGCATCCCCCTCGGCCGCGCCGCGCGGCCCGAGGAGATCGCCCGGGTGGTCGCCTTCGTCGCCTCGCCGCAGGCCAGCTTCATCACCGGAGCGCTGATCCCGGTGGATGGCGGGACCTCGGCGCAGTAGCGCGGCGGCTCCCGCTATAGTTGTCCGGTGTGACCGCTTGCCGGACGAGGAGGAAACCGCCATGGCCGCCGATGAGCGCAAGGTGCAGGGTGTGCGCCCCGATGCCGAGGTGATGACCCGCCAGCGTCTGCCCTATTTCGTCGGCATCTCGGGGCAGACGGTCGGCGCGCAGGGGTTGTCCATGCACCTGGTGGTCATTCCACCGGGCGGGCGCGCCGAACCCCACCTGCACATCGGCTACGAGACGGGCATCTACGTGCTCGAGGGGCGCGTCCTCACCCGCTGGGGCGCGGCGCTGGAGAACGAGGTCGTCAGCGAGGCGGGGGAGTTCCTGTTCGTTCCGCCCGGCGTGCCCCATGAGGCGATCAATCTCAGTGCCAGCGAACCGGCCCGGGCCGTGGTGGCGCGCAACGATCCGGCCGAGCAGGACAAGGTCGAGCCCTATGCGCCAGCAGCCAGGCCGGCCGGCTAGGATGCCGAACCCGGCGCCTGCACCAGGGCCCTGCGCTCGGCCACCCGACACGCCAGGACTAAGGACATGCCCAGTCCCTTCCAGCAACTCTGCGCCGAGCTGACCGCGGTGCTGACGCCCGCGCTGGTGGCCGCCGGTTACCGTGCGCCCGGCATCCCGTTCGATCGCCACAACGTCTGCTACGAATTCCGGCGCGAGGCCGCGCACGGCCGGGAGACCATCGCGATCCTGTTCAACCGCAGGCGCAGCGCCGGGTTCGGCGTGCAGCTGTTCATCGAGCCGCCCGTCGGTCTGGCGGAGCTGGAACGGCGGGGTGGCACGCTGCTCGTCGGTACGCTGTCGCCGAGTCGTACCCTGTGGCCCTTTCCGGTGCGGACCTTCGGCCAGCGCCCGGGGCTGCTGGCGCGCCTCCGGGGCCGCGCGGCGCCGTCCCCCGCCGAGGCGGTCCGTGCCTTGCTGGCACTGCTGCCGGAGGTCGAAGCCTGGTGGGGCGAGCCCGGCAGCAGCCCGCACATCGTCGTCGGCACGCTCCGTTATCCCGGCCGGCAGGGCAACAGCTGACCCGCAGGGCTTGCCGCGCCGATGCCCAAGCCGCAGACGAAAAAAGCCCGTCACATGGACGGGCGAAGGGTCATACCCCAGGAGCATGGCCGGCGCTGCCACCGGCCGGGAGAGTACGGGTCAGAGCAGGTTGAGCGGGTAGTTGATGATGATGCGGTGCTCGTCGAAGTCGGTGCCGTTGCTCACCCAGTCCTTGCGGATGCTCGAGGTGCGCCACTTGACGTTGAGGGCCTTGAACGGGCCGCTCTGCACGGTATAGGCCAGTTCGACGTCGCGGATCCACTCCTTGCCGTCGTCGATGGCGGCGCTGACGTCCACGTCGTCGCCCTTGATATAGCGCACCATGCTGGTCATCCCCGGCACGCCGAGGGCGGCGAAGTCGTAGTCGTAGCGCAGCTGCCAGGAGCGCTCGTCGGCATTGTCGAAGCTGGCGTTGAGGCTGTCGTTGGCCAGGGTGCCGCCGCTGGTGCCGTTGACGCGCATCCAGCCGTTGTCGCCGCTGACCTTCTGCAGGCCGACGTAGAAGGTGTGCGCCTTGTACTTGGCGGAGAACAGGCCGGAGGCGGTCTTGTTGTCCAGTTCGCCGGCCTTCTCGCTGCCGTCCTCGCCGCCGATGAAGTAGCCGAGGTTGGCGCCCAGGGTCCAGTCGCCGAGCGGCTGGCTGTGCACCAGGTTGAAGTACTGCTGGTTGTAGATGTCCTGCAGCTCGGAATACCAGGCGCCGACCAGGGTGCGGTCCTGGTTGAAGCGGTATTCGCCGCCGGCGTAGTTGAAGCGGTCGGAAGTGATGGCCGGCCGGCCCTGCATGAACATGTCTTCCAGGCTGGCGTCGTTGCGCGGACTGTTCTGGCGGAACTGGCCGCCGTGCACGGTGAGGCCGGCGATCTCCTTCGAGGTCAGCATGCCGCCCTGGAAGGTCTGCGGCAGCGAGCGGCCGTCGTCGGCGCGCAGGATCGGCAGCACCGGCATCATCTCGCCGACCTTCAGCTCGGTGTTGGAGAACTTCACCTTGCCGGCCACCGCCAGGCGGCCGAAATCGTCGGCCGGTTTGCCGTCGTCGTGGATCGGCAGCAGCTGGGTGCCGCGGGTGCCTTCGCCGCCGTCGAGCTTGACCGAGTACAGACCGAGTGCGTCGACGCCGAAGCCGACCGGACCCGGGTTGTAGCCGGACTGCACGTTGAGGATGAAGCTCTGCGTCCATTCCTCGGCACGGCTCTGCGCGTTGCTGTCGGCGTGGCGGAAATCGCGGTTGATGTAGTAGTTGCGCAGGTTCAGCGTGGCCTTGCTGTCCTCGACGAAGCCGGCGGCCATGGCCGGCAGCGACAGCGCCGAGGCGCCCAGGGCGCTGACGGCGGCGATGGCGAGCGAGAGAGAGGTGCGAGAAGTCATTGTTGTTGTACTCCCGATTTCGAGCGTGAGAGTCCCCGGCCGCTGCATCGGCGGCGTGTCGGCGGGGCTGTTGGTTGGGCCTGAGGCCGGAAATTACTGGTGCGTGCGGGTGGTCACGCCGGGTGGAGCTGGGGGGCTGGCTGGCGCGATCCGCGGGCGGACCGGCTGATGCGATGGAGGCACGGGCATTGGGGCGATTCCGTTGTTGTTGCTGTTGTTGTCGGATCAGGAAATGGCGGGCGACAGGGGTGTGCGGCCATCTCGTGAGCAGATGGTGGCGACTGCGCATGGGCATGGTCAATCGGCCCAAGGTCGATTTGTGCGATCAGCGAACACAATACTAACTGGTTAGTACATTTTTGTTGTCCCAGGGGGAGGGCTGGCCGATACTCGATTCACTGCCTGAACCGTCGCTCCTGCTGCCTGCCCCGAGCGACGCCTCGTCTGCCCCAGGAGGCCCCATGCATCGCTCCATCGCCACCGTCTCGCTCAGCGGAACCCTGCCGGAAAAGCTCGAGGCCATCGCCGCCGCCGGCTTCGACGGCGTGGAGATCTTCGAGAACGACCTGCTCTACTACGGCGGCAGCCCGCGCGAGGTGCGCAAGCTGGCGGCCGACTTGGGCCTGGCGATCACCCTGTTCCAGCCGTTCCGCGACTTCGAGGGCGTGCGCCGCGACCGCCTGGCGCGCAATCTCGACCGCGCCGAGCGCAAGTTCGACCTGATGCAGGAGCTGGGCACCGACCTGGTGCTGGTGTGCAGCAACGTCGCCGCCGACTCCCTGGGCGAGCGGCAGATCCTCGTCGACGACCTGCGCCTGCTCGCCGAGCGCGCCGGCGCCCGCGGTCTGCGTATCGGCTACGAGGCGCTGGCCTGGGGCCGCCACGTCAACACCTGGCAGCAGGTGTGGGACATCGTCCGCGCCGCCGACCACCCGAACCTCGGCGTGCTGCTCGACAGCTTTCACACCTTGTCGCTGAAGGGCGACCCCAGTGCCATCGCCGAGATCCCCGGCGACAAGATCTTCTTCGTGCAGATGGCCGACGCGCCCATCCTCAACATGGACGTGCTGGAGTGGAGCCGGCATTTCCGCTGCTTCCCGGGGCAGGGCGACTTCGACCTGCCGGGCTTTCTCGCGCCCATCCTCAGGAGCGGCTATCGCGGCCCGCTGTCGCTGGAGATCTTCAACGACGGCTTCCGCGCCGCGCCGCCGCGCGCCACCGCGGTGGACGGCCTGCGCTCGCTGCTCTACCTGGAGGAAAAGACCCGCCTGCTGCTGGAAGAGCAGCATCAGCCGGTCGAGGAGGGCGTGCTGTTCGCCCCGCCGCCGGCCAGCCGCTACGACGGCATCGAGTTCCTCGAGTTCGCCGTCGACGGCGAGCACGGCGCCCAGCTGGCGCAGTGGCTGACCCGCCTGGGCTTCGTCGAGGCCGGCACCCATCGCTCGAAGAACGTCAGCCTGCTGCGCCAGGGCGACATCAACCTGGTGCTCAATGCCGAGCCGTACTCCTTCGCCCACAGCTTCTTCGAGGCCCACGGCCCGTCGCTGTGCGCCACCGCGCTGCGCGTGCGCGACAGCCACCAGGCCCTGGAGCGCGCCAGCCAGTTCGGCGGCCAGCCCTACCGCAGCCTGATCGGCCCCAACGAGCGCGAGATCCCCGCGGTGCGCGCGCCGGACGGCAGCCTGATCTACCTGGCCGACCGCGACGCCGAGGGTCACAGCATCTACGACACCGACTTCGCCCTGAAGGACGGCAGCGACGCCGGCGTGCTCAAGCGCATCGACCACGTGGCCATGGCCCTGCCGGCCGAGGGCATGGATTCCTGGGTGCTGTTCTACAAGAGCCTGTTCGACTTCGAGGCCGACGACGAGGTGGTGCTCCCCGACCCCTACGGTCTGGTCAAGAGCCGCGCCATCCGCAGCCGCTGCGGCAGCGTGCGCCTGCCGCTGAACATCTCGGAGAACCGCAACACCGCGATCTCCCGTTCGCTGTCCAGCTACCGCGGCTCCGGCGTGCACCACATCGCCTTCGAATGCGACGACATCTTCGTCGCCGTCGAGCGCGCCAAGGAGGCCGGGGTGCCGCTGCTGGACATCCCGATGAACTACTACGACGACCTCGCCGCGCGCTTCGACTTCGACGACGACTTCCTCAGCAAGCTGGCCTACTTCAACATCCTCTACGACCGCGACGCCCAGGGCGGCGAGCTGTTCCACGTCTACACCGAGCCGTTCGCCGAGCGCTTCTTCTTCGAGATCCTGCAGCGCAAGGACTACGCCGCCTACGGCGCGGCCAACGTCGCGGTGCGCCTGGCCGCACTGGCCCAGGCCCGCAGCGGGCGGCGCAGCCCCAAGCTGTGATGGCGGGAGGCCATGCCCCTGTGCAGGGCATGGCTTCCATCCCGCCGGGCGGCAACCGATAATCGCCTGAGATCCTACCCGTCGAGTTCGCCAGCCATGTCGTCAGCCATCCCCCAGCCCCTCGTCGCGCCGACCGAAGCGCGTCAGCCGCGCAAGAACAATCCGGAGAAGACCCGCCAGGACATCCTCGAGGCGGCCATCGCCGAATTCGCCGAGCATGGCCTGAGCGGCGCGCGGGTGGACGCCATCGCCGAGCGCACCAACGTCTCCAAGCGGATGATCTACTACTACTTCAACAGCAAGGAGCAGCTCTACCTGGCCGTGCTGGAGAAGCTCTACGGCGACATCCGTGCCACCGAGGCGGCGCTCAAGCTCGACCAGCTGGATCCGGAGGCGGCGCTGCGGCGCATGGTCGAGTTCACCTTCGAGCACCACGACGGCAACGTCGACTTCATCCGCCTGGTCAGCATCGAGAACATCCACCACGGCGCCCACCTGGCCGAGTCGCAGGTGATCCGCTCGCTCAACAAGTCGATCCTCGCCGAGATCGAGAGCATCCTCGACCGCGGCGTCGCCGCCGGGGTGTTCCGCCCGGGCATCGAGCCGCGCGACCTGCACCTCCTGATCAGCTCGTTCTGCTTCTTCCGCGTGTCCAACCGCTACACCTTCGCCACCATCCACCAGGTCGACTTCAGCGAGCCGGAAACCCGCGCGCGGCACAAGGAGATGATCTGCGAGGCGGTGTTGCGGTACGTGAGGGCTTGAAGTGTGGGCTACGGGGGCTGGAAGAGGCTTCCGCCCCGGAGCTGTCGTTCGTGTACGGCGGCTATCGGCCGATTCTGTTGAAAAAGGCAGCTCCTGAAAGAGCTGCTTTTGGGCAATGACCCCTCTCGCCCGAACGGACTTGCCAGCAGCGGCTGATCGGCGCGCGGCTAGGCTCGGGCGCTTGAGGTGCCGCGAGCGTACTTCTTCTGCAGGATCATCGACGCTTCGTTGTAGGCAGCCTGGAAAGCGGCGCTGCTGATCCAATTCACGGCCGTGTCTTCGTCTTCATCGTGGAAGAACCCGCGATAGGCGATCAGCAGGCCCATCATGAAGTCGATGGCAGCGTCTTCCTCTTCCTCGGCGACCACCAGCTCCAGCACCGGGTACTGCAGGAACACCAGGCACATCGCAAGCAGGCTGATGCCTTCGCCGACTTTCATCGCCTGGAACAGGTCGTCGAAGTGCGCCGGGTCGAAACCGTTTTCCTCGATGTCTTTGAAGTCGAAGGTGCTCAGGTCGATTTCGACATCATCGAATGGCTCGTTGACCAGCGGATTGGCCAGCAGCGGATGTACGACATTGGCCTTGGCTTTGCCCGAACGGTTCTGCTTGGCCTTGGCTTTGGCCCGCTGGGGACGTTTTTGCTGTTTTTCCGGGGATGCCATGGAGGCGAGTTCCTTGTTCGATGCAGCCATGTTCATGGCCCAGGGTAATCGGGCGCAGATTGTATTGAGTCTTGGCCAGGTTCGTCGGTCAAGGCGGCATATTTTTGTGCGCTGAACGTTTGCTTTGAACCCGACTCCACTGCGGGCATCAGCAGCCGCGCTCGTTCGCCGCCCCACCGCCGAGCACGTAGAATCCCCCTGTCAGGTTTTTCTCAAGGTCATCGGCGTGGAGTGGCAAACGGGTTTCGTGCTGACGCGGCACTGGCGCGACACGCCGGCGGGCAGCGAGGTCGAGTTCTGGCTGGCGACCGACGCCGGCCCGCGCCGCGTGCGGGTGCCCGTGCAGCCTGCGGTGGCCTTCGTGCCCGCCGCGCAGCGCCAGCGCGCCGAGCAGCTGCTCAAGGGCGAGGCGGATGCCGAGCTGCGCGAACTCGGCCTGCGCGACTTCCATCACCGCCCGGTGCTCGGCCTCTACTGCCGGCAGTACGCGCAGCTGCTGCGTCTGGAAAAGGCCCTACGTGCCGGCGGCGTGGATGTCTACGAGGCCGACATCCGTCCGCCCGAGCGTTTCCTGATGGAGCGCTTCATCACCGCGCCGGTGTCCTTCGGCGGCACGCCGGGTGAGGGCGGCGTGCTGCTGGAGGCCCAGCTGCGCCCGGCGCCGGACTATCGGCCGCGCCTGCGCCTGGTGTCCCTCGACATCGAGACCAACAGCCGCGGTGAGCTGTATTCCATCGGCCTGGAAGGCTGCGGCCAGCGTCAGGTGTACATGCTCGGCCCGGCCAACGGCGACGCAAGCGGGCTGGACTTCGAGCTGGAGTACTGCGCCAGCCGCGCCGAGCTGCTGGAGCGGCTCAACGCCTGGCTGGCGCGCCACGATCCCGACGCCATCATCGGCTGGAACCTGGTGCAGTTCGACCTGCGCGTGCTGCGCGAGCACGCCCAGCGCCTCAAGGTGCTGCTGCGTCTGGGGCGCGGCGGCGACGAGATGGGCTGGCGCGAGCATGGCAGCCGCAACGGCCACTTCTTCGCCGAGGCCGCCGGGCGGCTGATCATCGACGGCATCGAGGCGCTGCGCTCGGCGACCTGGAACTTCCCCTCGTTCAGCCTGGAGAACGTGGCGCAGACCCTGCTGGGCGAGGGCAAGGCCATCGACAACCCCTACCAGCGCATGGCCGAGATCGACCGCCGCTTCGCCGAGGACAAGCCGGCGCTGGCGCGCTACAACCTCAAGGACTGCGAGCTGGTGACGCGCATCTTCGCGAAGACCGAGCTGCTGTCGTTCCTCCTCGAACGGGCCACGGTCACTGGCCTCGCCGCCGACCGCTGCGGCGGCTCAGTGGCGGCCTTCACCCACCTGTACCTGCCGCCGATGCACCGTCTGGGCTTCGTCGCGCCCAATCAGGGCGAGCGCCTGCCGGAAGCCAGCCCCGGCGGTTTCGTCATGGATTCGCGTCCGGGCCTCTACGAGTCGGTGCTGGTGCTGGACTACAAGAGCCTGTACCCGTCGATCATCCGCACCTTCCTGATCGATCCGGTCGGCCTGATCGAAGGGCTGCGCCAGCCCGATGACCAACACTCGGTGCCGGGTTTCCGCGGCGCGCGCTTCTCGCGCAGCCGGCACTGCCTGCCGGCGATAGTCGCGCGGGTCTGGGAGGGCCGCGACGCGGCCAAGCGTGACGGCAACCAGCCGCTGGCGCAGGCGCTGAAGATCATCATGAACGCCTTCTACGGCGTGCTCGGCTCGAGCGGCTGCCGCTTCTTCGATCCGCGCCTGGCGTCCTCGATCACCATGCGCGGCCACGAGATCATGCGCCGCACCCGCGAGCTGATCGAGGCGCGCGGCTACCAGGTGATCTACGGCGACACCGACTCCACCTTCGTCTGGCTCGGCCGCGCGCAGGAGGAGGAAGACGCCAGCCGCATCGGCCGCGAGCTGGTGCAGCACGTCAACCAGTGGTGGCGCGAGCATCTGGCGGCCGAGTTCGGCCTCGACAGCGCCCTCGAACTGCAGTTCGAGACCCACTACCGGCGCTTCCTGATGCCCACCATTCGCGGCGCCGAGGAGGGCAGCAAGAAGCGCTATGCCGGCCTGGTGCGGCGCGCCGACGGCAGCGAGGAGATGGTGTTCAAGGGCCTGGAGACGGTGCGCACCGACTGGTCGCCGCTGGCCCGGCAGTTCCAGCAGGAGCTCTACCGGCGCATCTTCGGCCGCCAGCCGTTCGAGGACTATGTGCGCGACTACGTGCGCCGCACCCTGGCCGGCGAGCTGGACGAGCTGCTGATCTACCGCAAGCGCCTGCGCCGGCGACTGGACGACTACGAGCGCAATGTGCCGCCCCATGTGAAGGCGGCGCGCCAAGCCGACGAGTTCAACGCCCGCCACGGTCGCCCGCTGCAGTACCAACGCGGCGGCTGGATCAGCTACGTGATCACCACCGCCGGCCCCGAGCCACTGGAAGCCCGCCAGGCGCCGATCGACTACGACCACTACGTGACGCGCCAGCTGCAGCCGGTGGCCGACGCCATACTGCCCTTCGTGCACAGCGACTTCCGGCGCCTGGTGGATGGACAGCTGGAGCTGTTCTGAGGCTCGCCGGCTTCAGGCGTCGGGGTTGGCCTGAGCCGCTGGCTCCTGTTCGACCGCGGCCGCGCAGCGCGGGCACAGGCAGGCCTTGCCGACCAGCTCGGCCGGCACGCGGGCCAGGGCTTGCGGGCTGATGGCGGCGGTGGTGCACCAGCACTCGACATCGAAGGTGCCGGCCGCGGCCGGGGCACATTGGTTGGCGCCGCCGCAGAGCGGGCAGGTGTGGTTGGTGAGTGGTTGCATGCTGGGTTCCGAGCGGTGTCATCCTGGAGAGAGGGGAAGGCTAACACGCGAAATCGGCAACGGCTGGCATCTGCCCAGGCAGGGCAATCGCATGAATGGCTCCCGAGCCCGATGATTCCACTGTAGGGGCGAATTCATTCGCCAAAACTCCCCGCAAGGCGAATGAATTCGCCCCTACAGGCTGGTACATGCGATTGTCCTGCCTGGACGGGACGCCGGTTCAGAGCCCCACCGTGACCTCGCGAATCTCTTCCCCGTCGCGCAGCAGGAACACCGCGCCCAGGCCCTGCTCGCGGGCGAGGCGGGAGCCGCGTTCGACGCCCAGCACCATCAGCGCGGTGGCCCAGGCGTCGGCGTACAGGCAGCTGCCGGTCAGCACGCTGACCGAGGCGATGCCGTTGTGCAGCGGCGCGCCGCTGCGCGGGTCGAGGGTATGCGAATAGCGTTGGCCGTCGCGCTCGCGCCAGTGGCGGTAGTCGCCGGAGGTGGCGATGGCGGTGTCGGCTAGTTCCAGGCTGGCGAACAGCTCGCGGCTGCCGTAGGCAGGCTTCTCCAGGGCGACGCGCCAGGGGCCGTCGGGTTTCTCGCCGCGGGCACGCAGCTCGCCGTCGATGCCCACCAGATAGCGCTGGATGCCCTGGCGCTCCAGGCAGCGGGCCAGTTCGTCGACGCCGAAGCCCTTGGCGATGGCGTTGAGGTCGAGGCTGACCGCGGCCTCCTTGCGCACCGCGCGGCGTGCCGGGTCGAGGGTCAGTGCGGTGGCGGCCGGGCAGTGCGCCTTGTCGGCCGGGTCAGCCTGCGCCGGGCCGAAGCCCCAGGCGCCGACCTGGGCGCCGAGGGCGATGTCGAAGGCGCCGTGCGACAGGTTGCCGACGTGCAGGCCGGCGAGCAGCACCTGGTACAGCTCGTCCGGCAGGTCGAACCACTCGCCGAGCGGCGCGCGGTTCAGGCGCATCAGGGTGGAATCCGGCTGCCAGGTCGACATCTGCCCATCGACCCGCTCGACCGCCGCCTGCAGTTCGGCCTGGATGGCCTGGCTGTCGAGCCCGGCGGCGGCGTAGAACACCGCGCTGAAGCGGCTGCCCATGGTCGGCCCGCCGAGGCTGTAGCGCTGCAGCGGTGCGCCCTCAGTAAACGTCTTCACGGAAGCGCCCCTGTGCCTTGAGTTGATCGAGGTTGCTGCCCATCTCGGCGAGCAGGCTTTCCAGCACGGCGCGCACGCCGGTGGCCATCTCCCCCGAGCCGCAGACCAGCACCTGGGCGCCCTGTTGCAACAGGGCGCGCACGCTGGCGCCATCCTCGTGCAGGCGGTCCTGCACGTAGGCCGGCGTCGGCCCCTCGGAGAAGGCGCGCTGCAGGTTCTGCAGGCGACCGTCCGCCAGGCACTGCTGGAGTTCCTCGCCATACAGCGGGTCGCTGGCGTGGCGGCCGCCCCAGTAGAGCTGGATGGGGCGGCGGGATTCGTTCTTGCGCACGAAGCCGATCAGCGGCGCCACGCCCACCCCGGCGCCGATCAGCAGCACCGGCTGCGCGCCGGCCTGCGGGCGGAAGTCCGGATGCGCCTGGATGCTCGCCGCGAGCGTGGTGCCCGGTTGCAGGCCGTGCAGGTAGCTGGAGCAGAGCCCCTGCGGATGGCGGCGCACGCAGATCTCGACGAAGCCGTCGTCGGCGGCGCTGGCGATGGAGTACAGGCGCGGTGCGGCGTCCTCTTGCGGCCGGATGGCCAGCAGGTCGCCGGGGGCGAAGTCGCTGCTGCCGGGGGCCACGGCGAAGCGCAGCACCGCCGCCGGCTGGCCGCCGCGCTCGCTGTAGCACTGGCGCTGTTGCAGGGTCAGGCGCACCTCGTGGGTCGGCAGCAGCGCCGACTGCAGGCGCAGCGGGACGCCGAGGCGTTCGCCGAGCTGCCCGGCCCAGGCGTTCAGCTCGCCGCTGGCCTGGCGGTCGACGCGCTGCAGCGCCAGCAGCGGCTGGCAACCGCGTTGCTGCAGGGCCTGCTCGAGCGCTTCGGCATAGGCGCAGAAGCGCGGGAACTGGCGGTCGCCGAAGCCGAGCACCGCCACCGGCAGGCCGCGCTCGGGCCAGCGGGCCGTGGCCAGGCGGTCGAGGAACTGCCCGGCATTGTCCGGCGCCTGGCCGTCGCCGTAGGTGGCGGCGAGCAGCAGCAGGCAGCGCGCCTGCGGGTAGTCGTCCTGTACGGCGTTCATGGCGGCCACGTGCACCGGCCAGCCGGCGCCCTGCAGTTGTGCCTGCAGCTGGCGGGCGTAGGCCCAGGTCGAGCCGCCCTGGCTGCCGACCAGGATCACCGCCTCGGCCTCGTCGGCCGCAGCGCCGGCGTCCTGCTCACCGGTGCGGCCGCGCCGCTGCCACCAGCCGAGCAGGCCGCTGCCGCCGAGGAACAGGGTGGACAGCGCTAGGCCGGCCAGCGCCATCGACCACAGCGGCATGCCCTCGCCGGTGTGCAGGGCGTAGGCGGTCTCGTAGAGGTTCTGCGCCGTGCCGTTGCGCTGGAAGCTGATCCACTGGCCGCTGGCGGCGTTGACGAAGCCGCTGCCGCTGGCGGTGCGCAGGCTGAAGTAATGGCTGTCGTCGGCGGCGCTGGGGAATTCCAGCTCGCGCAGCTCGGGCAGATCGACCTGGCGCAGCGCCGCGAGCGTGCCGACCGGCTGCTGCGGGGCGGCCTGGATGCCCTCGGGCCAGGCCGGCTCGTTGTCGGAGCCGTCGCCGAGCAGGCCGAGGCTGGTCGCCGACAGGTACAGGCCGCTGAGGGCGAGCACGGCCAGACCCGGCAGGGCCCAGCGGGCGACCACGGTGTGCCAGTGCAGCAGGCCCTGGCCGGCGCGGATCGGCGTCAGCAGGCGCCGCCAGCCGCCCAGCCGGCGGGCCAGCAGGACGGCGCCGCTGATGGCCAGCAGCGCCAGGGCCAGCGCCGAAAGGCCGCTCAGCCAGCGCCCGGTGGAGCCGAGCAGCAGCTCGCGGTGCAGGTCGCGCAGCCATTCGAGGCTGGCCGAGGGGGCGTAGGGACCGAGGTCCGCGCCGGTCGCCGGGTCGACCACGTGGACCGGCTCCGCGACATCGCCGCCGAGGGTGGCGAGCAGGGTGCCGTTGGCGCTGCGCTCCAGGCGCTCGACATTGGGCAGGTGCTGGCTGACGCGCTCGGCGACCACGGCCACGCTGTCGCCGGGGGCGCCCAGCTGGCCGAGCTGTTCGCTCAGGCTGGCGCCCGAGAGCAGCAGGCCGGTGGCGGCGGAAACCAGCAGCAGGGCGCTGAGCAGGAGGCTGGTCAGCAGGTGCAGGCGACGATTCATGGACGGCTCTCGTGGGGGATCAGAAGCGGTAGCTGACGCGGTCGACATAGCCGCTGCCGCTGGCTGCGCCCGGCTCGCGGGTCAGCGGCAGGCGGACTTCGGCGCTGTTGTCGCGCTTGTCCTCGACCGCGCTGTCGATGCGGATCTGGTAACCGGCATCGAGCAGGGCCTGCTCCAGTTCGACCTCCACCGTCAGGTTGTCGCCGCTGCCGACGCTGGCGCCGGTCAGTCCGTCGAACTCGGTACGCTGCGCGCCGCCGCCACGGGTCCAGTCGCGCAGGTGGCGGTAGTACTTGGCCTTCTTGCCGGCGACCCACAGGGTCTTCTGGTACTGGCCGTCGGCGTCGGTCAGGTAGATGGCCAGGTAGGCGCCCTTGCCGCGGTATTCCTTGAGGCTGACGTCGAGGGTCAGCGGCTGCGGCTGGGCGTGGGCCAGCAGCGGGGCGGCGGTGGCGCCGGCCAGGGCCAGGGTGACGAGCTTCTTGTGCATGGGGAGGGCTCCTGCGGATTCGATGCGGCTACAGTAAGCAACCAGGCTGAATTCAGCCTGAAGGCCGGCGCGGCGCGGCTTAATCGGGGCTTAAGCTGGATGTGTGTGCAGCCGTGAGGCGCGGGAGACGAGCGTGGAGCAGGGAACCTGGGAGCGAGTGCTGCGCTGGCGCGATCCGGCGCTGTTGCTGCTGACCAGCCTGGCGTTGCTGGCGGGTGGACTGGCCCACTGGTGGGGCGCCGCCGGGCTGGCGGCGGCGAGCTGGGCGGCGGGCAGCCTGCTGATGGCGCTGGTGCTGGGCGTCGAGATCGTCCGCCGCCTGCTGCGCGGCGAGACGGGCGTCGATCTGCTCGCCCTGCTGGCCATCGCTGCCGCTCTGGCGTTCGAGCAGTGGCTGGTTGCCGCCGTGGTGGCGCTGATGCTGGCCAGCGGGCGCACCCTGGAGTTCCTCACCAACCGGCGCGCCGAGCATGAGCTGCGCGCGCTGATCGACCGTGCGCCGCGCGAGGCCTGGCTGGACGAGGGCGGCGACCTGCGCCGGCTGCCGGTCGAGCAGGTGCGGGTCGGCCAGGTACTGCTGGTGCGGCTGGGCGAGGTGGTGCCGGTCGACGGCCGGCTGCTCAGCCCCACCGCCAGCCTCGACGAATCGGCGCTGACCGGCGAATCGTTGCCGGTGACCCGTCGGCGCGACAGCCTGCTGGCCAGCGGCGTGGTCAACATCGGCGAGCCGTTCCAGCTGCAGGCCACGCAGACGGCCGCGCAGAGCACCTATGCCGGGGTGGTGCGCCTGGCCGAGGCGGCGCGGCGCTCGCGCGCGCCCTTCGTGCGCCTGGCCGACCGCTATGCGCTGTTCTTCATCCCGCTGAGCCTGGCGCTGGCGGCGCTGGCCTGGTGGCTCAGCGGCGACCCGTTGCGTGCGCTGGCGGTGCTGGTGGTGGCCACCCCCTGTCCGCTGATCCTCGCCGTGCCGATCGCCATCATGGGCGGCATCTCGCGGGCCGCGCGGCGCGGCATCCTGATCAAGGACGGCGCCACCCTGGAGGCGCTGGCCGGGGTGCAGCAACTGTTTCTCGACAAGACCGGCACCCTGACCAGCGGCCAGGCCCGGCTGCAGTCGGTGGAGGTCAGGGGCGAGGGCGATCCGCAGCGGGTGCTCGGCTGGGCGGCGTCCCTGGCGCAGGCCTCGGTGCATCCGATCTCCCAGGCCATCGTCCGCGCCGCCCAGCGGCAACAGCTGCCGCTGCAGGCGCCGCAGGCGGTGGAGGAGAGTGCCGGGGCCGGCCTCTGCGGTCTGGTCGGCGGGCACCGGGTCCGGCTCGGCACCCTTTCGTTCGCCCAGACCGAGCAGCCCGACAGCCACTGGGCGGCCAGCATCCTGCGGCGGATGGACTATGCCGCCTGCGGCGGCAGCTTCGTGCAGGTCGACGGCGCGCTGGTCGGCGCCCTGCTGTTCGCCGACAGTGTGCGCCGGGAAACGCCGCGAGTGGTCAGGCGCCTGCGCGCCGCCGGCATCCGGCGCATCGTCATGCTCACCGGCGACCGCCTGGAAACCGCCGAGATGATCGCCCTGGCCGCCGGCATCGACGAGCTGCGCGCCGGTCTGGCGCCGGCGGACAAGGTGCGCGCGGTGCAGGACGGGCGCCGCGCGGGGCCGACCCTGATGGTCGGCGACGGCATCAACGACGCGCCGGCGCTGGCGGCGGCCGACGTCGGCGTGGCGATGGGCGCGGCCGGCGCCACCGCCTCGGCGGAGGCGGCGGGGGTGGTGCTGCTGGTCGACCGCCTGGATCGTCTGGTCGAGGCGCTGGAGATCGCCCGCCAGACCCGCGCGATCGCCCGCCGGAGCGTGCTGGCCGGCATGGGGCTGTCGCTGCTGGCCATGCTGGTCGCCGCCTTCGGCTACCTGCCGGCGCTGGCCGGCGCGGTGGTGCAGGAGCTGATCGACGTGGCGGTGATCCTCTACGCGCTGCGCGCGCTCGGCCCGCGCCGTCCGGCGGCGCAGTGGCTCAGTGGCGAGCAGGTCGACCGTCTGCAGGACGAGCATGCCCAGCTGGCGCGCCTGCTGGATCGCCTGCAGCAGCTGGCCGGCGAGTTCGCCCGGCTGCCGCCGGCGGCGGCCCGCCAGGCGCTGGTGGCGCTGGTCGACGACCTGCAGGTGCTGCTGGTCGAGCACGAGCACGACGACGAGCGCCAGCTCTACCCGTGGCTGTCGGCGCGCCTGGCCGGCGAGGACCCGCTGTCGGCACTGAGCCGCGGGCATCGCGAGATCTTCCGGGCGATCCACCTGCTGGCGCGCATGCGCGACGACCTGCTCGCCGATCCGGCCGCGGTGCCGGCCGACGAGGTGCAGATCCTGCTGATCCGCCTGGACACCCTGGTGCGCCTGCACTTCGAGCAGGAGGAGGAGCTGTTCCAGTACCTCGACCGGCGCTGAGCCCCCGATCGCCCGCCCGGGCTGCGCCCGGAACGATAAACGCCCGCTGTCTCCAGCGGGCGTTCCGTCCAGCGGCAGTGCGGGCGTGGCTTACTGGCCGGCGCGCACCTTGTCGATCGACTCGTACATGGCCTTGACCAGCGCCGGGTCGAGGTCCTTGGAGAACTGCTCGACCACCGGCTTGACCTTGTCGCGGAAGCGGTCGATCTCGGCCGGGGCGATCTCGTTGGCGGCGATGCCGTCCTGCTTGAGCTTGTCCAGCGCCTCGGTCTGCGCCTTGGCGGTGATCTCGCGCTGGAAGGCCTGCGCCTCGACGGCGGCTGCGCGGATCAGCGCCTGCTCGTCGCTGCCGAGCTTCTGCCAGGTCTTCTGGCCGATGACGAACGACTGCGGGTTGTAGATGTGGCTGGTGGCCGACAGGTACTTCTGCACCTCGTGGAACTTGTTGCCGAGGATCACCGTGTAGGGGTTCTCCTGGCCGTCCACGGTGTGCTGCTCCAGCGCGGTGTAGACCTCGGGGAAGGGCATCGGCACCGGGTTGGCGCCGAGCGCCTTGAAGGTCTCCAGGTAGATCGGCGACTGGATCACCCGCACCTTCAGGCCTTCCATGTCCTCGGGTTTGGTCACCGGGCGCTTGCTGTTGGTCAGGTTGCGGAAACCGAGGTCCCAGTAGCCCAGACCGATCAGGCCCTTGCTCTCCAGGCGTGCGTGCAGCTGCTGGCCGACCTCGCCGTCGATCACCGCGTGGGCTTCGCGGGTGTCGTTGAACAGGTAGGGGAAGTCGAGCATGGCGAATTCCGGCACCTGGGCGGCGAGGATGCCCGAGTTGAGCACGGTCAGGTCGAGGGTGCCGCCCTGCAGCGCGGAGACGGTCTGCAGGTCGCCGCCCAGGGTGCCGCCCGGGAACAGGCGCACCTTGATCTTGCCGCCGGACTTCTCGCTGACCAGGTCGGCGAATTTCTGCGCGCCCTGACCCTGCGGGTGTTCCTTGACGTTCTGGAAGGCGAAGCGCAGGGTGCGCTCCTTGATCTCGGCGCTGGCGCTACCGGCGAACAGCACGCCGGCAGTGCAGGCAGTGGCGAGCAGGGTTTTCAGCAGCTTGGACATGTTTCTCTACCTTTCATTGTTGTTGGATGGAGCAGGCAAGGGGCCGGTCAGCCGGCGAGGAACTTCATGGGGACGAGCACCAGTTGCGGGAACAGCACCAGCAGGACCAGCACCAGCAGCTGGGCGATCAGGAACGGGCCGACGCCGCGGACGATCTCTTCCATCTTCAGCTTCGACACGCCGCACACCACGTTGAGCACGGTGCCCACCGGCGGGGTGATCAGGCCGATCGAGGTGTTGATCAGGAACAGCACGCCGAAGTACACCGGGTCGATGCCGGCCTGGACCACCGCCGGCATCAGCACCGGGGTGAGGATCAGGATGGTCGGCGCCATGTCCATCACCGTGCCGACCAGCACGATCAGCAGCATGATCACCAGCAGCAGCAAGGTCGGGTTGTCCATGAACGGCTCGAGCAACTCGGCCAGCTGGCCGGGCAGGTCGGCGATGTTGACCAGCCAGGCGGAAACCATGGCCGCGGCGACCAGGAACATCACCACCGAGGTGGTCTTGGCGGCGGCGAGGATCACCTCGTAGAGCTGGCTGAGCTTGAGTTCGCGGTAGATCACCACGGCGACGAACAGCGCATACACGGCGGCGACCACCGCGGCTTCGGTCGGGGTGAAGATGCCCAGCTTGAGGCCGACGATGATGATCACCGGCAGGCCCAGCGCCCAGCTGCCGTCGAGCAGCGCGCGCAGCACTTCCTGGCGCGAGCGCTTGGGCGGCATCTCGGCGCTTTCCTTGCGGGCGACGAACCACCAGGCGATGGCCAGCGCGGCGCCGAGCATGATCCCCGGCACGATGCCGGCCATGAACAGCTTGGAGATCGACACCCCGGAGGCGACGCCGAAGATGATGAAGCCGATGCTCGGCGGGATGATCGGCGCGATGATGCCGCCGGCGGCGATCAGGCCGGCCGAGCGCTCGCGGCTGTGCCCGGCCTGCACCATCATCGGCACCAGCAGCGCGGCCAGCGCCGCGGCGTCGGCTACCGCCGAGCCGGACAGCGAGGCGAGCAGGCAGGAGGCGATGATCGCCACGTAGCCGAGGCCGCCGCGCTTGTGGCCGACCAGGGCCATGGCGATGTTGACGATGCGCCGCGACAGACCGCCGGCGTTCATGATCTCGCCGGCCAGCATGAAGAACGGCACGGCCATCAGCGGGAAGCTGTCGGCGCCGTTGAGCAGGTTCTGGGCGATGATCTGCGCGTCGAACAGGTCGAGGTGCAGCATCAGCGCGACGGCGACCAGCAGCAGGGCGAAGGCGATCGGAATGCCCAGCGCCATGCCGCCCAGCAGGGTACCGAGGAAGATGGTCAGGGTCATCAGGCGTTCCTCCCGGCGGCGGCTTGCTGGTGCTGGATGTGTTCGATTTCCTCGGCGGCCTCGTTGCCCTTGACCATCACCAGCTCGGCGTCGGACAGGCGGCAGGAGAGGGCGAGGTACAGTTCGTGGAGCAGGATCAGCCCGGCGCTGACGCCGAACACCACGCCGACGCCGTAGAACCAGGCCATCGACAGGCCGGAGGCCGGGGCGACCACGTCGAGATTGATCTGCGCCTGCTGCCAGCTGCCGCTGAGGAACAGCCAGGTGACGAACAGCATCAGCAGGTGGCCGACCACCAGGCAGAAGCGCTTGCCGAGCGGTGGCAGGCGCTTGACCAGGCTGTCCAGACCGATGTGGGCGCGCTCCCTGAGCGCGACCAGGGCGCCGAGGAACACCATCCAGACGAAGAACCAGCGGGAGAGTTCTTCCGAGACGCTGATCCCGGAGTTGAAGGCATAACGCAAGACCACGTTGCCGAAGACCAGCACCACCATGCCGAGCATGCACAGCACGATGAGCAGCTTGAGCAGGCGGAAGTAAAGGTCGGCTATTTTTTTCATGATTGACCTCGTCGGGTTGTCCGGGGCTGTCTGCATGGCCCTCCCTGCCATGACGAACGAGCCGCGGTTGGCGTGGCCGCCGCAGCGGCCACTGTCGGGTACTTCAGCTCATGCTGGCGAAGTGGGCCAGCATCCGCTCGGCATCGGCCGCGCGGCCGGTGAACAGCTCGAACGCCTTGACCGCCTGGAACACCGCCATCTTGCTGCCGTCGAGGGTCTGGCAGCCGAGGGCGCGCGCGGCGCGCAGCAGCTCGGTTTCCAGCGGGAAGTAGATGATCTCCGCCACCCACAGGTCGGCGTGCAGCAGCTCGGCCGGCAGCGGCATGCCCGGCAGCTTGGCCATGCCCACCGGCGTGGTGTTGACCAGGCCCTGGGCCTCGGCCATCGCCGCCGGCAGTTCGCCGCCGGCCTGGGCGCGGCCGGCGCCGAAGCTGCCGTTGAGGCTGGTGGCCAGCTCGGCGGCGCGCGCCGGCTCGACGTCGAAGATGGTCAGCTGGCGCACGCCTTCCTGCAGCAGGGCATGCGCCACCGCGGCGCCGGCGCCGCCGGCGCCCATCTGCACCACGCGCTCGCGGGCCACGCCCGGCAGGCCGCGACGGAAGCCCTCGGCGAAGCCCAGGCAGTCGGTGTTGTGGCCGACGCGCTTGCCGTCCGCGAACACCACGGTGTTTACCGCGCCGATACCGCGCGCTTCCGGCGACAGTTCGTCGAGCAGCGGGATGATCGCCTGCTTGCACGGGAAGGTGATGTTCAGGCCGGTGAAGCTCAGGCGCTGGGCGGCGTCGAGCAGCTCGGGCAGGGCGGCGCTGGTTACGCCGAGCTGGTCGAGGTCGATCAGCCGGTACAGGTAGCGGATGCCCTGGGCGTCGCCCTCGTGCTCGTGCATGGCCGGGGTGCGCGAGGCCTGGATGCCGGCGCCGATCAGGCCGGCGAGGATGCTGGAAGTCTGGGTCATGATGGCTCTCAACCGTTGAGCAGGTGGGCGAAGTGGGTCAGGCCCAGGCGGTAGCCGTGGGTGCCGAAGCCGCACAGCACGCCGAGCGCAACGCCGGAGACGAAGGAGTGATGACGGAACTCCTCGCGCTTGTGCACGTTGGACAGGTGCACCTCGATCACCGGCAGTTCGGCGGCGACCAGGGCGTCGCGGATCGCCACCGAGGTGTGCGTCCAGGCGCCGGGATTGATCAGGATGCCGGCGCAGCGGCCGCGTGCCTGGTGGATCCAGTCGAGCAACTGGCCTTCGTGGTTGGTCTGGCGGAACTCGACTTCCAGGCCGTGTTCGGCGGCAGTGCGCTGGCACAGGGCTTCGACGTCGGCGAGGGTTTCGTGCCCGTAGGTGGCGGGTTCGCGGGTGCCCAGCATGTTCAGGTTGGGACCGTTGAGGACGAGGACAAGGTGCGACATGCACGCGCTCTCCGTTGTTGTTCTTGTCTCCGGACGTGTGCCGGCAGTGACGAGAAAATGTACTAACTGGTTAATTCAGTCAATACGGCCGAATTGCCAATGGCAAGGCGCGCAGAGGGCGACGAGAGGCGGTGGAAGCTCGCGTTAAGCTGCGACAAGGCGCCGCAAGGGCGCGATTTTCAAGGCTTTGCCGGGGTGATCGCTGCGCGCTGACGGTGCGCCACGCACCGTTGCGGAGCGTGGCGGACGGGTCAACAAAGTGTGCGGTTATCGAGCGGAGGGGCGGTCGTCGGGCGCTCGGCCCCGTAGGGTGGGAAACGGCCGCATGCCTTTCCCCGCGTGAGGGCGCAGCGTGGTGCAACGTGGGCACGTCGCCGCTGATGCTGCCCCGGCGGTGCGGCCCTTGACGCCCCGCGTCATTTCCTCGGCCGCATGGGACGCGGAGCGTTCGGGCGGGGCCCTGTCGTCAGCTAGCGCAGCCCCAGCCGCTTGGCCAGCCGGTGCAGGTTGGCGCGGTCCAGGCCCAGCTCGCGGGCGGCGGCGGCCCAGTTGTGCTGATGGCGCTCCAGGGCGGCGACGATCAGCTGACGCTGGAGCTGCTCGGTGGCTTCGCGCAGGTTGCCGCCGGGCGCGGCCAGGCTGATCTCGGCGGCGGCGCTGACCGGGCTGGCCGGGGCGCTCGCCGGCAGGCCGAGCAGTTCGGCGCCGATGCTGAGGATGCGCTTGCGCTCGCTCCGCTCGCCGGCGGCCATCGCCTTGAGCGCGGCGCGGCCGATCAGGTGCTCCAGCTCGCGCACGTTGCCCGGCCAGTCGTAGGCGAGCAGGGCGGCCTGCGCCTCGCCGGTCAGGCGCAGGCTGCGCAGGCCGAGGCGGGCGCGGTTCTCCTCGAGAAAGTAGCCGGCCAGCAGCAGCACGTCGCGCCCGCGTTCGCGCAGCGGCGGCACCGGCAGCGGGTAGACGCTCAGGCGGTGGTAGAGGTCGGCGCGGAAGCGCCCGGCGCGCACTTCCTCGGCGAGGTCGCGGTTGGTGGCGGCGATTACCCGCACGTCGACGCGGTGCTCGCGGTCGGAGCCGACCCGCTGCAGCTGGCCGCTCTGCAGCACGCGCAGCAGCTTGGCCTGCACCGCCAGCGGCAGCTCGCCGACCTCGTCGAGGAACAGCGTGCCGCCGTCGGCCAGTTCGAACTTGCCGTGGCGCTCGCTCACCGCGCCGGAGAAGGCGCCGCGCACGTGGCCGAACAGCTCGCTCTCCACCAGGGTATCCGGCAGAGCCGCGCAGTTGAGGCTGATCAAGGGCTGGCGCGCGCGCGGCGAGGCGCCATGGATGGCCTGGGCGACCAGCTCCTTGCCGACGCCGGTCTCGCCGCTGATCAGCACGCTGAGGTCGCTGCCGGCGACCAGGGCGATCTCCTCGAGCAGGCGCTGGTGCTCGCGGCTCTGGCCGATCAGTTCGCGGCGCCCGGCGGCCTCGCGGTAGGCCTCGACCAGTTGCTCGTCGTGCTCGGCGCGGCGGGTCAGGGCGTCGATGCGCTCGGCGGCGCGCACCGTGGCGGCGGCCAGGCTGGCGAAGGCCTCGAGGTTGTCGAGGTCGATATGCTCGAAGCGCTTCGGGTCGAGCGAGTCGAGGGTCAACAGGCCCCACGGCTGCTCGTCGACGTACAGCGGGCAGCCCATGCAGTCATGCACTTCCAGATGGCCGTGCAGGCCCTCGACCAGGCCGTCGTAGGGATCGGGCAGGGCGCAGTCGGCGGCGAAGCGGGTCATGCCGCGATGGGCCAGGAGGCTGGCGAAGCGCGGGTGCTCGTCGACCCGGAAACGCCGGCCGAGGGTGTCGGCGCTCAGGCCGTCGACCGCCAGCGGCACCAGGGTGTCGCCGTCCAGGCGCAGCAGCGCGGCGGCGTCGGCAGGCATCAGCGCGCGCAGGGCGCCGAGCAGGCGGCGGTAGCGTTCCGCTTCCGGCAGGTCGCGGGACAGGTCGGCGACCAGCGGGATCAGGGCATTGAGCAGCGGGTGCGTAGTCATTTCGATAGCGTGTTGTCGGGTTGACAGCTTTCGGTTGTTGTCGTGATGACTCGCGATAATTTCAAGTCATTGATTTTATTGAATAAAAATTCTGGCACGAAACCTGATATGTCCATTGTGCTTGCGTGCGGGTGGCCTGTCGATGGCCGCCTGTTCCACTTGGTCCCATTCAGGAGTCGTCCATGCTGTCCGCTCAACAAACCGCCATCATCAAGGCCACCGTCCCGCTGCTGGAAACCGGCGGCGAAACCCTGACCAAGCATTTCTACAAGATCATGCTCGGCGAATACCCGCAGGTGAAGGTGCTGTTCAACCAGGCCCACCAGGCCAGCGGCGACCAGCCGCGCGCGCTGGCCAACAGCGTGCTGATGTACGCCCGCCACATCGACCGCCTGCAGGAGCTGGGCCCGCTGGTCGGCCAGATCGTGCACAAGCACGTGTCGCTGCAGATCCTGCCGGAACACTACCCGATCGTCGGCTCCTGCCTGCTGCGCGCCATCCGCGAGGTGCTCGGCGAGGAGATCGCCACCGACGAGGTGCTGGAAGCCTGGGGCGCGGCCTACCAGCAACTGGCCGACATCCTGATCGGCGCCGAGGAAGCGGTGTACGCCGCCAACGAGGCCAAGGAAGGCGGCTGGCGCGGCTCGCGGCAGTTCCGCGTGGCGCGCAAGGAGGCCGAGAGCGAGGAGATCACCTCCTTCTACCTGCAGCCGGTGGACGGCGGCGCGGTGCCGGAGTTCGTGCCGGGCCAGTACCTGGGCCTGCGCTTCGTCATCGACGGCGAGGAGATGCGCCGCAACTACTCGCTGTCCGCCGCGCCGAACGGCCGCGAGCTGCGCATCAGCGTCAAGCGCGAGGAGGGCGGCCGCATCTCCAACTACCTGCACGACCAGGTGCAGGTCGGCGCCGAGCTGGAAGTCTTCCCGCCGGCCGGCGACTTCGTCCTCGAGGATAGCGACAAGCCGCTGGCGCTGATCACCGCCGGCGTCGGCATCACCCCGGCGGTGGCCATGCTCGAGCAGGCGCTGCAGACCGGCCGCGAGGTGCGTTTCATCCACTTCGCCCGCCACGGCGGCGTGCACGCCTTCCGCGAGTGGCTGGACGAGAAGAGCGCGCAGCACCCGCAGCTCAAGCGCTTCTACTGCTATAGCGAGCCGCGCGAGGGCGATGTGGCCGACGCCGAGGGCTTCAGCAGCGCCGCGCTGCTCAACGACTGGCTGCCGGAGCAGCGCGACCTGGACGCCTACTTCCTCGGCCCGAAGCCGTTCATGGCCCAGGTGAAGAAGCAGCTCGCCGAGCTGGGCGTGCCGCAGGCGCAGTGCCGCTACGAGTTCTTCGGCCCGGCGGCGGCGCTGGAGGCTTGAGCTAGGCTGAGCAGCTAGGGCGTACCCGCCGCAGGCGGTACGCCATTGCTGCGACGTAGGGGCGAATTCATTCGCCTTTGCGAGGTCTGCTGGCGAATGAATTCGCCCCTACAGGCTGGTGCTCCGCGTTGCCATCAGAAGCGCGGAGCGTCCACCCCGGTGCTGCCGCAGGGGCGTGCGCACCATCACCGTTAAGGAATTCCCATGCAATTGGTCGACCGCAAGGCCCTGTTGCAGATCGCGCCGCTGTGGCGCCTCGGTTTTCGTCCCTTCTTCCTCGCCGGCACGGCCTTCGCCGCGCTGGCCATTCCCCTTTGGCTCGGTGTGCTGGCCGGCTGGTGGCCTGCCTGGCAGCCGGCCGGCGGCGCGCTGGCCTGGCATCGCCACGAGATGGTGTTCGGCTTCGGCGCGGCGATCATCGCCGGCTTCCTGCTCACCGCCGCGCAGAACTGGACCGGCCGCCCCGGTCTCTCCGGTCGGCCGCTCGTCGCGCTGGCCGGGCTGTGGCTGGCCGCGCGGCTGGCCTGGCTGCTGGGCGCGCCGCTGTGGCTGCTGATCCCGCTGGAGCTGGCCTTCCTGCCTGCCGTTGCGGTGGTGCTCGGCCGCATGCTGCTGGCCGTGCGCCAGGTGCGCAACTACCCCATCGTCGGCGTGCTGACGCTGCTGACCCTCGCCGACCTGCTGGTGCTCGCCGGCCTCGCCCAGTCCAACGACGCCTGGCAGCGCCAGGGCGTGATCGCCGCGTTGTGGCTGGTGGCGGTGATGATGGGCCTGATCGGCGGGCGGGTGATCCCGTTCTTCACCCAGCGCGGTCTTGGCCGCACGGCGCAGGTGCCGGCGCTGCCCTGGCTGGAATGGAGCGCCCAGGGCGGCCTGGTGCTGCTCGTCGTGCTCACCGCCCTGGGGCCGGCCCTGCAGGCACAGGCCTGGCTCGGCGCGCTGTTCGCCCTGGTGGCTCTGCTGCACGGCGTGCGTCTGGCGCGCTGGCACGACGTGGGCCTGTGGCGGGTGCCGCTGCTGTGGTCGCTGCACCTGGCCTATGCTTGGCTGGTGGTGGCGCTGGCGGGGCAGGCGCTGTGGCACTTCGGCGTGCTGGCCGGCTCCAGCCTGGCGCTGCACGCCCTCGGCGTCGGCGGCATGGGCGGGCTGATCCTCGCCATGGTCGCGCGGGTCAGCCTCGGCCACACCGGCCGGCCGCTGCAGCCGCCCAAGACGATGGCCTGGGCCTTCGCGCTGGTCAACCTCGGCGCCGCGGCGCGGGTGCTGCTGCCGCCGTTCTTCCCGCTCGGCAGCCTGCATCTGGCCGGCGCGGCCTGGGTAGCGGCCTTCGCCCTGTTCGTCTGGCACTACGGGCCGATGCTGTGCCGGCCGCGGCTGGATGGCCAGCCGGGGTAGGGTGCTCCGTGCGCACCCATTGCTGCGACGGCTTGCTCGCGGTGCGCGTGGCACACCCTGCGCCGTTCCGCTGAGGGGGCGCCGTCAGCGATGTGGGGTGGAGCGCAGCGATTCCGCCAGCGGGGCGCTGCATGGTGGACAAGGCTGCGCCGTTGTCCACCCTACATGTGTACCCGTTCTGGCGCGGCGGGGCCGGCTTGGCCTAAGGTGTCCGTCCATTCATCAGGGAAGCGGACCCCGTGATCCAGCGCGCAGCACCGGTAGTCAAGGACAGCATCTCCATCCGTCTGGTCGAGGAGGCCCTGCGCGGTTTCGCCGAGCGCGGCGAGCCGGTCGCCGAGCTGCTGCGCGAGGTGGGCCTGGAGCCGGCACTGCTCGCCGATCCCGCCGCGCGGGTCGAGGTGCGCGACTACAGCCGCCTGTGGCTGCATCTGGCGCGCCGCTACGACGACGAGTTCTTCGCCATGGACCCGCGGCGCATGCGCTGGGGCAGCTTCGCCTTCCTGTGCCGCACCTGCCGCAACCAGGCGACCCTCGAGGAGGCGCTGCACACCGCGCTGGACTTCTTCGCCCTGACCTTCGAGAACTTCCGCCCGACCCTCGCCCGCAGCCAGAGCCTGGCCGAGGTGGTGCTGCACGAGCGCACGGGCGAGCCGCTGCGGCCCTTCGCCTGCTTCACCTTCTGGCTGCTGCTGCACGGCCTGGCCTGCTGGCTGGTGGGTCGGCGTTTCCCGTTGCTGGCGGTGGAGCTGCGCGGCGCCGAGCCGGAGTACATCGGCGACTACCGGGTGATGTTCTCCGACAACCTGCGCTTCGCCCGCCCGTCGAACCGGATCATCTTCGCCGCCGAGGTGCTCGATCTGCCGGTGCGGCGCAGCGAGGCGGAGCTCAACGAGTTCCTCGCCCGCGCGCCGTCGAACATCCTGGTCAAGTACCGCGACACCGGCAGCCTGGCGCACCGCATCAAGGCCCACCTGCGCAGCCTGCCGGGCGAGCGCTGGCCGACCGGCGACGAGCTGGCCCAGGTGCTGTGCATGTCACCCTCGACCCTGCGCCGGCGGCTGGCCGAGGTCGGCCAGTCCTACCAGGCGATCAAGGACGCCGTGCGCCAGGAGCGCGCCACCGCCTGGCTGGCCGATCCGCAGGTCAGCTTCGGCGCCATCGCCGAGCGCCTCGGCTTCGCCGACGTCAGCGCCTTCTACAAGGCCTTCCGCAAGTGGACCGGCACCAATCCCGGCCACTACCGCACCCTGATCCTCGCCCCCGGCATTGGCCAAAACGGTCACGCAGATTGACAGGAACGGCCATTGCCGGCCCGTGGCCCGCTGACCAATATGAAGCCATCACGCCTGTCGTGCTTCCGAACTAGAACAAGATAAGGAAACCGCCATGCCGCCCTGCTTCCCTGTCGTGCATCCCCCCGCGGGCTAGCCGCCCGACACCTTCCCGCCAATCCCGATCAAGTAGTTGCGCCGCCCGTGCGCCGGCCCCCGGCTGCCCGCGTGTCGCCAGAACAAGAGAGACAACTCATGCGCATCCCCAACAAGGTTTTCCTGGTCACCGGCGCCGCCTCCGGACTCGGTGCGGCCACCGCACGGGCGCTGGTCGAGGCCGGCGCCCGGGTGCTGCTGGTCGACGTCGCCGCCGCCGTCGAGGCGCGCGCCGCCGAACTGGGCGCCAATGCCCGCGGCCTGGTCGCCGACATCACCGACGAGGCCGCCGCCCGCAATGCCGTGGCCGCCGCCCGCGAGACCTTCGGCGCGCTGCACGGGCTGGTCAACTGCGCCGGCGTGGTCGGCGGCGAGAAGGTGCTCGGCCGCAACGGGCCGCACGCGCTGGAGAGCTTCAGCCGCATCGTCACCATCAACCTGATCGGCACCTTCAACATGCTGCGCCTGGCCGCCGAGGCGATGGCCGAGGGCACCCCGGACGAGGGTGGCGAGCGCGGGGTGATCGTCAACACCGCCTCCATCGCCGCCTTCGACGGGCAGATCGGCCAGGCCGCCTACGCCGCCTCCAAGGGCGGGGTGGCCAGCCTGACCCTGCCGGCCGCCCGCGAGCTGGCGCGCCACGGCATCCGCGTGATGACCATCGCCCCCGGCATCTTCGAGACACCGATGATGGCCGGCATGAGTGACGAGGTGCGCGCCTCGCTGGCCGCGGGCGTGCCGTTCCCGCCGCGCCTCGGCAAGCCCGAGGAGTACGCCGCGCTGGTCCGCCACATCGTCGAGAACAGCATGCTCAACGGCGAGGTGATCCGCCTCGACGGCGCCCTGCGTATGGCCGCCAAGTGACAGGAGAACACCCCATGAGCCACGAAGATCCGATCGTCATCGTCGGCAGCGCGCGCACCCCGATGGGCGGTTTCCAGGGCGACCTCCGGAACCTGACCGCCCCCGAACTGGGCGCCGCCGCCATCCGCGCCGCGGTCGAGCGCAGCGGCCTGCCGCCTGAGGCGGTGCAGGAGGTGCTGATGGGCTGTGTGCTGCCCGCCGGCCTCGGCCAGGCGCCGGCGCGTCAGGCGGCGCTGGGCGCCGGGTTGTCGCGTTCCACGGTGTGCACCACCCTCAACAAGATGTGCGGCTCGGGCATGCAGGCGGCCATCCTCGGCCACGACCTGCTGCGCGCCGGCAGTGCCGAGATCGTCGTCGCCGGCGGCATGGAAAGCATGTCCAACGCCCCCTACCTGCTCGACAAGGCCCGCGCCGGCTACCGCATGGGCCACGGCAAGGTGCTCGACCACATGTTCCTCGACGGCCTGGAGGACGCCTACGACAAGGGCCGCCTGATGGGGACCTTCGCCGAGGATTGCGCGCAGCAGCACGGTTTCAGCCGCGAGGAGCAGGACGCCTACGCGCTGGCCTCGCTGCAGCGCGCCCGCGACGCCATGGCGAGCGGTCGCTTCGCCGCGGAGATCGTGCCGCTGACGGCGCCCCAAGGCCGCGAGCAGCGCCGGGTCGAGAGCGACGAGCAGCCGCCCAAGGCCAGCCCGGAGAAGATCCCGACCCTGCGCCCGGCGTTCCGCGACGGCGGCACGGTGACCGCGGCCAACTCCAGTTCGATCTCCGACGGCGCCGCCGCATTGGTGCTGATGCGCCAGTCTGACGCCGAGCGCCGCGGCCTGCGCCCGCTGGCGGCGATCCGCGGCCATGCCGCCTTCGCCGATGCGCCCAACCTGTTCCCCACCGCGCCCATCGGCGCGATCCGCAACCTGCTGCAGCGCACCGGCTGGAGCCTCGATCAGGTCGACCTGTTCGAGATCAACGAGGCCTTCGCCGTGGTGGCCATGGTCGCCATGCGCGAGCTGGGCCTCGACCACGCCAGGGTCAACGTGCACGGCGGTGCCTGCGCCCTCGGCCATCCGATCGGCGCCTCCGGCGCGCGCATCCTGGTGACCCTGCTGGCAGCGCTGCGCAGCCATGGCCTGCGCCGCGGCGTGGCGGCGATCTGCATCGGCGGCGGCGAGGCCACGGCGATGGCCGTCGAGCTGCTGGACTGAATACAAGGAGAGTCCGATGAACTACGAAACCCTGCTGGTGGAGATCCGCGAGCGCGTCGCGCTGATCACCCTCAACCGTCCCCAGGCGCTCAATGCGCTCAACTCCCAACTGGTCGGCGAGCTCAACCAGGCGCTCGACCGCCTGGAGGCCGACCCGCAGATCGGCTGCATCGTCCTCACCGGCTCCAGCAAGGCCTTCGCCGCCGGTGCGGACATCAAGGAACTGGCGGACATGACCTATCCGCAGATCTACCACGACGACCACTTCGCGCAAGCCGACCGCATCGCCGCGCGGCGCAAGCCGGTCATCGCCGCGGTGTCCGGCTACGCGCTGGGCGGCGGCTGCGAGCTGGCGCTGATGTGCGACTTCATCTACGCCGCCGACAGCGCGCGCTTCGGCCTGCCGGAGATCACCCTCGGCGTGCTGCCGGGCATCGGTGGCACCCAGCGCCTGACCCGCGCCATCGGCCGCGCCAAGGCCATGGAGATGTGCCTGACCGGGCGCATGATGGACGCCGCCGAGGCCGAGGTCGCCGGGCTGGTGGCGCGGGTGTTCCCGGCCGACAGCCTGCTGGAGAAGACCCTCGAGGCGGCCCACGCCATCGCCGGCAAGTCGCTGACCGCGGCGATGCTGATCAAGGAGTGCATCAACCGCGTCGACGAGACCAGCCTCAGCGAGGGCGTGCGCTTCGAGCGGCGGGTGTTCCACTCGGTGTTCGCCACCGCCGACCAGAAGGAGGGCATGGCGGCCTTCGTCGAGAAGCGCGCGCCGAACTTCACCCATCGCTGAGCCGTGCCTGCGCCCTGCGGCCAGGGAACCGGGCAATTGCATGAATAGCCTCCAATCCGTTGTAGGGGCGAATTCATTCGCCTTGGCGGGGTGCTTTGGCGAATGAATTCGCCCCTGCGGACCGGGAAATTGGCTTCATGCGATTGCCCTGCGGCCAGGGAACCGGCCGCTGCTATCCGTTGAAAACAACAACAAGAAAGAGGAAGTCGAAATGCTCGAAGGTCTGATGCAGAAGGCGCCGCTCTTGATCAGCGGCATCCTCACCCACGCCGCCAGCGCCCATGGCGATACCGAGATCGTCTCGCGGCTGGTCGACGAGCCGCTGTGGCGCTACGACTATCGTGGCCTGGCGCAACGCGCCGGGCAGGCGGCCTCCTTGCTGCAGCGCCTGGGGGTTCGCGCCGGCGACCGGGTGTCCTCGCTGGCCTGGAACACCCATCGCCACTACGAGCTGTTCTTCGCCGTACCGGGCATCGGTGCGGTGCTGCACACCGCCAACCCGCGACTGTCCGACGAGCAGATCGCCTTCACCCTCAACCACGCCGAGAGCAGCGTGCTGCTGTTCGACCGCAGCTTCGCGCCGCTGGTCGTTCGCCTGCGCCCGCTGTTGCCGCACATCCGCCATTTCATCGTGTTGTCGGATCGCGACTGCCCGGAAGTCCAGGCGCCCAGCTACGAGGCGCTGATCGCCGCGGAGCAGCCGATCGCCTGGCCGAGCTTCGACGAGAACGCCGGCGCGGTGCTCTGCTACACCTCGGGCACCACCGGCGATCCCAAGGGCGTGCTGTACAGCCACCGTTCGGTGGTGCTGCACGCGCTGGCCGCCGGCCTCAGCGGCGCCTTCGGCCTGTCGGCCTTCGACTGCGTGATGCCCTGTTCTTCGCTGTACCACGGCACCGCCTGGGGCCTGCCGTTCGCTGCGGCGATCAACGGCTGCAAGTTCGTGCTGCCCTGCGACAAGATGGACGGCCGCAGCCTGCAGGAGCTGATCCGGAACGAAGGCGTGACCTTCTCCGGTGGCGTGCCGACCATCTGGACCATGTACCTCGACCACCTGGAGCGCAGCGGCGAGGACGCCGGCACGCTCGAGCGCCTGGTGATCGGCGGCTCGGCGGTGCCGCGGGCGATGGCCGAGAAGTTCCAGGGCAAGTACGGGGTGACCATTCGCCAGCTGTGGGGGATGACCGAGACCAGCCCGCTCGGGGTGATCTCGACGCCGACGCCCAAGCTCACCGCGCGCGGCCAGGCGGCCACCGACGAGGTGATCTGGACCCGCCAGGGGCGCCTGCAGTTCGGCATCGAGCTGAAGATCGTCGACGAGGAGGGCAGCGAGCTGCCGCGCGACGGCATGACCCCGGGCAAGCTGCTGGTGCGCGGGCCGTGGACCGTCGAGCGCTACTTCCGCAGCGAGAAGAGCGCGCTGGACGCCGACGGCTGGTTCGACACCGGCGACATCGCCACCCTCGACGGCGACGGCTTCATGCGCATCACCGACCGCAGCAAGGACGTGATCAAGTCCGGCGGCGAGTGGGTCAGCTCGATCGACATCGAGAACGTCGCGGTGGCCTGTCCGGGGGTGAAGATCGCCGCTGTGGTCGGCGTGTTCCACCCCAAGTGGGAGGAGCGCCCGCTGCTGGTGATCGAGCCGCACGAGGACGCCGAGGTCTGCGTCAAGCGCGTGCTCGCCCACCTGGAGCCGCACATCGTCCGCTGGTGGATGCCCGACGCGGTGGTCATCGACCGCGTGCCGCTGACCGCCACCGGGAAGATCGACAAGAAGGTGCTGCGCGAGCGCTACCGCGACTATCTGGTCGCCGAGTTGCGGCTGGAGGCGCAGGGATGACGAGCGACCGCCAGGGGCCGCTGGCCGGCCTGCGCGTACTGGAGTTCGCCGGCATCGGCCCCGGCCCGCACTGCGCCATGCTGCTCGCCGACATGGGCGCCGACGTGGTGCGCATCGAGCGCGCCGGCGGCAACGGCTGGCCCAACCCGGTGGCCGACCGTGGCCGCCAGGTGCTGGAGCTGGACATCCGTAGCGCGGCCGGGCGGGCGCGCTGTCTCGAACTGGCCGAAAAAGCCGACGTGCTGATCGAGGGTTTCCGTCCCGGGGTGATGGAGCGCCTGGGGCTGGGGCCGGACGAGCTGCGCGAACTCAATCCGCGGCTGGTCTACGGGCGGATGACCGGCTGGGGCCAGGACGGCCCGCAGGCCCGCGCCGCCGGCCACGACATCAACTACATCGCCCTCACCGGCGCGCTGGCGGCCATCGGCGGGCGCGCGGGCACGGCGATCCCGCCGCTCAACCTGGTCGGCGACTTCGGCGGTGGCTCGCTGTTCCTCGCCTTCGGCATCATGACCGCGCTGTGGGAGCGCGAGCGCTCCGGGCAGGGCCAGGTGGTCGACGCCGCCATCGTCGACGGGGTGTCCTCGCTGATGAGCTTCTTCGCCGGCGGCAGCCTGTCGATGCAGCGCGAGCGCAACCTGCTCGGCGGCGCCGCGCCGCACTACCGCTGCTACCGCTGCGCCGACGGCGGCGAGATCGCCGTCGGCGCGCTGGAGCCGCAGTTCCTGCGCGAGCTGCTGGAGCGCATCGACGCGCCCGAGCAGCTCTACGCCGGCTGCGACGATCCGGTCGCGTGGGCGGCGCAGGGCGAGTGCTTGGCCGCGCTGTTCGCCCGCCGCACGCGGGACGAGTGGTGCGCGCTGCTGGAAGGCACCGATGCCTGCTTCGCGCCGGTGCTCACGCTTGATGAGGCGCCGCAGCACCCGCACCTGCAGGCGCGCGGGGTGTACCGGGAGGTCGACGGTCGATTGCAGGTGGCGCCGGCGCCACGGCTGTCGCGTACCCCGGGGGAGGCGCGCGCCTCGGTGCGGCTGGCGGCGGATACGCCGCTGTGGGAGGGGCCAGCGGGCGCGGCATGATGGTGTTACAGCCCGGTTACCGGGACATGCCCGCAGTTGTTACCGGGTCTTTCGGCGTAACGGCGATCTGGGGCGGGTGGTAACGGAAATGCCCCTTGCTGGCCTCGTCAGCAATCGGGTTTTTATGTAAACCATTGAAAATAAAGGAATTTAAAAAGTTGGCACGCTGCCTGCATTATCTTCGGCACAACAACACAACAAAAACAAGACGTATCGACTCCATAACAACAAGAACAACAGGGTGGAGGCGCAGCAAACCGATTCTTTTGGAGAGGAGTTGCCCGACTGGATTCTCCCTCGACCGGACCGAGAACGATAAAACTGCCTGCAGGCAGCGGCCAACACCGGTTGAACCCGCAAGGGTAGCGGCAATATCAGCATCCAAAAGAATATGCTTGCTCTTCAGGTCCCGACCTGGGACCGGCACCGAACCACTGGTTCGGGCGGGCCGCCAAAAACAACAAAAGGCCCGACAGCACAACAAGAACAGAGCACGACCGATTGGAAGGGGAGCCCATGGGCTCCCCTTTGTGCTTTCTGGCGTTCGTCTGCCGCTCGGGCGCGGTGCTTGGCGCCGGCGAACGGCGTTGCCCGGCGCTGCCGCCGGGAGGTGTCCGGCCCGCTGCGCCAGTGTCACCTACTGCGCCGCTTTCACCTCCACCGCCAGCTGCGAGTCGACGCGAATCACCACCTGCTGGTTGAGGTACTCGGGCTTGACCTCGACGTCGGGACGCACCGGATAGGTGCGGCTGGTGCCGTCGGGGAAGCGCAGGGTGGCGGTATGCGCGGCAGCGTCGATAGCCTGGACCACGGCGACTATCTCCTGGGTGCTGGCGATCAGCAGTCCCGGCTTGCTGCCGGCCGGCGGGGTCAGCACCATGGCGGCGCCTTCCCGGGAAGCCTCGCCCTTTTCGCGCAGGTAGATGGCGCGTTCCACCCTGAGGGTGGACGTCACCTTGTCGCCGACCTCCAGTTCCGAGTAGTTGCGCATCGTCGGCGGCGCCTTGACGGTGCGCCGGTTGCCGGCCTTGTCCTGCAGGGTGAAGGTGCGCGCGGCGGGATCGAGAGCGATCACCGTCGCCTCGACTCTCTCCTCATCGACGATGATCCCGCCGGGTACGCCTTGGACCGCGCCAGCGCTGTGGCTGACCGTGCCGGTCAGTTGCTGGTCGTCGGGTTGGCTGGCGCAGGCGCCGAGCAGGGCGATCCCGACCAGCAGGGGAAGCTTGCGAATCACGGACATCGGGTTCTCCTTGAGATTCCTGTGCGCGGCTCTTGCGCACTCCTCAAGCAGCTTAGTCAGAGATCCGCCAGGCAACGTGCGGCCGGGTAGCGCACGGGCACGGGCCGCCGGGCGCGCCGGGGCGGGCCACATCAAGGCTTCTTGCCGGTGGTCCCCGTGGTCGCCGGTGGCGCGGTGGAGTCGCCGCCCACCTCGAGCAGGCTGGCGATGCTGGGCAGCTGGGTTTCGCAGGCCATCTGCGCGTCGCACTCCAGCTGGTGGCTGAAACGCTCCAGCGACTGCGGGTTGGCCGGCTGCGCATCGCTGGCGAACACCGGCGGGCTGAGCATGTAGGCACCGAGCAGACGGGCCAGGCCGAGCAGGCTGTCGATGTGCGTGCGCTCGTAGCCGTGGGTGGCGTCGCAGCCGAAGGCCAGCAGCGCGGTGCGGATGTCGTACCCGGCGGTGATCGCCGACTGCGCGTCGCTGTGGTAGTAGCGGAACAGGTCGCGGCGCACCGGGATCTGCTGTTCGCTGGCCAGGCGCAGCAGGTGGCGCGACAGGTGATAGTCGTAGGGGCCGCCGGAGTCCTGCATCGCCACGCTGACGCAATGCTCGCTGGACTGCTGGCCGGGGGCCACCGGCGCGATGTCGATGCCGACGAACTCGCTGACGTCCCAGGGCAGCGCCGCCGCCGCGCCGGAGCCGATCTCCTCGGTGATGGTGAACAGCGGGTGGCAGTCGATCTCCGGCGTCAGCCCGGAGTCGGCGATCTGCTTGAGCGCGCAGAGCAGGGCGGCGACGCCGGCCTTGTCGTCGAGATGGCGCGAGCTGATGTGGCCGCTTTCGGTGAACTCCGGCAACGGGTCGAAGGCGACGAAGTCGCCGATGCCGATGCCGAGCAGTTCGGCCTCGGCGCGGCTGTTGCACCAGCTGTCCAGGCGCAGTTCGAGGTTGTCCCAGCTGATCGGCAGCTGGTCGACGGCGGTGTTGAAGGCGTGCCCCGAGGCCAGCAGTGGCAGCACGCTGCCGCGCAGCACGCCGTTGTCGGTGAACAGGCTGACCCGGCTGCCCTCGGCGAAGCGGCTCGACCAGCAGCCCACCGCCGCCAGGGCCAGGCGGCCGTTGTCCTTGATCTCGCGGACGCTGGCGCCGATGGTGTCGAGGTGCGCCGACACCGCGCGGTCGGGGCTGGCGCGGCGGCCCTTGAGGGTGGCGCGGATGGTGCCGCGGCGGGTCAGTTCGTAGGGAACGCCGAGCTCGTCCAGCCGCTCGGCGACGTAGCGCACGATGGTGTCGGTGAAGCCGGTCGGGCTGGGGATGGCGAGCATCTCCAGCAGCACGCGGCGCAGGTAGTCGAGATCGGGATCGGCCAGGGGCATGGTCACTCCTCAGGGATGCACGCGACTGAGCGGGAACAGCAGGTCGATGAAGCGCTCGGCGGTCGGCTGGGGTTCGTGGTTGGCCAGGCCGACGCGCTCGTTGGCCTCGATCAGCACGTAGTCCGGCAGGTCGGCCGCCTCGACCAGCAGGTCGAGGCCGACCACCGGGATGTCGAGGGCGCGCGCCGCCTGCACGGCGGCTGCGGCGAGCGCCGGATGCAGGCGCGCGGTGACGTCCTCCAGGGTGCCGCCGGTGTGCAGGTTGGCGGTCTTGCGCACGGCCAGGCGCTCGCCGGCCGGCAGCACGCTGGCCAGGTCGTAGCCGGCGTCGCGCAGGGTGCGCTCGGTTTCCGCGTCCAGCGGGATGCGGCTCTCGCCGCCGGTTGCGGCCTGGCGCCGGCGGCTCTGCGCCTCGATCAGCGCGCCGATGCTGTGCATGCCGTCGCCGACCACCGTGGCCGGGTGACGGATGGCGGCGGCCACCACCTCGAAACCGATCACCACGATGCGCAGATCCTGCCCGGGGTGGTAGCTCTCCAGCAGCACCCGCGCATCGAAGCGGCGGGCCTGCTCGATGGCCTGCTCCAGTGCCTCCGCCGTGCGCAGGTCGACGGCCACGCCCTGGCCCTGTTCGCCGTTGACCGGCTTGACCACCAGGCGGCCATGCTCGGCGAGAAAGGCCTCATTCTCCTCGCGGCTTCCGGCCAGACGCTGGGCCGGCTGGTGCAGCCCGGCGCGGGCGAAGGCGCGGTGGGTCAGGTGCTTGTCCTGGCACAGGGTCATGCTCAGCGCGCTGGTCAGGTCCGACAGCGACTCGCGACAGCGGACGCGCCGGCCGCCCTGGGTGAGGGTGAACACGGCGCCCTCGGCGTCGTCCACCTGCACTTCGATGCCGCGGCGCTGGGCCTCGTCGACGATGATGCGGGCGTAGGGGTTGAGGTCGGCGGCCGGCCCGGGACCGAGGAACAGCGCCTGGTTGATGCCGTTGCGACGCTTGATGGCGAAGGTCGGCAGGTCGCGGAAGCCGAGCTTGGCGTACAGCGCCTTGGCCTGGTGGTTGTCGTGCAGCACCGAGAGGTCGAGATGGGCGAGGCCGCGGCCCATGAAGTACTCGACCAGATGGCGCACCAGCGCCTCGCCCACCCCCGGCAGCGGGCAGTCCGGCGCCACCGCCAGGCACCACAGGCTGCTGCCGCCTTCCGGGTCGGCGAAGGACTTCTGGTGATCGAGGCCCATCGCCGCGCCGAGGATCCGCCCGCTGCTCTGCTCCTCGGCCAGCCAGTAGCAGGGGCCGCCGGCCTCGCGCGGGGTCATCCGCGTGGTGTCGACCGGCAACATGCCGCGCTGGCGGTACAGGGTGTTGACCGCCTGCCAGTCCTCGGCACCGTGCACCGGGCGGATGCCGAAGCCGCGGAAGCTCTGGCGTGCCGGACGGTAGTCGGTGAAGCGCAGGCGCAGGGTGTCGGACGGGTCGAGGAACAGTTGCTGCGGCGCCTGGGCCAGCACCTGGTGGGGCGCCGAGACGTACAGGGCGATATCGCGCTCGCCGGGCTGCTCTTCCTGCAGATCTGCGGCCAGCGCGGCGGCGTCGACGTAGGTGTGGCCGATCAGCAGCCGTCCCCAGCCGCAGTGCAGGCTGCGGGCCGGCGTGCTGTCGCTGTGCTCTCGCGCCAGTTGCGCCTGCAGGCGCTGGTAGGAAGGGGCCTGCAGACGTTGCAGGCGTTGGCTGTAGGCGATGGTGCGCATGATCAGCTCCTGTTGTTGTTGGCGGGCCTTACAGGCCCTGTTCGCTGAGCCAGAGGTGCAGTGCGGCGAGTTGCCAGAGTCTGGAACCGCGCAGCGGCGTGAGGTTGGCCGAGGGCCGGCCGAGCAGGCGGTCGAGCATGGCCGGCTCGAACAGGCCGCGATCCTGGGACGGGTCGAGCAGCAGCTCGCGCACCCAGTCGAGGGTGGCGCCCTGCAGATGCTTGAGGCCGGGCACCGGGAAGTAGCCCTTGGGGCGGTCGATCACCGCGTGGGGAATGACCAGGCGGGCGGCCTCCTTGAGCACCTGCTTGCCGCCGTCGCCGAGCTTGAAGCGCGGCGGAATGCGCGCGGCCAGCTCGACCAGGCGGTAGTCGAGAAACGGCGTGCGCGCCTCCAGGCCCCAGGCCATGGTCATGTTGTCGACCCGCTTGACCGGGTCGTCGACCAGCATCACCGTGGTGTCCAGGCGCAGCGCCTTGTCCACCGGGGCGGCCGCGCCGGGCATGGCGAAGTGCTCGCGGACGAACTCGCCGGCCCAGTCCTCGCCCTGCCACTTGGGCCGCAGGGTCGCCAGCAGCTCGGCATGCTCGCAGTCGAAGAAGGCCGCGCGGTAGGCGGGGAAGGCGTCGGCCTGGCCGTCCACCTGCGCATACCAGTGGTAGCCGGCGAACAGCTCGTCGGCGCCCTGGCCGCACTGCACCACCTTGCAGTGGCGACTGACCTCGCGGCCGAGCAGGTAGAAGGCGATGCAGTCGTGGCTGACCATCGGCTCGCTCATGGCGCGGAAGGCGGCCGGCAACTGCGCGAGGATCTCCGCCTCGCCGATGCGCAGCTGATGGTGACGGGTGCCGTAGTGGCGGGCGATCAGGTCGGAGTAGTGGAACTCGTCGCCGCGCTCGTCGCCGGCGTCCGCGAAGCCGATGGAGAAGGTCGACAGCCCGTCCACCCCGGCCTCGCGCAGCAGGCCGACCAGCAGGCTGGAGTCGACACCGCCGGAGAGCAGCACGCCGACGTCCACCGCGGCGCGTTGGCGGACGTGCACCGCCCTGCGCAGCTCGTCCAGCACGCGGTCGCGCCAGTCCGGCAGCTCGAGGGGGATCTCGTCGCGCTGCGGGCCGAACTCCAGCTGCCACCAGCACTGCTGCTCGCGGTTGCCGGCGGCGTCCAGGCGCAGCCAGCTGGCCGGCGGCAGTTTCTCCACGCCGCGCAGCAGGGTGCGCGGCGCCGGCACCACGGCGTGGAAGTTGAGGTAGTGGTTGAGCGCCACCGGATCGAGGCGGGTGTCGACGTCGCCGCCGGCCAGCAGCGCCGGCAGGGTCGAGGCGAAGCGCAGGCGCGTGCCGTCCTGGCTCAGGTACAGCGGTTTGACGCCGAGGCGGTCGCGGGCGAGGAACAGGCGCTCGCGGTCGCGCTCCCAGATGGCGAAGGCGAACATGCCGTTGAGTTTCGGCAGCAGCGCCTCGCCCCAGGCGTGATAGCCCTTGAGCAGCACCTCGGTGTCGCCGTCGGAGTGGAAGCGGTAGCCCAGCTCCTGCAGCTCGGCACGCAGTTCGGGGTAGTTGTAGATGGCGCCGTTGAACACCAGCGCCAGGCCCAGCTGATGGTCGACCATGGGCTGGCCGGAGGCCGGCGCCAGGTCCATGATCTTCAGCCGGCGATGGCCGAGGGCCAGCGGGCCCTGACTATGGAAGCCGCACGCATCGGGGCCGCGCGCGGCCATGTGGTGGGTGATTCTGTGGATGGTGGCCAGGTCGGCCGGTTGTCGATCGAAACGTAGTTCTCCAGCGATTCCGCACATGGTTCCTTACCGGTGTTGCCGTTGGGGAGTGGCTCGCGCGGTGACGAGCCTTTTTACACCGAAACAAAATAATGCTTTGATGTCAAACCTTTATGTGTGGGAAATGCTGGCGAATGTCAGAAAAAATACTTCCAACTGAAACTGATTCGTCGACGGCGGATGCCTTCGAACCGGCTCTGTTCCGCGCCCTGCGGCGTTTGCAGCAGGCCGGCGAGGTGCACGCCAAGCGTCTGGCCCGCTTCGGCGGACTCACGCCCATGCAGTTGCTGATCCTCCAGGTGCTGGCCGCCGAGCCGCGGCTGACCGCCAGCGCCCTGAGCGGGCGGGTCAGTCTCAGCCCGGCGACCCTGTCGGGGATGCTCGACCGCCTCGAGGAGCGCGGCCTGCTGCTGCGCCAGCGCGACCCGGTGGACCGCCGACGCCAGTGCCTGCTGCTCAGCGAGGCCGGGCAGGCATTGCTGCAGGCGGCGCCTTCGCTGCTGCCGCCGGCCTTCAAGCGCGCCTTCGCCGCCCTGCCGGAATGGCAGCGTCACGGCCTGACCGCCGCGCTGCTGCAGGCGGCGGAGCTGTGCGGCGAGGTGGAATAGGCGCCGGGGCAGGGCGGCTCAGTGCGCCCCGGCATGCCTGGCGAGGAAGCGACCGACGGCGTCGAGCACCCGCTCCGGCTCTTCCCGATGGGGGAAATGGCTGCACTGGTCGAGGATCAGCGACTCGCTGCCGGCGTCGGTCAGCCTGGCCAGGCGCTCGGGGTGCAGCAGTGAGCCGTACTCGTCCTGCTTGCCATGAATCACCAGATGCGGACAGGCGAGGGATGGCGCGTGGCTTTCCAGGGTCCAGTCGGCGAACGAGTCCGCCAGCCAGGTTTCCGTCCAGGCGGCGAGCACCCAGTTCGCCTGCTCGCCGTGGTATTTCTGCAGTCGCTCGAGCTGGCCCGGCTTGGCGAACTCCTGCTTGGCGAAGCGGATGCCCTGGCGCGTGCGCTCCTCGACGAAGGCCAGGGCGGACAGGGTGATCAGCGCCTGGCAGCGCTGCGGATGACGGGCGGCGCTGGTGGCCGCCATGATGCCGCCGACGCTGTGGCCGAGCGCGACGAACGGGCCGATGTCGAGTGCCTCCAGGAGCTGCGGGAAGTAGCGCTCCGCCTCGTCGCGGATGAAGCGGTTCGACCAGTCGCCGGGGTGCGGGTCGGAACGACCGAAGCCGAGGCGGTCGTAGGCGATGACCTCGCGCCCGGTCGTCGCGGCCAGCCGCTGCGGGAAATCCCGCCACAGTTCCACGCAGCCGAGCGAGTCGTGGAACAGCACGACCGGTGCGTGCGGCGCCGCAGGGTCGGCGCCGAGCGGCGTCCAGTGGCGCACGAAGATCCGTCCGGCGGGTGTCTCGATCCACAGATCCTGTGAGGTAACGGCAAGCTGCATGGGCTTTCCTCGTTGACGGTCGGTCACGGCAGCGTCGGCCGGGCCGGTAGCGGGTGGTTGGGCGGTCGCCCGGTGGCCATGCTCTGGCGCGGGGGGCGAAGGTCGCCAGCGGCCGGGGGAGGCTGGCGTCGGGGATCTCAGTTTACGTAAAGGTAATCGCGCGCGGCCAGTCCCCATGCGTTAGCGGGCAACACCGGCGCTCTGCCACGCCGCCGACACTTGCTGAAAGACTTCGCTGGCGGCCATTCGGGGAATCTCGGACTACTATCAAGCCCATTCCCAAAACCTATTGGATCGACGGAAGGCAGGGCGCCAAGCTGGATACATGGCCGGCCACGCGCCGACTGAGGATGAAACTTCGGGTTTGACTGCCTGGTCCCTGGCGGGACCGGCAGGCTGGCCGGACGGAGGCACTGCCTGCCGATCCCACGGCCGGTTCAACCCGCCCCACTGCAAACCAAAGGAGATGAGCATGAGTGGAAACAGCATGAAGACTGGCGGCAAGTGTCCGGTGATGCATGGCGCCAATACCGCCAGCGCCAGTACCAACACCAGCTGGTGGCCGAACGCCCTCAACCTCGACATCCTCCACCAGCACGACAGCAAGACCAATCCGCTGGGCGGCTTCGACTACCGCGAGGAAGTGAAGAAGCTCGACTTCGCCGCGCTCAAGCGCGACCTCACCGCGCTGATGACCGACAGCCAGGACTGGTGGCCGGCCGACTGGGGCCACTACGGCGGCCTGATGATCCGCATGGCCTGGCACGCCGCCGGTTCCTACCGGGTGGCCGACGGCCGTGGCGGCGCCGGCACCGGCAACCAGCGCTTCGCGCCGCTGAACTCCTGGCCGGACAACGCCAACCTCGACAAGGCCCGCCGCCTGCTGTGGCCGATCAAGCGCAAATACGGCAACAAGATCAGCTGGGCCGACCTGATCGTGCTGGCCGGCAACGTTGCCTACGAGTCGATGGGCTTCAAGACCTTCGGCTTCGGCTACGGTCGCGCGGACATCTGGCATCCGGAGAAGGACATCTACTGGGGCTCGGAGAAGGAGTGGCTGGCGCCCACCAACAACCCCAACAGCCGCTACTCCGGCGAGCGTGAGCTGGAGAACCCGCTGGCCGCGGTGATGATGGGCCTGATCTACGTCAACCCGCAGGGCGTCGACGGCCAGCCCGACCCGCTGAAGACCGCCCGCGACGTGCGCGAGACCTTCGCGCGCATGGCCATGAACGACGAGGAAACCGTGGCGCTGACCGCCGGCGGCCATACCGTGGGCAAGGCGCACGGCAACGGCGACGCCGCGCTGCTCGGCCCGGAGCCCGAGGGGGCTGACGTCGAGGAGCAGGGCCTGGGCTGGAACAACAAGACCCGGCGCGGCGTCGGTCGCGACACCGTGACCAGCGGCCTGGAAGGCGCCTGGACCACCCATCCGACCCGCTGGGACAACGGCTACTTCGACATGCTGCTCAACCACGAGTGGGAGCTGAAGAAGAGTCCGGCCGGCGCCTGGCAGTGGGAGCCGGTCGACATCAAGGAAGAGGACATGCCGGTCGACGTGGAGGATCCGAGCATCCGCCACAAGCCGATGATGACCGATGCCGACATGGCGATGAAGATGGACCCGGAGTACCGCAAGATCGCCGAGCGCTTCCACAAGGACCCCGCCGCCTTCGAGGATGCCTTCGCCCGCGCCTGGTTCAAGCTGACCCACCGCGACATGGGGCCGAAGGTCCGCTACCTCGGCCCGGAAGTGCCGGCCGAAGACCTGATCTGGCAGGACCCGGTGCCGGCCGGTCGCAGCGACTACGACGTCGCCGCGGTCAAGGCGAAGATCGCCGCCAGCGGCCTGTCGGTCAGCGAGCTGGTCTGCACCGCCTGGGACAGCGCGCGCACCTTCCGCGGCTCGGACAATCGCGGCGGCGCCAACGGCGCGCGCATCCGCTTGGCCCCGCAGAAGGACTGGGAGGGCAACGAGCCGGCGCGGCTGGCCAAGGTGCTCGCGGTGTACGAGAAGATCGCCGCGGAAACCGGCGCCAGCGTGGCCGACGTGATCGTGATGGGCGGCAACCTGGGCGTCGAGCAGGCGGCCAAGGCGGCCGGGGTCGAGGTCAGCGTGCCGTTCGCTCCGGGGCGTGGCGATGCCAGCCAGGCGCAGACCGACGTGGACTCCTTCGCCGTGCTGGAGCCGCTGCACGACGCTTACCGCAACTGGCTGAAGAAGGACTATGCCGTCAGTCCCGAGGAGCTGATGCTCGACCGCACCCAGCTGATGGGCCTGACCGCGCCGGAGATGACCGTGCTGGTCGGCGGCATGCGCGTGCTGGGCACCAACCACGGCGGCAGCCGGCATGGCGTGTTCACCGACCGCGTCGGCGTGCTGAGCAACGACTTCTTCGTCAATCTGACCGACATGGGCAACACCTGGAAACCGGCCGGCAACAACCTCTACGAGATCCGCGACCGCAAGACCGATCAGGTCAAGTGGACCGCGACCCGCGTGGACCTGGTGTTCGGCTCCAACTCGGTGCTGCGTGCCTACGCCGAGGTGTACGCCCAGGACGACAACCGGGAGAAGTTCGTCAAGGACTTCGTCGCCGCCTGGACCAAGGTGATGAACGCCGATCGCTTCGATCTGGCGTGATCTCCGGACGGATCGGGCCCGCTGCATGGCCCGGTCCATTCCTGCTCCCTCTGGCCGGCGCCCGTCATGGGCGCCGGTTTTTTTTGCCGCTGCCGCTGATGCGGCGCCGTGTGCTCGGGCTGGTGCCCCTGCTCGCTCGTCCCGGCGTTGCGCCGCTCGCCCTGCCTTCGCTGCCTCAGCCCAGTTGCTCGATGCGCAGCATGTTGGTGCTGCCCGGCTGGCCGATGGGGAAGCCGGCGGTGATCACCACGGTATCGCCGCTCCTGGCCATGCCTTGGGCGCGCGCCGCTTCCAGGGCGGCGCCGGTCAATTCCTCGACCGCGGGTGCAGCCGCGAACAGACGCCCCAGGCGACGCTCAGGCGCCGCGCGGTGGCGAGGTTCGGCGTCAGGCTGAGGATCGGTGCGGCGGGGCGCTCGCGGGCGGCGCGCAGGCTGGAGGCGCCGGATTCGCTGTAGTTGACCAGCACGGCGACCGGCAGGACGGCGCTGATGCGGCGGATCGCGGCGCTGATCGCGTCCGACACCGTGGCCTCGGCTTGCGGGCGGCCGACGTCCAGCTGGCTCTGCAGGTCGGCGCCGCTCTCCACCTGGCGGATGATCTTGCTCATCATCTGCACGGCCTCCAGCGGGTAGTCGCCCGAGGCGGTCTCCGCCGAGAGCATCAGCGCATCGGCGCCCTCGGCCACCGCGTTGGCCACGTCGGTCACCTCGGCGCGGGTCGGCGCCGGGGAGAAGCGCATCGATTCGAGCATCTGCGTGGCCACCACCACCGGCCGGCCGAGCTGGCGGCAGGTGCGGATGATGTCCTTCTGGATGCGCGGCACGTGCTCGGCCGGCACCTCCACGCCGAGGTCGCCGCGCGCCACCATGATGGCGTCGCACAGGCGGGCGATCGCCTCCAGTTGCTGTACCGCCGAGGGCTTCTCGATCTTCGCCATCAGCGCCGCGCGGCCCCCGATCAGTTCGCGGGCCTCGACGATGTCCTCCGGGCGCTGGACGAAGGACAGCGCCACCCAGTCGACGCCCAGTTCCAGGCCGAAGGCCAGGTCGCGGCGGTCCTTGGCGGTCAGCGGGCTGAGCTGCAGCACCGCCTCCGGCACGTTGACGCCCTTGCGGTCGGACAGCTCGCCGCCGGCGACCACCTCGGTGTCCACCGCGTCGGCGTGACAGGCGGTCACCTTGAGGCGCAGGCGGCCGTCGTCGAGCAGCAGGCTCATGCCCGGCTGCAGCGCGGCGATGATCTCCGGGTGGGGCAGGTTGACCCGCGTCGCATCGCCCGGGGTGGCGTCGAGGTCGAGGCGCAGGGCCTGGCCGCGCAGCAGCCCGACCTTGCCGGCGGCGAAGCGGCCGACGCGCAGCTTGGGCCCCTGCAGGTCCATCAGCACGCCGAGCGACTGGTTCAGCTCGCGCTCCACCTCGCGTATCCACTGGTAGCGCAGGGCGTGGTCGGCGTGCTCGCCATGGCTGAAGTTGAGGCGGAACAGGTTGACGCCGGCCTCGACCAGCCGGCGCACGTCGTCGCTGCTGCGGGTCGCCGGGCCGAGGGTGGCGAGGATCTTCACTTGCTTGTCAGGCGTCATGGTCACTGTTTCCCAGGATGAGGATGGCGCGGAAGTCGTTGACGTTGGTGCGCGTCGGCCCGGTGACGATCAGGTCGCCGAGCGCGGCGAAGTAGCCGTGGCCGTCGTTGTCGTGCAGCGCGTCGCTGCTGGACAGGCCCAGGGCCGTGGCGCGGGCGTGGCTGTGCGGGGTCATGATGGCGCCGGCGTTGTCCTCCGAGCCGTCGATGCCGTCGGTGTCGCCGGCCAGCGCGTAGACGCCGGGCAGGCCGGCGAGGCTGTCGGTGAGGCTGAGGAGGAACTCGGCGTTGCGCCCGCCGCGGCCGCTGCCGCGCACGGTGACGGTGGTCTCGCCGCCGGAGAGGATCACGCAGGGCGGCTTAAGCGGCTGGCCGTGCAGGACGATCTGCCGGGCGATGCCGGCGTGCACCTTGGCCACCTCGCGCGACTCGCCCTCCAGGTCGCCGAGGATCAGCGGGGCGACGCCGGCGGCACGGGCCAGCGCGGCGGCGGCCTCCAGCGACTGCTGCGGCGTGGCGATCAGGCGGAAGTGGCTGCGGGCCAGATGTGGATCGCCGGGCTTGAGGGTTTCCGAGCGCGGGTCCTCCAGCCAGGCGCGCACGTGGGCCGGCACCTCGATGTGGTAGCGGGCGAGGATCGCCAGCGCCTGCGCCGAGGTGGTCGGGTCGGCCACCGTCGGGCCGGAGGCGATCACCGTGGCCTCGTCGCCGGGCACGTCGGAAATCGCGTAGGTGTATACGCTGGCCGGCCAGCAGGCCCGGGCCAGGCGGCCGCCCTTGATCGCCGAGAGGTGCTTGCGCACGCAGTTGATCTCGCCGATGTGCGCGCCGCAGCGGAGCAGCGCCTGGTTGATCGCCTGCTTGTCCCGGAGGCTGATGCCCTCGGCCGGCAGGGCCAGCAGCGAGGAGCCGCCGCCGGAGAGCAGGAAGATCACCCGGTCGTCCTCGCCGAGGCCGCCGACCAGCTCCAGTACGCGGCGGGCGACCCGCTCGCCGGCGTCGTCCGGCACCGGGTGGGCGGCTTCCACCACCTCAATCCGGCGGCAGTCGGCACCGTGGCCGTAGCGGGTCACCACCAGGCCGGAAATCTCGCCCTGCCACTCCCGCTCGATGACCTCGGCCATGGCCGCGGCGGCCTTGCCGGCGCCGATGACGATGACCCGGCCGCTGCGGTCGGTGGGCAGGTGGTCGGCCAGCACCTGGCGCGGGTGGGCGGCGGCGATGGCGCTGGCGAACAGCTCGCGCAGCAGGCGTTGCGGATCGATGGGCATGGCAGGCTCCAGCGGTGAATGCGTGTGGTCGGGTCGATGATCCCAGTCCGCAGCCGCCGCTGGCCAGCGGCTGTGGACTGGGATCGACCGGCCCGGCAGTCGGGCCGTGAATCCTTCTGCCCGGCAGGTCGAAAGAGTTCCATGCTGTGTGCATGGATTCGGTGCGTGGGGCCGCCTAGGCCGCGCGCACCGCTGGCTTAAGTCTCGCGGATCGAGAAGTTGGCCATGTGCTCCAGGCCCTTGATCAGCGCCGAGTGGTCCCAGTCGCCGCCGCCGAGCGCGGCGCAGGTGCTGAACACCTGCTGGGCGATGGCGGTGTTGGGCAGGTTGAGGCCCAGCTCGCGGGCGCCGGCCAGCGCCAGGTTGAGGTCCTTCTGGTGCAGGCGGATGCGGAAACCCGGAGCGAAGCTGCCCTTGATCATCCGCTCGCCGTGCACCTCGAGGATCTTCGAGCCGGCGAAGCCGCCCATCAGCGCCTCGCGCACCCGGGCCGGGTCGGCGCCGTTGCGCGCGGCGAACAGCAGCGCCTCGGCCACCGCCTGGATGTTCAGGGCGACGATGATCTGGTTGGCCACCTTGGCGGTCTGCCCGGCACCGTTGTCGCCGACGCGGGTGATGTTCCTGCCCAGCGCCTGGAACAGCGGCAGGGCGCGCTCGAACGCCGCCTCGCTGCCGCCGACCATGATGCTCAGGGTGGCGGCCTTGGCGCCGACCTCGCCGCCGGATACCGGGGCGTCCAGGTACTCGGCGCCGCTGGCCGCGATCCGCGCGGCGAAGTTCTTGGTGGCGGTCGGCGAGATCGAGCTCATGTCGATCACCAGCTTGCCGGCGCCGACGCCCGCGGCCACGCCGTCGGCGCGGAACAGCACGTCCTCGACCTGCGGGGTGTCGGGCACCATGACGATGACGAACTCGGCCTCCTGGGCCACCTCGCGCGGGTTGGCCAGGGCGATGCCGCGCTCGCCGAGCAGCTCGGCCGGCGCCTTGTCGTGGTGCTCGGAGAAGAACAGGGTGTGGCCGGCCTGCTGCAGGTTGTGCGCCATGGGCTTGCCCATGATGCCGGTGCCGATGAATCCGATCTTGGCCATGAGACGCTCTCCTCAGATGGCGTTGTGGATGCTCTTGTGAAAAGGAGCCAGCCAGCCGAGGCCGGCGGCGGTGGTGGTGAGGGGCTTGTATTCGCAGCCGATCCAGCCCTGGTAGCCGATGCGCTCCAGGTGCGCGAACAGGAAGCGGTAGTTGATCTCGCCGCTGCCCGGCTCGTGGCGGCCGGGGTTGTCGGCCAGCTGCACGTGGTGGATCGCCGCGAGGTTGGTTTCGAGGGTGCGCGCCAGGTCTCCTTCCATGACCTGCATGTGGTAGATGTCGTACTGCAGCAGCAGGTTGTCACTGCCGACCTGCTCGCGGATGGCCAGCGCCTGGCGGGTGTTGTGCAGGTAGAAGCCGGGGATGTCGCGGGTGTTGATCGCTTCCATCACCAGGGTGATACCGGCCTCGCCCAGCCGCGCGGCGGCGTACCTGAGGTTGGCGACCAGGGTCTGCTCGACGGTGGCGTCGTCGTAGCCGGCCGGGCGCACGCCGGCCAGGCAGTTGACCTGGGTGTTGCCGAGTACCCTGGCGTAGGCGATGGCCTGCTCCACGCCGGCACGGAACTCCTCGACGCGCTGCGGGTGGCAGGCGATGCCGCGCTCGCCGCCGGCCCAGTCGCCGGCCGGCAGGTTGAACAGCACCTGGCTCAGGCCGTGGGCGTCCAGGCGCGCCTTGAGCTCCTCGGCCGGGTAGTCGTAGGGGAACAGGTACTCGACGCCGGTGAAGCCGGCTTCGGCGGCGGCGGCGAAGCGGTCGAGGAAGTCCACTTCGGTGAACAGCATCGACAGGTTGGCGGCAAAACGGGGCATGCGGTGCTCCTTTTGTATCAGTCATCTCTGCCCGCAAGCGGGAGCGTGGTCGTAGGGTGCGCCGTGCGCACCGAGAGGTACGCGGTAGGCACTCTGGTGCGCGCGGCGCACCCTACGCGGCCGGTGTTAAGCCGGATCAGTCGAGCGGCAGGGCCGCCGTCGGTGCGTCGGCGCGGCTCAGCGCCAGCGCCTCGAATTCGTTGATGGCGTTGATCTCGGCGCCCATGGCGATGTTGGTGACCCGTTCGAGGATCACCTCGACCACCACTGGCACGCGGTGCTCCGCCATCAGCTGGCGGGCGCGGGCGAAGGCGCCGTGCAGCTCGTTCGGATCTCGCACGCGGATCGCCTTGCAGCCCAGGCCCTCGACCACCGCGACGTGGTCGACGCCATAGCCGTCCAGCTCCGGCGCGTTGAGGTTGTCGAAGGCCAGCTGCACGCAGTAGTCCATGTCGAAGGCGCGCTGCGACTGGCGGATCAGGCCGAGGTAGGAGTTGTTCACCAGCACGTGGATGTAGGGCAGGCGGAACTGCGCGCCCACCGCCAGCTCCTCGATCATGAACTGGAAGTCGTAGTCCCCCGACAGCGCCACCACCGGGCGGCTCGGGTCGGCCTTGACCACGCCGAGCGCCGCCGGGATGGTCCAGCCCAGCGGGCCGGCCTGGCCGCAGTTGATCCAGTGGCGCGGCTTGTAGACGTGGAGTAACTGCGCGCCGGCGATCTGCGACAGGCCGATGGTGCTGACGTAGCAGGTGTCCTTGCCGAAGAACTCGTTCATCTCCTCGTACACCCGCTGCGGCTTGACCGGCACCGCGTCGAAGTGGGTCTTGCGCTGCAGGCTGCGCTTGCGCTCGCGGCACACCTCGCTCCAGGCGCTGCGGTGCTGCAGGCGGCCGGCGGCCTGCCACTCGCGGGCTACCTCGAGGAACACCTCCAGCGCCGCGCCGGCGTCGGAGACGATGCCGAGGTCGGGGGTGAACACCCGGCCGATCTGGGTCGGCTCGATGTCGACGTGGATGAAGCGGCGGCCCTCGGTGTAGACCTCGACCGAGCCGGTGTGGCGGTTGGCCCAGCGGTTGCCGATGCCGAGCACCAGGTCGGAGTCCAGCAGGTTGGCGTTGCCGTAGCGGTGCGAGGTCTGCAGGCCGCACATGCCGGCCATCAGGCGGTGGTCGTCGGGAATGCTGCCCCAGCCCATCAGGGTCGGGATCACCGGGATGCCGGTCAGCTCGGCGAACTCGACCAGCTTGTCCGAGGCGTCGGCGTTGATGATGCCGCCGCCGGCGACGATCAGCGGGCGCGCGGCGCTGTCCAGCATGGCCAGCACCTTCTCCGCCTGCAGGCGGCTGGCGCGCGGCTTCTGCACCGGCAGCGGCTGGTAGGCGTCGATGTCGAACTCGATCTCGGCCATCTGCACGTCGAACGGCAGGTCGATCAGCACCGGGCCGGGGCGGCCGCTGCGCATCTCCTGGAAGGCGCGCTGGAAGGCGTAGGGCAGCTGGCCTGGCTCCAGCACGGTGGTCGCCCACTTGGTCACCGGCTTGACGATGCTGGTGATGTCGACCGCCTGGAAGTCCTCCTTGTGCAGGCGGGCGCGCGGCGCCTGGCCGGTGATGCAGAGGATCGGGATGGAGTCGGCCGAGGCCGAGTACAGGCCGGTGACCATGTCGGTGCCGGCCGGGCCGGAGGTGCCGATGCACACGCCGATGTTGCCAGCCTTGGTGCGGGTGTAGCCCTCGGCCATGTGCGAGGCGCCCTCGACGTGGCGGGCCAGCACGTGGTCGATGCCGCCGAGTTTGCGCAGGGCGGCGTACAGCGGGTTGATCGCGGCGCCGGGCACGCCGAAGGCGGTGTCGACCCCTTCGCGGCGCATCACCAGCACGGCGGCCTCGATTGCTCTCATTCTGGCCATGACGGACTCCTCCTTCGGGCGAGTCGATATTTTTTGTTGTGGACCCGAGTCTGGAGTAGGCTCTGCCTGGCTGGAAGATCACCAAATCGGTTTCTGTCGATACCAGGAGTATCGAATGTCGCGCTATACCGAACTGCACAGCTTCGTCCAGGTCGCCCAGAAGGGCAGCTTCGCCGCCGCCGCCCTCAGCGAGGGCGTCACCCCGGCCATCCTCGGCCGCCGCCTGGACGCCCTGGAGCGGCGCCTGGGCGTGCGCCTGATGCACCGCTCCACCCGCGGCCTGCGCCTGACCGAGCTGGGCGAGCAGTACCTCGAGCGTGCGCGGGTGCTGCTGCGCGAGTTCGACGAGCTGGAGGCGGAGATCGGCAGCAGCAGCTCGATGGTCAAGGGCCAGCTGGCGGTATCGGCGCCGGCCGGCTTCGGCCGCCTGCACGTGGCGCCGCACGCGCTCGGTTTCCAGCAGCGCTTTCCCAACCTCAAGCTGGCGTTCAACCTGACCGACAGCGTGGTCGACCTGGTCGGCGAGGGCTACGACCTGGGCATCCGCATCGGCGAGGTGCGCGACCCCAACTACGTGGCGGTCAAGCTGTTCCCCAACCGCCGGGTGGTGTGCGGCACCCCGGAGTACTTCGCCCGCCACGGCAAGCCGCAGACCCCCGAGGACCTGGCCGCGCACAACTGCCTGGCCTTCACCCTGCAGGGCGGCCAGCAGCGCGGCTGGACCTTCCAGCGCGACGGCCGGCAACTGGCGGTGAAGGTCGCCGGCAACCTGGCCTGCAACGACGGCGAGCTGCTGTTCTCCTGGGTGCGCCAGGGCGTCGGGCTGGGCTGGCGCTCGACCTGGGAGATCCAGGGCGAACTGCGCCGCGGCGAGCTGGTGACCGTGCTCGACGACTTCGCCCTGGCGGACTACGACATCCAGGCGGTCTACCCGCAGCAGCGCTACCTGCCGGCCAAGGTGCGCTTCTTCATCGACTACCTGCGCGAGCTGTACGGCGCGCCGGGGTACTGGGAGGGGCTGTAAACCAGGGGGCGGGGATCGGCACGGGAGGAGGCGCCGGGCGAGCGCGGGGTGCGCCCGGCATGAAGGCGCCGGCATGCGCCTGAGCGACCGCTGTTGCCGGCTGCCGCTCCATGCGCATGCGGTTGCAGCGGGCCTGCAATGCCAGCCCGCTGCGTTCGGGCTCAGCGCGGATAGTGCGCCGGGTAGGGCAGGCGGGCCACGCCGGAGTCGATGGCGGCCTGCGCCACCGCGGCGGAAACCGCGCCGAGCAGGCGCGCGTCCATCGGCTTGGGCAGGATGTAGTCGCGGCCGAACGCCAGGCTGTCCAGCCCGTAGGCCGCCAGCACCTCGTCCGGCACCGGCTGCCTGGCCAGCTGGCGCAGCGCTTCCACGGCGGCGATCTTCATCGCCTCGTTGACCGTGCGGGCGCGCACGTCGAGGGCGCCGCGGAAGATGAACGGGAAGCCGAGCACGTTGTTCACCTGGTTGGGGTAGTCGGAGCGGCCGGTGGCCATCACCAGGTCGTCGCGGGTGGCGCGGGCCAGCTCCGGGCGGATCTCCGGATCGGGGTTGGAGCAGGCCATCACCACCGGGTTGGCCGCCATGCTCAGCAGCTCCTCGGCGCCCAGCAGGCTGGCGCCGGACAGGCCGAGGAACACGTCGGCGCCCTCCATCGCCTCCTTCAGGGTGCGCGCGCCGCTGTCGTTGCAGAACTCGCGCTTGAAGCGGTTGAGGTCGTCGCGGCCGGAATGGATCACGCCCTGGCGGTCGATCATGAACAGATTGCTCTTCGGCGCACCCAGGCTGACCAGCAGGCGCATGCAGGCGGTGGCCGCCGCGCCGGCGCCGAGGCAGACGATCTTCGCCGTGGCGAGCGGCTTGCCCTGGATCTCCAGCGCATTGAGCATGGCTGCGGCGGTGACGATGGCCGTGCCGTGCTGGTCGTCGTGGAACACCGGAATGTCGCACTGCTCGCTCAGCACCTGCTCGATCTCGAAGCAGTCGGGCGCCTTGATGTCCTCCAGGTTGATGCCGCCGAAGGTGTCGGCGATGCGCGCCACGGTGTCGATGAAGGCCTGGCTGCTTTCCGCCTTGACCTAGATGTCGATGGCGTCGACGCCGGCGAAGCGCTTGAACAGCAGCGCCTTGCCTTCCATCACCGGCTTGCTGGCCAGCGGGCCGAGATCGCCGAGGCCGAGGATCGCGCTGCCGTTGCTGATCACCGCGACCAGGTTGCCCTTGCCGGTATAGCGGTAGGCGTTCTGCGGGTCCCTGGCGATCTCGCGTACCGGCTCGGCGACGCCCGGGCTGTAGGCCAGGGCCAGGTCGGCGGCGGTTTCGGCCGGCTTGCGCAGGGCCGTACCGATCTTTCCGGGGGTCGGGAACTCGTGGTAGTCCAGTGCTGCTTGCTTGAATTCGGTAGTCACAGCGGCCTCCTTGGGCACTTGCTCATCGACTGGTCCGGACGGGAGCGCGGCTCCCGCCCGCTTCAGGTGCAGGCTGTTGCCGGGAATGCAGCGGCCGGCGCGGGCGCCAGGTCGCTGCAGAGAGGGGGATTGGGTTCGCCCGACCGGCCGCTGGGGGGCCGTCGGCGCAGGCACGAGGAGGCTCGGCCGGCCGGGCGAATTCGAGGGTTGCCCGTGACCGCCGGGGCAGTCACGGGCGGTGGCTCACTGGGCGTGCAGCAGCGGGTCGCCGATGCCCATCACGTACATGGCGATCAGGCCGAAGATGCCCGCCACGGTGAGGTAGTAGAGGGTCGGCAGGATGGTCTTGCGCAGGGTGACGCCCTCGCGACCGAGCAGGCCGACGGTGGCCGAGGCCGCCACCACGTTGTGGATGGCGATCATGTTGCCGGCCGCGGCGCCCACCGACTGCAGCGCCACCATCATCGCCCCGGAGACCCCGATCAGGCCCGCGGCGTTGAGCTGGAACTGCGACAGCATCAGGTTCGACACCGTGTTGGAGCCGGCGATGAAGGCGCCCAGGCCGCCCACCGCCGGGGCGAAGAGCGGATAGATGCCGCCGACGCTGTCGGCCACCAGCTTGGCCATGGCCACCGGCATGGACACCAGTTCGGCACCGTTGACCCCCGAGTTGATCAGGATGCGCACCATCGGGATGGTGAAGATCAGCACGAAGCCGGCGCCGAGCAGGGTGCGGCTGGATTCGCCGATGGCGGCGGTCAGCTCGCTGAAGCGCATGCGGTGGAAGATGAAGGTCATCAGCACCACGAAGCAGAGGATGCCGCCCGGCAGGTACAGCGGCTCCAGGCTGCCGTTGATGCCGGTCTCGCCGAGGATGTCCTTCCAGCCGAAGCTCACCGACATCAGCGCCGCCTTGACCTCGGGGAAGGCCCGCGACAGTACCAGCAGCCCCGCCAGCAGCAGGTAGGGCGCCCAGGCCATGGCCACCGAGATCGGCGTCTTGCCGGCGACCTGGTCGAGCTTCATCTCGATCGAACCCATCCACTCCACCGGCCACTCCTTGGCCGGAGCGAAGTCCCAGCTCTGCTTGGGCAGCAGGAAGCCGGCCTTGGCGGCGGGGACGACGATGGCCATGCCGACCAGCGCGCCGATGATCGACGGGAACTCCGGACCGAGGAACACCCCGGCGGCCATGTACGGCAGCGAGAAGCACAGCGCGGTGAAGATGGCGAAGGGGGCGATCTCCAGGCCTTCCTTCCAGCTGCGGTTCTTGCCGAAGAAGCGGGTCATGATGGTGACCATGATCAGCGGCATCAGCAGGCCGATCAGGCCATGGGTGATGGCCACGCGGGAGAAGATCAGGTGGAAGAACACCTCCCAGCTGCTGCCGTTGGCGACCAGCTGGGCGCCGATCCCGGTCTTGTCCAGGCCGGCGCCGACGCCGACCAGGATCGGCGTGCCGACCGCGCCGAACGACACCGGGGTGGACTGCACCATCATGCCCAGCACCACCGCGGCCATCGCCGGGAAGCCGAGCGCCACCAGCAGCGGCGCGGCCACCGCGGCGGGGGTGCCGAAGCCGGAGGCGCCCTCGATGAAGCAGCCGAACAGCCAGGCGACGATCAGCGCCTGCACCCGGCGGTCGGGGCTGATGTTGGCGAAGCCGCGGCGGATCGCGCTGATCCCCCCGGAGTGCTTGAGGGTGTTGAGCAGCAGGATGGCGCCGAAGATGATCCAGAGGATCGCGGCGGTGAGGATCAGGCCCTGCAGCGTGGAGGCGACGACCCGGTTGAAGGTCATGTCCCAGGCGGTGAGACCGATGACGGCGGTAATGACGAACACCAGCGGCATGGCGTACTTGGCTGGCCAGCGGAAGCCGATCAGCAGTACGCCCGCCAGTACCAGCGGCACGAAGGCCAGTATGGAGAGCAGTGTTTGACTCATGGGTTGGTTTCCTGATTGTTTTTGTAGGCCAACTGGCTCCGGGAGGTTCCCGGAGCCTGCATCTGGGCCGGCAAGGCCCTGAGCGCCGGCAGCTCGTCAGGCGTGCCGGCGCTCCTGCTCGGTTGCTCCGTGCGCGGAGCCGGTGATTCGCTGGTCGGCTCAGCCCTCCTGCTTGAAGCGCAGGCGCCAGGCGTGCAGCAGCGGCTCGGTGTAGCCGCTGGGCTGCTCGAGGCCCCTGAACACCAGGTCGCAGGCGGCGCGGAAGGCGTGCGAACGCTCGAAGTCCGGCGCCATCGGCCGGTAGGCCGGATCGCCGGCGTTCTGGGCGTCGACCACCCGGGCCATGCGCTCGAGGCTCTCGCGCACCTGCGCGGCGTCGACCACGCCGTGGTGCAGCCAGTTGGCCAGGTGCTGGCTGGAGATGCGCAGGGTGGCGCGGTCCTCCATCAGCGCGACGTCGTGGATGTCCGGCACCTTGGAGCAGCCGACGCCCTGTTCGACCCAGCGCACCACGTAGCCGAGGATGCCCTGGCAGTTGTTGTCGACTTCCTCCCGGATCTGCGCGGCGCTCCAGTCGCGGCTGGCGCTGACCGGCACGCTGAGCAGGCCATCGAGCAGCGCGTCGCGCTCGGCGGCCAGGTCGATGCGCTCCAGCTCGGCCTGCACCGCCGGCACGTCGACCTGGTGGTAGTGCAGGGCGTGCAGGGTGGCGGCGGTGGGCGAGGGCACCCAGGCGGTGTTGGCGCCGGCCCTGGGGTGGGCGATCTTCTGCTCGAGCATGGCGGCCATCAGGTCCGGCATCGCCCACATGCCCTTGCCGATCTGCGCGCGGCCGCGCAGGCCGCAGCTCAGGCCGACCAGCACGTTGTTGCGCTCGTAGGCCTGGATCCAGGCGGTCGACTTCATGTCGCCCTTGCGCAGCATGGCGCCGGCCTGCATGGCGCTGTGCATCTCGTCGCCGGTGCGGTCGAGGAAGCCGGTGTTGATGAACGCGACCCGCGAGCCGGCGGCGGCGATGCACGCCTTGAGGTTGATGCTGGTGCGCCGCTCCTCGTCCATGATGCCCATCTTCAGGGTGTGGCGCGGCAGGCCGAGCAGGTCCTCGACGCGGGCGAACAGCTGGTCGGCGAAGGCCACCTCGACCGGGCCGTGCATCTTCGGCTTGACGATGTAGACGCTGCCGCTGCGCGAGTTGCCCTTGCGCTCCAGGTCGTGCAGGGCGATCAGGCTGGTGGTCACCGCATCGAGGATGCCCTCGGGAATCTCGCGGCCCTCGCCGTCGAGGATGGTCGGGTTGCTCATCAGGTGGCCGACGTTGCGCACGAACAGCAGCGAGCGGCCGTGCAGGCGCAGGGTGCCGCCGGCGGCGGCCCGGTACTCGCGATCGGCATTCAGGGTGCGGACGATGCGCTTGCCGCCCTTGTCCAGGGTTTCGCTGAGGTCGCCCTTCATCAGGCCCAGCCAGTTGCGGTAGACCAGCAGCTTGTCGTCGGCGTCGACCGCGGCGACCGAGTCCTCGCAGTCCATGATGGTGGTCAGCGCGGCCTCCAGCAGCAGGTCCTTGACCCCGGCGGCGTCGTCCTTGCCGATCAGGCTGGCGCGGTCGATCTGAATCTCGATGTGCAGGCCGTGGTTCTGCAGCAGCACGGCGCTGGGCGCGGCGGCTTCGCCCTGGTAGCCGACCAACTGCTCCGGCCGGGCCAGGATGGTGGTGCTGCCGTCCTTGAGGCAGACCTGCAGCGCGCCGCAGTCGACCGCGTAGGCCGTGGCCTCGGCATGGCTGGCGCCGGCCAGCGGCGCGGCCTGGTCGAGGAAGGCGCGGGCGAAGGCGATCACCCGCGCGCCGCGCACCGGGTTGTAGGCGCTGCCTTTCTCGGCGCCAGCGTCCTCGGCGATGGCGTCGGTGCCGTACAGGGCGTCGTACAGCGAGCCCCAGCGCGCGTTGGCGGCGTTCAGCGCGTAGCGCGCGTTCATCACCGGCACCACCAGCTGCGGGCCGGCCTGCACGGCGATCTCGCGGTCGACGTTGGCGGTGTCGATCCGCACCTCGGCGGGCTGCGCCAGCAGGTAGCCGATGCCCTCGAGGAAGGCGCGGTAGGCGGCCATGTCGGCGATCGGCCCGGGATTGGCCTGGTGCCAGGCATCCAGCTCGGCCTGCAGGCGGTCGCGCTCGGCGAGCAGGGCGCGGTTCACCGGGACGAGGTCGTGGACCAGGCTGTCGAAGCCGGCCCAGAAGGCCTCGGCGGCGATGCCGGTGCCCGGCAGCACCTCCTGCTCGATGAAGTTCTGGTACTGGCTGGCCACCTGCAGGCGCAGGCGCTGCACGCGCTCGGTCATGTCGTTTCTCCTCTGCTGATATGTTCCGTGGGGCGGGTCAGACGGGCTGTGCCCAGAGCAGCCCGGCGACGCCGGCCTTGGCCACCTGGGCGTCCTGCTCGGCCTTGACGCCGGAGACGCCCACCGCGCCGACCACCTGGCCGTCGACCAGCACCGGCACGCCGCCTTCCAGCGAGGTCAGCAGCGGCGCGCTGACGAAGGCGGTGCGGCCGCCGTTGACCATCTCCTCGTAGCCCTTGGTTTCGCGGCGGCCGAGGGCGGCGCTGCGCGCCTTCTCCTGGGCGATGTAGGCGCCGATCGGCGCGCAGCCGTCGAGGCGCGCGAGGCCCAGCGGATGGCCGCCGTCGTCGACCACGGCGATGGCGACCGCCCACTTGTTGCGCTGGGCTTCCTCACGGGCGCGCTCGAGGATGCGCGCCACTTCCTGTTGGCCGAGTACGGCTTTGCTTTGCATGGTGTTCTCTCTTGTTGTCCGGGGGCGGTCAGCGCAGGGCTTCGTCGACCAGTTCGATCCAGTGGCGCACCGGGGTGCGCCCGGCGCTGTCGAGGTGGGTCTGGCAGCCGATGTTGGCGGTGACGATCACCGCGGGTTTGCCGCTCTCCAGGGCGTCGAGCCTGTTGTCGCGCAGCTGGCGCGACAGCTCCGGCTGGGTCAGCGAGTAGGTGCCGGCCGAGCCGCAGCACAGGTGGCTGTCCGGCACGCTGGCGAGGTCGAAGCCGAGGCGGCCGAGGATCGCCTCGACCGCGCCGCCGAGCTTCTGCGCGTGCTGCAGGGTGCACGGGCAGTGGAAGGCCAGGCGTTGCCCGCTGCCCTTGCCGAGCGGCTCCAGCGGCTCGTCGCGCAGCACCTCCACCAGGTCGCGGGCCAGGGCGCTGACCCGCGCGGCCTTGGCGGCGTAGGCCGGATCGCCGGCGAGCATATGGCCGTAGTCCTTGACGAAGGCGCCGCAGCCGCTGGCGGTCTGCACGATGGCCTCGGCGCCGGCCTCGATCGCCGGCCACCAGGCGTCGATGTTGCGCCGCGCGCGTTGCAAGCCCTGCTCCTGGGCGTTGAGGTGGTAGTCCACCGCGCCGCAGCAGCCGGCCTCGGCGGCGGGCACCACGCTGATGCCCAGGCGGTCCAGCACCCGCGCGGCGGCGGCGTTGGTGTTGGGCGACAGCGCCGGCTGCGCGCAGCCTTCGAGCATCAGCACGCGGCGGGCGTGGCGCGCCTGCGGGCGGCTGCCGGCCGGACGGATCTCGCGCGGCAGCTTGGCCTGCAGGGCCTGCGGCAGCAGCGGGCGGAAGGCCTGGCCGGCCTGGGTCAGCGCCTTGAACAGCGCCGGGCGCGGCACCACGGTGCGCAGCGCCTCGCGCAGCACGCGCTCGCCGAGCGGGCGCGGCACTTTGGCCTCGACCACCGCGCGGCCGATGTCCAGCAGGTTGTGGTAGTCCACGCCGGAGGGGCAGGTGGTTTCGCAGTTGCGGCAGGACAGGCAGCGGTCGAGGTGCAGCTGGGTCTTGGCGCTGACCGCGTGGCCTTCGAGCACCTGCTTGATCAGGTAGATGCGCCCGCGCGGGCCGTCCAGCTCGTCGCCGAGCAGCTGGTAGGTCGGGCAGGTCGCGGTGCAGAAGCCGCAGTGCACGCAGGAGCGCAGGATGCGTTCGGCCTCTTCGGCGCGCGGCAGCAGCTTGGCTTGTTGGCTCAGATTGGTTTGCATGGCTCGCTCTCAGACCTCCGCGTACATCCGGCCCGGGTTGAAGATGCCCTTGGGGTCGAGTTGCTGCTTCAGGCTCCGGTGGTAGCGCAGCAGCGCCGCCGGCAGCGCGGTGAGGGCGTCGTCGCCGGCGCTGCAGCGGGTGGCGTGGCCGCCCACGGCGGCGGCCGCGGCGCGGATCTGCTCGGCGTCGACGCCGGACTTCAGCCAGCGCTGCGCGCCGCCCCAGTCGATCAGCTGCGCGCCCGGCAGCGCCAGCACGCCGGTGTTGTTCGGCAGCGACAGACGCCACAGCGGCGTCTCGCCCTCGAAGAAGGCCAGGCGCTGCTCGCGCAGCGCCAGCCAGTAGCCGCTGTCGATCTCCTCGCCGCCGAGGTCGCGGCGGCAGGCCTGCACCGAACCTTCGCCGCCTTCCAGGCGCAGGTGCAGGGCGCGGCCGTCGTGGCTGGCCGCGCTGATCGGCAGCGGCTGCTGGCCCCACTCGGCGAACTTGCCCAGCGCCTGCTCGACGCCCATCTCCAGGCGCAGGCTGAGGCACTGGCGCGGCTTGGGCAGCACCTTGAGCGACACCTCGGTGATCAGCCCCAGGCAGCCCAGGCTGCCGGCCATCAGGCGCGACAGGTCGTAGCCGGCGACGTTCTTCATCACCTCGCCGCCGAAGCGCAGGTGCTTGCCGTGGCCGGTGATGATCCGCGTGCCGAGCACGTAGTCGCGCACCGAGCCGGCCCACGGGCGGCGCGGGCCGGACAGGCCGGCGGCGACCATGCCGCCGAGGGTGGCGCCGATGCCCAGGTGCGGCGGCTCGCAGGGCAGCATCTGCCCGGCCGCTTCCAGCGCCGCCTCGATCTCCTGCAGCGGCGTGCCGGCACGGGCGGTCAGCACCAGCTCGGTCGGGTCGTAGCTGACGATGCCGCGGTGGTCGCGGGTGTCCAGTTCCTCGCCGGCCACCGGGCGGCCGAGGAAGGCCTTGCTGTCGCCGCCGCGGATGCGCAGCGGCGTGCCCGTTTCCAGGGCGTGGTTGACCTGGGCCAGCAGCGCCGCGCTGGCGTCGTAGTCGTGCAGCATCAGAAACGCTCCAGTTCGGGGAAGGGCAGCTTGCCGTGGTGCACGTGCATGGCGCCGAACTCGGCGCAGCGGTGCAGGGTCGGGATGTTCTTGCCGGGATTGAGCAGGCCGCTGGGGTCGAAGGCCGCCTTCACCGCGTGGAAGGTGGTCAGCTCGTCGGCGTTGAACTGGGCGCACATCTGGTTGATCTTTTCGCGGCCGACGCCGTGCTCGCCGGTGATGCTGCCGCCGACCGCGACGCACAGTTCGAGGATCTTGCCGCCCAGCTCCTCTGCGCGCTCCAGCTCGCCGGGCTGGTTGGCATCGAACAGGATCAGCGGGTGCATGTTGCCGTCGCCGGCGTGGAACACGTTGGCCACGCGCAGGCCGTACTGCTCGGAGAGGTCGGCGATGCCCTGCAGCACGCGCGGCAGCTCGCGGCGCGGGATGGTGCCGTCCATGCAGTAGTAGTCCGGCGAGATGCGCCCGACCGCCGGGAAGGCGTTCTTGCGCCCGGCCCAGAACTTGACGCGCTCGGCCTCGTTGCGCGCCAGGCGCACCTCGGTGGCGCCGGCGGCCTTCAGCACCTGCTCGACGCGCTGGCAGTCGTCCTGCACGTCGGCCTCCACGCCGTCCAGCTCGCAGAGCAGGATGGCGGCGGCGTCCACCGGGTAGCCGGCGTGGATGAAGTCCTCGACCGCGCGGATCGACAGGTTGTCCATCATCTCCAGGCCGCCGGGGATGATGCCGGCGGCGATGATGTCGCCGACCGCCCGGCCGGCCTTCTCCACCGAGTCGAAGCTGGCCAGCAGCACGCGCGCCACCTGCGGCTTGGGCAGCAGCTTGACGGTGATCTCGGTGACCACGCCGAGCATGCCCTCGGAGCCGGTGAACAGCGCCAGCAGGTCGAAGCCGGGGCTGTCGAGGGCGTCGGAGCCGAGGGTCAGGCGCTCGCCGCGCATGGTGAGGATCTCGACCTTGAGCAGGTTGTGCACGGTCAGGCCGTACTTCAGGCAGTGCACGCCGCCGGCGTTCTCGGCGACGTTGCCGCCGATCGAGCAGGCGATCTGCGAGGAGGGGTCGGGCGCGTAGTACAGCTCGTGCGGCGCGGCGGCCTGGGAGATCGCCAGGTTGCGCACGCCCGGCTGCACGCGGGCATAGCGGCCCTGCGGGTTGACCTCGAGGATGCGGTTGAAGCGCGCCATCACCAGCAGCACGCCCTGTTCCAGCGGCAGCGCGCCGCCGGACAGCCCGGTGCCGGCGCCGCGCGGCACCACCGGCACGCCGCGTTGGTGGCAGAGCAGCAGCAGGGTCTCGACCTGCTCGACGGTCCGCGGCAGCACCACCAGCATCGGCGCGGTGCGGTAGGCGGAGAGGCCGTCGCACTCGTAGGGGCGCAGGTCTTCCGGCTCGTGGAGGATTTCCAGGTCGGGCAGGCTCTGGCGCAGCTCGGCGAGCAGGGCCGCCTTGTCCACCCGGGGCAGGGCGCCGTCCAGGCGTTCGTCGTAGAGAATGTTCATGGGGGCTCACACGGCTGATTTCTTGTAGTTGTCGTGCCCGCCGGTTCGGCTGCCGCCAGGCGATGCTGGCAGGGCGGATGCGAGGAACCACGGCGGGTGAAGATTCGGCCAGGGTTGCCGCGGCGTCCAGTTGTCGATGGACTGGTCCGACCAGTTTTGCGCCTAATACTTTCGTCAGAATCCCGCTGTATGCCTTGCCTGGGCCGGTCGGTGCGCCTAGATTGGCTGCACTGAAGCAACTGGTCGGACCAGTTCTGGCGGGAGGCGGGCATGGCGGGCATGGCGGGCATGGCGGGCATGGCGGGTGGTGGCGGTGACAGGGGGCAGCGGGTGGCCGACCAGGTTGCCGAGCGCATCGAGCGGCTGATCGTCGATGGCGTGCTGAAGAAGGGCCAGGCGCTGCCGTCCGAGCGGCGCCTGGTGGAGAAGCTCGGCTGTTCGCGTTCGGCGCTGCGCGAGGGGCTGCGGGTGCTGCGCGGGCGCGGGATCATCGATACCGAGCAGGGCCGCGGCTCGTTCGTCGCCGACCTCAACCGCGGCAGCGACGCCTCGCCGCTGATGCACCTGTTCAGCTCGCAGCCGCGCACCCTCTACGACCTGCTCGAGGTGCGCGCGCTGCTGGAGGGTGAGTCGGCGCGCCTGGCGGCGCTGCGCGCCACCGAGGCCGACCTGATCCTGCTGCGGCGGCGCTACGAGGAAATGTCCGCCGTGCACGACGAGCCCACGCCCGTCGACCCGCGCGAGCACGCCCGCCGCGACCACGCCTTCCACCGGGCGATCAGCGAGGCCTCGCACAATCCGGTGCTGGTGCACACCCTGCAGTCGCTCAGCGAACTGATGCTGAGCACCGTGTTCGCCTCGGTGAACAACCTCTACCACCGGCCGGTGCAGAAGCGGCAGATCGACCGCCAGCATGCGCGGCTGTTCCACGCCATCTGCGAGCGCCAGCCGAGCCAGGCGCAGCGCGCCGCCCGCGAACACATCGAGAGCATCCGCGACAACCTGCGCGAGATCGAGCAGGAGGAGCAGCGCCTGGTGCGCGCGACCATGCGCCTGGAGGGCTGGAACTGAGCGGGGCTACATCCATTCCAGCTCCGCCGCCGCGCCCTGATTCCCCCACAGCAGCAGCGGCGGGATGTCGAGCAGCGACCAGGCGCCGCGTTGCAGCAGCGGCAGCGCCCGCGCGCCGGCCAGCATCATGCGTGCGGCCAGCTCGATCTCGTTGAAGCGCGCTTCCAGCAGCATGGCGGCGTGGCTGCCATTGCTCGCCGCCGCATGGCGCTCCAGCAGCAGGCCGCGGTCGGTTTCCTCCAGGTCGGCGACGCTGGCCACCGGGAACACCAGGGTTTCCTCGTCGAGATACAGCGGGTCACCGAGGATGGCGTCCTCGACGGCCAGGCGGTCGGCGCCGGGTTCCAGCTCCACGTAGACGTAGCGCTGCACGCGGCCGTCGGCCGTCTTCAGCTCGGTGGCCAGCGCCGTGCGCACGCCCTCGACACCCTCGGCGGCCAGGCTGTGGTGCAGGCTGCTTGCGGTGTGCAGGCTGGCCTGGGTACGGCCGTGGGGGAGCGGCAGGGCGAACTGGCTGCGCAGCAGGGACAGCAGGCCCGGATCGCAGCCCGCGCCAAGCACCGCGGTGGCCCGGTACAGGTGGGCCATGCGCTGCAGCTCCGCCTTGTGCGCGACGAAGGCCGCGCCGTGCAGGCGGGCGCATTCGACCAGTGGCAGCTGGTGCTGCAGCAGTTCACGCGCCTGGCCGAGGACCGCATCGACCGGCACGCAGACCAGCACGGCATCGACCCCGCGCAGCTCGCTGATGTGACCGACCACCGGGATGTCGCCCGGCCAGTCGAGCGGCGCCGGGTTGCGCCGCACCACGCCGGCGAGCGCCAGGCCGGAATCGCTGAGCAGCAGTTCGGCGCAGCGGCGCCCGAGCCGGCCGAGGCCGATCACCGCGATCTGTCGTTTCGTCATGTCCGCCTGCCTGTGGAAGAGGTCCGGCCTGCCGGGCGGGTGGGCCTTGCATCAGGTTAGATCAGCGGCCGGCAGCCCTCCTGCGCGCCGGGCGGCAGAGGGGCGTGCTCGACCTCCCCAGGCGGCAACGCAGGCGCGGGGTCATGGGCGCCGCAATCGACCAACTGAGCCGGACGGACAGGCCACTAGCTCGACTGGGCGCTGTCGCCGTCCTCCAGGACTTGCGGCTCTTCCACGACCTCCGTCTGTTCCACCGGCTCGGTGATCACGCTGAAGTCGCTGACCTCGATGGCGCCTCGTCCGTAGCCGAGCAGGTGGAAGGAGAACGCCTTGCGCGACTCGGGGTTGTGGAAGGTGAAGTCCATCTGCAAGGGCTTTTCCGGGGTAACCAGCATCCTGGCCGGGATGTCCAGCGGCACGTCCCGCTCGAATTCCTTGGCCTTGAGCAGGATGTAGGCCTTCTGCTTCGGGTCGGTCGAGCGCACGGTCAGGCGCACCCGGGTCTGCGAACCCTTGGGCAGCTCCAGATACTGGGCGCCGATCAGGTTGTCCGCCCAGTCGTCCTTGATCTTCGCCTTGAGCCGGATGCTGGCCGGGCTGCCGAACTGGTAGAGCTGGTTCAGCGAGCTACGCAGCAGCGAGCGATCGAGCTCTGTGGCCCGCGCGGCGACCTGGCGGGCGCGCCGACCGTCATACTGGCCGAGCAGGGGCGCCTGCTCGGCGATGAAACCGGTGCTGGCGTAATCCCGGCAGAGCTGCTGGAAGTCGCACTCGGTCAGGGTGCCCTTGCCATCGTGATAGCGCAGCAGGCCATTGGTGTACGACATGATCTCGCGGCCCTGACGGTAGTCGCGGAACAGCGATCGGCCGCTGAGGGCCCTGGGGGCAGGGAAGCCGAAATAGTCGAGCACCGATACGCTGAGGTCGACGTGTCCGTAGACCCCGGACTTGATCCGCGGCAGCTGCTTCTGCTCCGGAGCCAGCACCAGGTTGAAGCCCCAGGCCGAGGCGAGGCGCACGCCGTCGATGCCGTGGGATTCGTCCGAGGTGATGACGACCAGGGTGTCCTTCAGCACGCCCTGGCGCTCCAGGCCGGCCAGGAAGTCGTCCAGCGCATCGTCCAGGTAGGCCACGGCGGCCTGCTTGGCCGTCTTGTGGCGCTTCAGGTATGCGGCCGGTGCGGAGTAGGGCTGGTGGGTGCCGACCGTCAGCAGGGTGAGCATCCACGGCTGCTGGCTGCGGCGCAGCTGGGCGACGTAGTCCAGTGCGCCTTCGAAGAACGACCGGTCGTCCTTGCCCCACGGGAAATTCAGATGGGAGGGCTTCTTGAACCACTCCACGCCCCGGGTGGCCACAAAGCCGATGTGCGGCATGATCCGGTCCTTGGCCATGAACCGGAGGCCGGCGCCCTGCAGGTAGTGGGTGGCGAAGCCGCGATGCTGCAACTGGGCCGGCAGGCAGGCCAGGTTGCGCTGGTTCTGCGTCAGCATCTCGAGGCCCTTGGGCGTGCCGCTGTCGAGCTTGTCGTAGTCGCCGCAGAGCATCGCGTACAGGCCGCGAATGGTCTGGTGGCTGTGCAGCACGTAGTCCGGCGTGTTCATGCCCCGCTCGGCCCAGGCGCTCAGCTTGGGCATCAGGTTTTCCCGGTAGCTGCTGTTCAGGGCCGCGCGGTTGGTCGCGATGTAGGCCCCCGGAATGCCCTCGAGGGTGACGATCAGCACGTTGCGGGCGCGTCCCGGGGCGTTCAGCAGCTTCTTGCCCTTGAGGTCGAGGCGGTTGAGCCCGGCCATCTGCGGGGGCGCATCGGCGACGTCACCTTCCAGCCACTCATTCACCTTCGTCTGCCCGCTGCCGATGACGGTGGCCAGCAACTGGTGGGGAAGGTTGAACAACTGCCACTGGTCCGCCGCGCTGGGGCGCAACTGCTGGATGCCGCCGTGCGCCAGCAGCAGCGCCAGCGGCGCCAGCCAGGCATGCCGAGGCAGGCGGACGGCGGATTGCGCACGGCCCAGCCACTGGCCGAGCAGCCAGAGCGCCAGGCCGCCGAACAGGCTCGCGGCGATCCAGGGATGCGCGGTGCTGCCGGAAGTGGAGTTTTCCACGAATTGCGGATCGAACAGGTATTGCAGGTCTGCCGGGTTGGGCAGCCGACCGACCGCGCTGACCAGTTCGACGGCCGCCACGCTCAGCAGGCTCCAGGCCAGCAGCACGGGCAGGGCCAGCCACCAGGGGCGGCGGTAGAGCAGGACGATCAGCAGGGTGCCGATGGCCAGGTCGGACAGATAGCCGAGAGGGTCGGACCAGCCCAGGGTCAGGCGGATGCCGAGGGGTAACGCCAGGAGCAGGCCGGCCAGGACGACGAGCGAGGCGCGGGGGTGCTGCAGGCTGCGCAGGATGATGCTCACGGGGAAACCTTCACGCCATCAGATTTTCATGAAGATATGCTAGCTGGCGCTGCATATCTTTTGGGCAACTTCGGCCCCGGTAAGTTCTGCTGCCGACGCCGGCGGCATGGCAGATCCAGTGTGAATGTCAGGATCCGCCCAGGTTGCCGGGTAATCGCCGAAAAAAGCGGGCATCTTCGCAGATGGGTGCGGGGCCGAAAAGCCCGCGGTAGACGGGTTGCGGCCTGGGCGAGAGCGGCGGCACGAGGTCAGGACGGAGCCGGGCGTCCGACCGACTTGCCTCCGGCCTTTCTCGGCGCACCCTTGCGCGTCCCGCCCTTGCGCTTGCCCTTCCAGGCCGGCTTGCCGCGCGTGGCGCCGGCCGGTGGGCCGCTGATGGTCAGGCGCAGGCCGGCGCAGCGTTCCACCAGCTTGCTCATCCACGCCGACTGCTTGGCGACGAACTCCTCCAGCGGCATCTCGCCGCTCTGCACCATGTCCAGCGCCTGTTCCCAGATCGCCGTGGTGCCGGGGTCGGCGATCGGCCTGGGCACCGCGTCGATCAGGCTGAACGCCGCCGGGGTGGCGGCCAGCGCCTTGCCCTGCTTGGTCAGGTAGCCGCGATCGAGCAGGCCCTGGATAATCCCGGCGCGGGTCGCCTCGGTGCCGATGCCGGTGGTGTCCTTGAGCTTCTGCTTCAGGCGCGGGTCGTCGACCAGCTTGGCGACGTTCTTCATCGCCTTGATCAGGTCGCCCTCGGTGAACGGCTTGGGCGGCTGGGTCTGCAGGTCCTTGAGCGTCACCTCGCGCACCGCGCAGTCCTGGCCCTCGCGCAGTGCCGGCAGGGCCTGCGGTTCGGGCGCCTCGCGGCCCTTCGCCGGGGTCAGCGCCTCGGGCAGGGCGCGCCGCCAGCCCGGCTCGACGATGCGCTTGCCCACCGCGCGCAGGGCGTGGCCGGCGCAGTCGAAGTCGGCCTGGGTGCGGTCGTACTCGTGGTTGGCCAGGAACTGCGCGAGATAGCGCGCTCGGATCAGGGCGAACACCGCGCGTTCCTTGCCGGCCAGGCGGGTGGAGGCCTGCGCGGCGGCGGTGGGGATGATGCCGTGGTGGGCGCCGACCTTGGCGTCGTTCCACGCCCGCGAGCGGCGCTGCGCGTCGAGGTGCGGGGCAAGCGTGGCCAGCGCCGGATCGGCGGCGGCCAGGGCGGCGAGGATCGCCGATGCCTCGGCGTGCTGGCTGAGCGGCAGATAGCCGCAGTCGCTGCGCGGATAGGTGATGACCTTGTGCGTCTCGTACAGCGCCTGGGCGATGTCGAGGGTTTCCTGGGCGCCGAGGCCGAGCTTCTTCGAGCAGACTTCCTGCAGGGTGCCGAGATCGAACGGCAGCGGCGCGGCCTCGCGCATGCGCTCGGTCTTCAGCTCGACCAACCGCGCGCTGCCGGCGCGGCGCATGGCCTCCGCCGCCTCGCGCGCCAGCTCCGGCTTGAGGCAGCGGCCCTGGTCGTCGCAAGCGTTTTCCGGCGCGCGCCACTGCGCGGTGAACGGGATGCCGTCAGCGAGCAATTGCACGTCGATGGCCCAGTAGGGCACCGGCACGAAGGCGGCGATGGCACGGTCGCGATCCACCACCAGACGCAGGGTCGGCGTCTGCACGCGGCCGACCGAGAGCACGCCCTGGTAGCCGGACTGGCGGCCGAGCAGGGTGAACAGCCGGCTCATGTTCATGCCGATCAGCCAGTCGGCGCGCGAGCGGCCGAGTGCGGCGTGGTAGAGGTTGAAGGTCTCGCTGCCCGGCTTGAGCGCGCGCAGCGCCTTGCGGATCGAAGCGTCGTCCAGTGCCGACAGCCACAGACGCTGGATCGGCCCACGATAGCGGCAGTGTTCGACCAGTTCGCGGGCAATCATCTCGCCCTCGCGGTCGGCGTCGGTGGCGATGACCAGTTCCGCGCACTCGCCGAGCAGGCGCTTGACCGCCTTGAACTGGCTGGCGGTCTTGCTCTTGACCAGCATCTTCCATTTATCCGGGACGATGGGCAGGTCGGCCAGGTTCCAGCGCTTGTAGCGTTCGTCGTAGGCGTCCGGCGGCGCGGTCTCCAGCAGGTGGCCGATGCACCAGGTCACCGTCACCCCGTTGCCCAGCCAGCAGCCCTCGCCGCGCCGGCTGGCGCCGAGCACCTTGGCGATGTCCTTGGCCTGGGAGGGTTTTTCGCAGAGGTAGAGCTGCATGCTTGCCGCGATCCGGGTGTCGATGGCACACAGGATGGGCAGAAAGCGCCGGGCAGGCAAGTTTTATCTGTATGGGTGTACAGTTGTTGGTGGGCTGGCCGGGGGCTTCCCGGCCGTGCCCTCAGGCGAAATCCGCCGCCAGCGCGCAGCGCTGCTCGCCGCTCAGCGTCGCCTCGACCGGCATGGCCGCCAGGGTGCAGGCGACGCGCACCGGCGCGCCGGCATTCCACGCGGCGATGTGCGTCGGGGTGAGCGGGAAGCGCAGGAAGTGCACGGCGGAGGTCTTCTCCTCGTTGCTGCGCGGCAGGTCCTCGTCGGCGACGGCCAGCACCGGCGGGCAGCCCGCCACGCGCAGCTCGATGGCGTGTTCCAGGCCGCGCAGGCGCGCCAGCTCGCGGCGGCGCTGCTCGACGTCGGCGAACTCGATCATCAGGGTGGCCTTGAGGTTGTCGCCGTCGGGGATCAGCGGGTTGTAGGCGTCCAGTTCGTCCTGGATGCGCTCGGCCTCGAAGATCCGCTCGATGCGCAGGATCTCCTGCACCTGGTACTGGATGGTCAGGCGATCCTCGAAGAGCAGCGTCAGGTGCGCGCCGACATGCAGGGTGCGCGCCTTCTTGTGTGCCATCACCCGGGCGCGGAACTCGGCGCGCTCGCGGGCGTAGTTTTCCAGGCTGAGCAGGTCTGCGTGGGCAAGTGCTTTCATGGGCGTCGGCTCGTCCGTCATATGCCATAGGCCTTGCGCAGCAGGCTCAGGGGATGCTCTGCGGCGGGCTTGTCGTTCAGGCCGTGGGCGATGTGCTCACCGGCCATCGGGCAGTCGCTGGTGAAGTGCTCGGCAGCGGCGTCGGCGACGCGGCGCTCCACCGGCTTGGCCAGCTTGCGCGACAGCGCGTAGGTGTCGCGTTTCACGCCGTAGGTGCCGTCGTGGCCGGAGCAGCGCTCGACGGTGACGATCTCGGTGCCCTGCACCAGCTGGAGGATCTCGCGGGTCTTCGGGCCGATCTTCTGCACGCGCTGGTGGCAGGCGACGTGCCAGACCACCTTGCCCAGCGGCTGCTTGAAGTCGGTGTCGAGCAGGCCGGCGCGGTGGCGCTCCATCAGGTACTCGAAGGGATCGAAGAAGGCGTCGCGCACCAGCGCCACCTCGGGATCGTCGGGGAACATCAGCGGCAGTTCCTGCTTGAACATCAGCACGCAGGAGGGCACCGCGGCGGTGAGGTCCCAGCCGTCGCGAACCATCTGCGCCAGCTGCGGGATGTTGGCTTCCTTGTACCTGCGCACGGTGTCGAGGTCGCCCAGCTCCAGGCGCGGCATGCCGCAGCAGCTTTCCCGCTCCACCAGGCGGGCGGGGATGGCGTTGTGGGCGAGGATGGCGGCGAGGTCCTCGACCACGCCGGGCGCCGAGTGATCGCAGTAGCAGGTGGCGAAGATGGCGAGCTGGCCGCGCGTGCGGCCGGCGGGCCAGGCCAGGCCGCCGCCACGCAGGTGCTTGAGGCGCTGGCGCGCGGTGGGCGTGTGGTAGGTCGGCACCCGCGCCTCGGCATGCACGGCCAGGCTGCGCTCCAGCAGCTTGCGTGCCTTGGGGTTGCGGTTGGCGGCGTTGACCACCTGAGCCACGCCGGGGTTGGAGACCAGGCGGCCGACCTCGCGGGTGCTGGCGAGGATCTTCGCCGACAGCGGCGCGCCGCGCTCGCGGAAGCGCACCGCCTTGGCGCGCAGCATCAGGTGCGGGAAGTCGACGTTCCACGGATGCGGCGGGGTGTACGGGCACTTGGTCTGGTAGCAGAGGTCGCACAGGTAGCACTGGTCGGTGACCTTGGCGTAGTCGGCCTTGGCCACGCCGTCGACCTCCAGGGTCGGCGAGGCGTCGACCAGATCGAACAGGGTGGGGAAGGCGTGGCACAGGCTGACGCAGCGGCGGCAGCCGTGACAGATCTGGAACACCCGTTCCTGCTCGGCCTCCAGTGCCGCGCGGTCCCAGAACTCCGGCTGGTCCTGGCCCAGCGGATGACGGGTCGGGGCTTCGAGGTTGCCTTCGCGGCTGCTGTCGATGGGCTCGGCCATGTTGCCTCCCGGGCTGCGCTGACGGGGCAGGGAAGCCGCAGCGGCCCGCGGCGGGCCGCCCGGCCGGGGCATCAGCCCAGTTCGTCGAGGGCCTTCTGGAAGCGGTTGGCGTGCGAGCGCTCGGCCTTGGCCAGGGTCTCGAACCAGTCGGCGACCTCGTCGAAGCCTTCCTCGCGGGCCACCTTGGCCATGCCCGGGTACATGTCGGTGTACTCGTGGGTCTCGCCGGCGATGGCGCTCTTCAGGTTGAGGCCGGTGCCGCCGAACGGCAGGCCGGTGGCCGGGTCGCCGCACTGCTCCAGGTATTCCAGGTGGCCGTGGGCGTGGCCGGTCTCGCCTTCGGCGGTGGAGCGGAACACCGTGGAGACGTCGTTGTAGCCTTCCACGTCGGCCTTGGCGGCGAAGTACAGGTAGCGGCGGTTGGCCATGGACTCGCCGGCGAAGGCGTCCTTCAGGTTTTGTTCGGTCTTCGAACCTTTCAGCGTGCTCATTACACATCACCTCATGGTGTCTGGCTGAGAGGGGGGATGCAGAGACGGCCTTGCGGTCGTGACGCCATTGAGCTTAGTTCGCTGCGAGGTTTTGTCGCGGGGACGTGGCTGACCCGGGATGAGCGGGCGGCGGCCGCTGTCGCCGGACGGAGGGTGTTGCAGTTCGTCGGTTTTCGCCGGTCGGTCGCCCGTGACGGACCAGACTGGGAAGGGTTCGCAACGGCTCGCCGCGCCCTTCGCGCCCGGCACCACTTACGCTTCACCCGAGGAGGAACGCCATGGCTACTCCCTACACGCGGCTCGACAAGGACCAGGCTGCCGTCCTGCTGGTCGACCACCAGGCCGGCCTGCTGTCGCTGGTACGCGACATCGACCCGGACCGCTTCAAGAACAACGTGCTGGCCCTCGGCGATCTGGCCCAGTACTTCAAGCTGCCTACCATCCTCACCACCAGCTTCGAGAACGGTCCCAACGGCCCGCTGGTGCCCGAACTCAAGGCGCAGTTCCCCGACGCGCCCTACATCGCCCGCCCGGGGCAGATCAACGCCTGGGACAACGCGGACTTCGTCGACGCGGTGAAGGCCACCGGCAGGAAGCAGTTGCTCATCGCCGGGGTGGTCACCGAGGTGTGCGTGGCCTTTCCGGCGCTGTCGGCCATCGAGGAGGGCTTCGAGGTGTTCGTGGTCACCGACGCCTCCGGCACCTTCAATGCGCTCACCCGCGATAGCGCCTGGCAGCGCATGACGGCCGCCGGCGCGCAGCTGATGACCTGGTTCGCGGTGGCCTGCGAGCTGCACCGCGACTGGCGCAACGACATCGAGGGGCTGGGCACGCTGTTCTCCAACCACATCCCCGACTATCGCAACCTGATCACCAGCTACACGACGCTGACCAGCGGCAAGTAGTCGCTGCTGCTCCGGCCCGGTGTTCGCCGGACCGGGGCCCGCCATCCGCTCGTGCGCTGCCGGAAAGGTCGGTGGGAGGCTATTCCACGGGCGCGCCGGCGTCGCCTGCCTCGACCGGAATCGGCGTGGCAAGCACCTTGTCGATGCGCTTGCCGTCCATGTCCACCACCTCGAAGCGCCAGCCGCCCCAGTCCGTGTAGCTGCCGGTGGAGGGCACGCGGCCGAGGAGCAGCATGATCATCCCGCTGATGGTGTGGTAGCGGCCCTTGTCCTCCTCGGGGACGTTCTTCAGCTCCAGGCGATCCTTCATCTCCGGAATCGGAATGGCGCCGTCCAGCAGCCAGGAGCCGTCCTCGCGCTGCACCGCCCAGGCATCCTCGGCATTGCGCGGGGTGAACTCGCCGGTCACCGCCTCGAGCACGTCCTGCAGGGTCACTATGCCTTCGATCTCGCCGTACTCGTCGATGACGAAGGCCATCTGCATGTCGTTGGCGCGGAACTCCTCGAGCAGCTCCATGCCGGTCAGCGTCTCCGGCACGTACACGCAGGGCTGCAGGTTGGTCGAGAAGTCCGGCGTCTGCCCCTTGGCGACGCAGGCCAGCGCCTGCTTGGCGTGGATGACGCCGAGCAGCTTGTCGAGGCTGCCGTCGCACACCGGGAAACGCGAGTGCTCCGACTCGATGAGGATCTGCAGGTTCTCCTCGGCGGAGCGGCGGATGTCGATGCAGACGATGTCCGAGCGGGGGATCATCAGTGAGCCGAGCTGGCGGTCGTCGAGGCGGAACACGTTGCGCACCATCTCGTGCTGGTGCTGCTCGATGACGCCGGCTTCGGAGCCTTCTTCCAGCAGGGCATGGATCTCCTCTTCGGTGACGATGGCCTGGCCGGTCTGCCGCACGCCCATCAGGCGCAGCAGCGCGTGGGTGGACACCGACAGCAGCATCACGAAGGGCCGGGTGAGCAGCGCCAGCGCCTGCATGGGGCGGGCGACCAGGCGCGCGATGGGCTCGGGGCTGATCTGGCCGAGGCGCTTGGGCACCAGCTCGCCGATCACGATGGAGACGTAGGTGATCACCACGACCACCGCCGCCGTGGCGCCGATGCTCGCGGTTCTTTCCGGCGCACCGAGGGACTGCAGCCACTGCGACAGCGGCGCGGCCAGCACCGCCTCGCCGACGATACCGTTGAGGATGCTGATCGAGGTGATGCCGATCTGGATGGTCGAGAGGAACTTGGTCGGATCCTCGCCCAGCTTGAGGGCGGTGGCTGCGGCGCTGTCGCCCTCGGCGGCCAGCTTCATCAGGCGTGCCTTGCGCGCGGTGACCAGGGCGATCTCCGACATGGCGAATACGCCGTTGAGCACGATGAGGCCGATCAGGATCAGGATTTCCATCGGCGGCCTCGCGCTTGCGCAGTGGTGACGGGCAGGGTGGCTGGCATCGCCGACGCGGGTCCGCCGCTGGCGGCAGGGGGGCGCGCGCCGTCGGGCGCGGGCGAAGCAGGAAAGTCTCGACGACTCGGAGTGTCCATGGAAAGCCGGGCGGACCCGGATGCTCCTCTTGTGATCAAAGGGCCATCATCGTATGAATCGGCCCGGATGACGTCAAATCGACTGTTTTTCGCCCTGTTGCCGGATATTCCGCCACTGCTCCCGGATCATGGCAACTCGATGCCGAGATGGCGCCCGGCGACGGCGAACAGGCCGAGGCACACGACGGTGAGGAGCACGCCGGCCAGCAGGGTCGGCCAGAAACCCGGGCGCGGCAGCAGCGCCGGGCGGCCGGGCTCTCAGAGCACCTGCTCGATGGTGATGTAGTCACCCTCGGTGCGCAGGGTCAGCTTCACCGTCTGGTTGCTGCGGTTGCGCCAGAACCAGCCGTGCTTGCCGTCGAAGGCGGCGACCAGCACGCCCTGCTGCTCGGGCGTCTGCTTGCCCTTGCCATAGCCATGGTAGAAGCCCTTGGGCGCCTTGTACGGGTCGCCGTGGGTGTCGTAGTTGAGCAGGCCGCCATTGGCCGTCCAGTGGAAGCGCGCCTCGGCGCCCTGCTTCATCTCCAGCTTGATCTCGGTGGCCTGGTTGGGCTTCAGGATGAGGTTCACCTCGTGCTTCTGTGCAGCGATCTGCGGTGCCTGCGGCTCGGCCGGAGCGGCCGGGGCAGCAGCGGGGGCCGACAGGGCTGCCGCCACCGCGGGCTGCGGCTCGGCGGCGGGTTCCTCGGCGGTGGCCTCCGCGGCCAGGGTGGCCTTCAGCTCGCCCATCTGGGTCATCCCCAGCAGGCGGCCGACGCCGGTCGGGTCGATGGCGTATTCCGCCGGCATCACCACGGTCACCAGCAGGGCGCCGGCGGCGATCAGGGCGAGGACGGTGGAGCGCAGCAGCTGGGCGCTGCTCGGCAGCTCATTGAGATCGGGACGCTTGTTGTACATGACGAGAATTCCTTACTGGGACACGATCAGACCGGTGAGCTGGTAACCCATCAGCAGGAAACCGGCGCTCAGCATGGCGACGTTGGCGGTGTAGGCGTGGCGCCAGAAACCGGCGCTGCGCCGCCAGTAGCCCATGGCGATCAGGATGGCGCCGAGGGCCAGCAACTGGCCGATCTCGACGCCGACGTTGAAGGCGATCAGGTTGGCGATCAGGCCATCGGCGGCGATCTGGTAGTCGAGGATCTTGGTGGCCAGGCCGAAGCCGTGGATCAGGCCGAACACCAGGGTGGCCGCGCGGGTATCCGGCTGGCAGCCGAACCAGCGCTGGAAGGCGCCCAGGTTGTCGAGCGCCTTGTACACCACCGAGAAGCCGATGATGGCGTCGACCAGGTAGGCGCTGACGCTGATCTCCAGCAGTACGCCGAGCAGCAGGGTGACCGAGTGGCCGACCGCGAACAGCGTGACGTAGAGGCCGACGTCCCTGAGGCGGTAGAGGAAGAAGATCACCCCGAAGAGGAACAGCAGGTGATCGTAGCCGGTGATCATGTGCTTGGCGCCCAGGTAGACGAACGGCAGCAGCATCACCCCCGAGCTTTCCTGGATGAAGCCCTTGTCGCCCTCGGCCACGCCGTGGGCCAGGGCCGCGGGCGCGGCCATGAACAGCAGGGCGCTGAGCAGGGGCAGCAGTAACGAGCGGCGCAGGCGCGCGACGAGCGCACCTGTCCCGCGCAGGGATAACGAATGCATGGATGAGTCCTGAGTTGCAGTGTGCGCGAGGGACTCTCGATCATTGCGCCCGGCTGACCGAGCAGCAATCGGGCGATAGGGTGGGGTCGCCTGCTGCCTTGGTACTGATTTCCCCGGTCGCGGTGCGGGTGGACATCGACGCCGCTGGCACCATCCCGGCGGCCCCCCTGCGCAGCGCTGCCCGGCGCAAGCGAATCCGGGCCGGGCATTGGCCCCGGCGGCGCAGGGCGCGTTAAGCTGCGCTTCCCATTTCCGCGCGAGGTACATCCATGGGCCAGGTCGTTGCCGCCGCTGCCTATCACCGGGGACGCAAGGTCGCCGATATCGACATCGGGGAAGGCAGCCAGTGGGCCGCGAAGCCCGGGCACATGGTGTGGATCGGCCTGCGCGACCCGGACCGCGAGCTGCTGCACGCTCTTCAGCAGCAGTTCAACCTGCACGAACTGGCCATGGAGGACGCCATCGCCCGGCACACGCGGCCCAAGCTGGAAACCTTCGGCGATGCGCTGTTCATGGTGGTCTACTCGCCGATCCGCGTGGGTGGGCAACTGACCTTCGTCGAGACCCAGCTGTTCGCCGGCAAGGGCTACGTGATCAGCGCCCGCTACGGCGACTCGGCGCCGTACTCCACCGTGCGCCAACGCTGCGAGGCGCGCCCGCTGCTGCTCGAGCAGGGCGAGGATTACGTGCTGTACGCGCTGCTCGGCTTCGTCATCGAGAACTACCGGCCGCTGCTCGACAGCATCTTCGAGGAGCTGGAGGATCTCGAGCAGACCGTGCTCAGCCGCTCGCTGACGCCCGAAGACATCGAGCACATCGCCGATCTGCGCCGCGACCTGCTGCGCCTGCGCCGGCAGATCGCGCCCCTGGCGGAGATCTGCCGCGAGCTGCAGCAGCTCGATTTCCCGTTCATCGACAAGCCGATGCGCCCGTACTTCCGCGACATCGCCATCCACGTCGCCCGCCTGCAGGAAGACCTCAACGGCCAGCGCGAGATGGCCGATCATGCCATCGAGCTCGGCCTGCTTCTGGAAGCCTCGCGGCAGAGCGTTGTGCAGCGCAAGTTCGCCGCCTGGGCGGCGATCCTCGCCTTCCCGACCGCGCTGGCCGGCATCTACGGGATGAACTTCGAGCACATGCCCGAGCTGACCTGGCAGTACGGCTACTTCGGCGTGCTCGGGGTGATCGTGCTCGGCTGCGGCGGGCTCTATGCCAACTTCAAGCGGCTGGACTGGCTGTAGGCGCTGGCCACCACCCGTCGCGCAACTTACGAATTTTTCACCTTGGCTTGATGCCGGCTTGATGGGGGGCTGTCTAAGGTCTGCGGATTTTGTGAAGCAGACCAACGACATGCCAACAACTCTCGCCGTCTTCCCCTCCTTGCGGGCGCAGTTCACCGGCTGGCCGTCGCGTCGACGACTGCATGTCTGGCAGCTGCTGGCCGGCGCGGCCCTGATGCTGTTGCTGGGCATGGCGCAGGCCGGCTGGCGGCACTTCTATCCGGTGCAGGCCGAGGACGGCTGGTCTGCGGCGGTCTATCTCGATGCCGTCGACAAGGTCAGCGCGCTGGCCCTGGATGCCGAGGGCGCCCTGTTGCTCAGCCAGGAGCGCAACGCCGGCCAGGGTGGCCTGCTGCGCCTGGCGGCGGACGGGCAGCTCGGCGAGGTACAGGCCGGGTTGTCCAAGCCCGACGGCATGCTGGCCTTCCGCGGCGGCGTGGTGTTCAGTCAGGAACAGGGCGAACAGCCGGTGCTCTGGCGCACCGCCGAGGGGACCCGCGCGCTGTTTTCTGCGGTGAATGTCGAGGGCCTGGCCAGCGACGGCCAGTACCTGTACGCCATCGAGGACCGCCACGGCGACGGCAACCTGCTGCGCTACGATTCCGAGCGCGATGAAGTCGAGGTGCTGCGTCGCCACCTGGACGAGGCCGAGGGGGTCGCCGTCTGTCCCGATGGACGCCTGTTCTATACCGAGAAGGCCAAGAATCGGGTGCGCCAGCTGAGCGCCGATGGCAGCGATCCGACGCTGCCCGGCGAGTTCAACCAGCCCGGCTTCCTGCTGTGCAACGCCGACGGCCTGTGGGTCAGCGAGGATGCCACGCACCTGGCGCGCCTGCTGCTGCTCGACCGCGACGGCCGGTTGCATACCGTGCTGTCCCACCTGCGCTCGGCGCAGACCCTGCTGGAAACCGCCCCCGGCCACTACCTGCTCGCCGAGCAGGGCCGCAACCGCGTGCTGCAGCTGCAACGTATCTCCTCCGGAAGTTGATCCATGCGTCCATCGTCATCCTCCTTCGCCGCGCCCCGTCCCGGCCTGCGCGAGCACCTGGCCTTCACCGCCCTCAGCGGTCTGTTGCTGCTGCTCCTCTATGCCGTGCTGCGCGCGGCCCTGCTGGTCTACAACCGCGACCTGATCGGCAGCACGCCGCTGGGTAACTTCGTCGAGGCCTTCGGCAATGGCCTGCGTTTCGACCTGCGCGTGGTAGTGTTCGGGATCGCGCCGCTCTTGCTGGCGATCCCCAGCCAGCTGCTGATCGGCGCGCGGCGCTGGCAACTGGCCTGGCTGAGCCTGTTCGCCAGCCTCACGCTGTTCCTCGGTGTGCTCGAGCTGGACTTCTACCGCGAGTTCCACCAGCGCCTGAATGCCCTGGTGTTCCAGTACCTCGGCGAAGACCCGAAGACGGTGCTGAGCATGCTCTGGTACGGCTTCCCGGTGGGTCGTTACCTGCTGGCCTGGGCGCTGGCCAGCTGGCTGCTGTTCAAGGCGTTCCAGCGCCTGCACCGCTGGTGCCTGCCGCGCATCGAGCGCGCGCGGGACGTGCGCTGGCACTGGCGGCTCGGCGCCTTCGTGCTGTGCCTGCTGGTGGCGGTGGTCGCCGCCCGCGGTACCCTGCGCCAGGGTCCGCCGCTGCGCTGGGGCGACGCCAGCACCACCGACTCGGTGTTCGCCAACCAGCTCGGCTACAACGGCGTCCTGTCGCTGGTCGACGCCGCCAAGGGACGCTGGTCCGATCACCGCGACAACGTGTGGAAGGCCAGCCTGCCGCCGGCCGAGGCCGAGCAACGGGTGCGCGACATGCTGCTGACCCCGCACGAGCGGCTGGTCGACGCCGACCGCGCGGCGGTGCGCCGGGTGATGGCGCCGAGCGAGCAGGGCACCCTGCCGATCCGCAACGTGGTGGTGATCCTCATGGAGAGCTTCGCCGGCCACTACGTCGGCGCGCTGGGCGGTGAGGGCAACATCACCCCCAACTTCGACCGCCTGAGCAAGGAAGGGCTGCTGTTCACCCGCTACTTCTCCAACGGCACCCACACCCACCAGGGCATGTTCGCCACCATGGCCTGCTTCCCCAACCTGCCGGGCTTCGAATACCTGATGCAGCAGCCGGAAGGCACCCACCGCTTCTCCGGCCTGCCGCAGCTGCTCGGCCAGCGCGGCTTCGACAACCTGTACGTCTACAACGGCGATTTCGGCTGGGACAACCAGCAGGGATTCTTCGGCAACCAGGGCATGACCCGCTTCATCGGCCGCAACGACTACGAGAACCCGGTGTTCTCCGACCCGACCTGGGGCGTGTCCGACCAGGACATGTTCGACCGTGGCGCCGAGGAGCTGGCCAAGCAGGACCGCGAGCGGCCGTTCTACGCGCTGCTGCAGACCCTCTCCAACCACACCCCCTACGCGCTGCCCGAGCAGCTGCCGGTGGAGAAGGTGAGCGGCTTCGGCGCGCTCGACGAGCACCTGACCGCCATGCGCTACTCCGACTGGGCGCTGGGGCAGTTCTTCGACAAGGCCCGTCAGGAGCCGTACTTCAAGGACACCCTGTTCGTCATCGTCGGCGACCACGGCTTCGGTGCCCCCGAGCAGCTCAGCGACATCGACCTGTACCGCTTCCACGTGCCGCTGCTGCTGATCGGCCCGGGGGTGCAGGACAAGTTCGGCGCGCGCAACGACATCGCCGGCACCCAGCTGGACGTGGTGCCGACCATCATGGGCCGCCTCGGCGGCGCGGTGCAGCACCAGTGCTGGGGCCGCGACCTGCTCAGCCTCGACGCGGCGGACCAGGGCTTCGGCGTGGTCAAGCCGTCCGGCAGCGACCAGACCGTGGCGCTGGTCTCGGGCAGTCGCCTGCTGGTGCTGCCGCAGGGCGGCGCGCCCAAGCTCTACGACTACCGCCTGCACGAGCGGGCCGGCGTCGACCCTGTGCGCGACGAGCAGGCCATCGGCCAGCTCATGCCGCAGTTGCAGGCCTTCCTGCAGGTGGCCACCCGGAGCCTGCAGGACAACAGCGCCGGCGTGGTCGACGGGCCGGCGGGTGGTTCGCTGGCCCAGGCCGCAGCCCCGCGCAAGGCGGAATGAGCCCGGCGCCTGCCGGTATCCGGTCGTCCGGATGCCGGCAGGCGGGCTGACCTGCCGAGACAGTCCTCGCCGCGCGACCGCGCGCGGTGCCGGCGGGATGCCTCAATGGTCCCGCGCCGCCGTCGCCTGGTCGGCGAACTCGCTGAACACCCCGTCCACCCCCAGCGCGTAGAACAGCCGGTATTCGGCCAGGGGATCGCCTCGGAAGTCCGACGCCAGGCGCCTGGCCTCGCTGCGGAAGGTGTAGGGATGCACGAACAGCCCGGCGGCGTGGGCGTTGCCGACCACCGCGGTGGGCGCCATCAGCACCCGGTCGCGCTCGTCGAGCTGGCCGTCGCCGTTGCGGTCGTCCGGCTGGCCGTCGCGGTCGTCGTCCAGCAGCCTTGAAGGAATCAGGTATGGCTTCCACGGGCCGATGCCGTCGGCGTAGGTCGCGATCTCCGCGAGGCCCTCGAGGGTCAGCAGATCGGCGAAGGTGCGCGGATCGCCGGCCACGGCGAAGTCGTAGGGCTTGTCGAAGGGCGCGACCAGCTGGATGCCGCCATCGGCGCCGATGTCGCTGGCGTCGACCAGTTGCACCAGACGCAACTGCGTCTTGCCGCGCAGGTACTTGAGGTTGGCCACCTCGAACGACTGCAGGATCACCGGCGAATCCCGTCGGGTGTAGCCGTAGCGGGCCAGGATGGCGAGCAGGCGATCCTCCAGCCCGAGGCCCTGGCGGGCGTGCCACGTGGGATGCTTGGTTTCGGCATACACGCCGATGCTGCGCCCCAGGCGTGCACTCTCGCTGCGGGCGAGGTCGAGCACTTCCTCGAGGGTGGGAATCGGGAACTTGCCGTTGTAGGACTGATCGCGCTCGGGGAACGGCTGGATGGCGCCCAGGGTTCTCAGTTCGGCGAGGGTGAAGTCGCTGACGAACCAGCCTTCCTCCTCGACCCCATCGATCGTGCGCCGCGTCTTGCGGCTGGCGAACTCGGGGTGATCCTTCACGTCGGTGGTGGCGGTGATGTTCGGCTCGTGGCGCGCCACCAGCACGCCATCGCGGGTGGCCACCAGGTCGGGCTCGATGAAGTCGGCGCCCAGCGCGATGGCCTTGCGGTAACCCTCCAGCGTGTGGTCCGGCAGGTAGCCGGCGGCGCCGCGATGGCCGATCACCAGCGGCCTGGCACCGTCCAGCGTGGGGTATTTCACGCCCGTGCCACCGGCACAGGCCGTCAGCAGCAGCGCGGAGCCCAGGGCCAGCATCAGCCGGTGTGCAGCGGCTTGGGGCATTTCTCACCTCGGCAGTGATTGCAGCGTCACTCCAAGGCTAGCGTCTCATCGCCAGGCTGCAGGCACGGGCCGGCAGATGGCGCTGCCGGCCGGGCCGGGATGTCCCGCCTATGCGGTGCGCAGCTGCCCGTCGACGCAGGTCACCGCCATGCCGCCGACCCGGATGCGCTCGGCGTCGATGGCGATGCGCAGCAGCCCGGCGCGGCCGATGGCGGTGCCCTGGGTGGCGAGGTACTGGCTGCCGAAGCGCGCGGTCTGCTCGCTGGCGCGGATGAAGGCGGCCACGCAGCCGTTGCCGCTGCCGCACACCGGGTCCTCCTCGATGCCACACGCCGGGGCGAAGGAGCGCACCTCGATGCGCGCCGGCGCGCCCGGCGCGTGCTCGCCGAAGATGGTCACCCCGGTTTCCTGTGGCTCCTGCTCGATCCGCTTCATGCGCGCCATGTCCGGCTGGCAGGCCAGCACCGCTTCGGCGCTGGCCAGCTGGGCGACGATCCAGCGCGCGCCGACGTCGATCAGTCGTGGCTGGGCCGCGCGGGACACGGCGCAGCCGAGGATGGCCTCCAGCTCGTCGATCTCGGTTGCGTCCAGCGGCGTGATCGCCGGCTGCGGCAGGTCGAAGGTGATCCAGCGTTCGCCGTCGCCGTCCTCGCACACTTCCAGGCCGATCAGCCCGGCCGCGCACTCCTGCACCAGCCGGCCGTCGCGCGGGGCGATCACCCCGGCCTCCAGCAGCGCGTGGGCGGTGCCGATGGTGGGGTGGCCGGCGAACGGCAGTTCGGAGGCGGGGGTGAAGATGCGCACCCGGTAGTCGGCATCGGCGCTGCTGGCCGGCAGCACGAAGGTGGTTTCCGACAGGTTGGTCCAGCGGGCGATCCGCTGCATGTCCTCGCCGGAGAGGCCCTCGGCCTGCAGCACCACGGCAACCGGATTGCCCTGGAACGGGGTCTTGGTGAACACGTCGACTTGCTTGAACGGTATCTGGCGCATCGCGATCTCTCTGGCGGACTGGATTCTGCCGCCCATCCTAGGCGGGAGGATTCGATGGGTACAGATACACGGAAACAGGAAGTCGATGGTTACAGGTTGCCGCGGCACAGGTCTCGAACGGGCGGCGTGGGGCAGCGGGCGCGAGCTGTACGCTCAGTGACGGTGAGGGACCAGCAGCGCGTGCGGGGCCTTGTCCTGCAGGCGCTGCATGCCATCCTGCAGCCAGCGGCGGGCGGCCCGTTCGGCGCGCTCGATCAGCTCGGCGCTGTGCGAGAAGTCGTAGGCGTTGACCGCCTGCGGGCACAGCGGCGGCAGGACAATCAGCTCGCAGCGGCTGGCGAAGCGGTCGACATCGGCGACCAGCTGGCGCATGGACAGCAGATTGATGGCGTGCAGCGCTGTCGCCAGCGCCCCGTGCGGCGGCGTCTTCAGCGCGCAGGGCGTGCCGGTCGGCAGCACCAGCACGCGGCTGGCGCCCAGCGTCAGCGCGGCGGAAATCGGCGTGTTGCTGGCGATGCCGCCGTCCATCAGCGGCAGCCCGTCGATGCTCACCGTCGGGTACACCGCCGGAATCGCCGCGCTGGCCAGCAGCGCGGGCAGCGCCTCGCCACGGGAGAGGATCACCTCCTTGCCGGTCAGCACGTCGGTAGCGACCACGTGGCAGGGCAGCGCGGCTTCCTCCAGCAGGCGATAGGGCAGGCACGATTCGATCAGCCGGCGCAGCGGGCCGGCCGGCACCAGGTAGTCGCGGCGACCGAGCAGGCCCAGCAGGGTATCGGCCAGCGTGAGGGGAAAGATGTCGTTGCGCCGCAGCTCCAGCCAGATGCGCTCCAGCCGCGCGATGCCCTCGCGATCGGGCGCGGCGGCGAAGTAGGCGGCGTTGATCGCGCCCACCGAGGAGCCGACCACCAGGTCGGCGGCCACCCCCTCGGCCAGCAGCGCCTTGAGCATGCCCACCTGCACGGCGCCGAGACTGCCGCCGCCGGCCAGCACGAAGGCCGTCTTGCCCGATTGCCGATCCATGCCGCACCCCGCGCATCTGCCACCCCGTCAAAGGGTAGTCCGCACGCGCCGCGCCGGCAGCGCCGCCGTGCAGGAGCCAGCCTGCTGGCGATCCGCTGACCTGGCTTCCACCTCAGCCCAGCCGCTCGCATAGCGGCGCGAAACCCGCCCGGTAGCGCGCGGCCAGCTCGTCGGCCAGCCGAAGCAGTTGAGCGGGATCGGCTGCCAGCGCGGCAGTCACGCCCTCGGCGATCCCCGCCAGCGCAACGCTGACCGGCAGAGCGGCGGGCTCCCAGGTGGCGGCATAGGCCGCTGGTTTGCCGGGCGCGCCACGCTGCAGGTTGAGGCGCGGCAGGGCGTAGGCCATGGCGACGATCCGCCCGTGCAGGCTGCTGCCGAGAAAGCCGCGGCTGCGGGCGAGCAGCGCGCAGATGTCCCAGATATCCAGCGTGCTGACGATGCGCGCCGGCGCGCGCATCCGCGCCGCCGTGCGCCGGTAACCGTCCAGGTCGTCGTGCCAGGGCGCGGCACCGGCGCGGAAGAAGACTATTCCCAGGCCGTGGGTCCGGGCGACGCGGTCGAGCTGCGCGGCGATGGTGGTCAGGCTGGCGTCGTCGCCGAACTCGGCGCTGAACTGCACGGCCAGATAGCCGTGCGGGAAGGCGCGCCGCAGTTCGGCGATCTCGCCCTGCGCGGCGTGTCGGTCGATGCGTGGGCCGAACAGCACGCGCACCAGCACCGCCGGGTCGGGCAGCAGTGGCGCGGCGATGCCGGCCTCCTGCAGCAGCGCCTGGGTGCGGCGGTCGCGCACGCTCAGCGCGTCCGCCGCGTGCAGCTTGGCCAGCACCTCGGCGCGCAATGCCGCAGCGCGCGTGTCCAGATCCATGCCGCCCACCGCGGCGAACAGCAGGCGCGCCTGCGGGAACAGCGCGCGCCCCGCCACGTAGGGCGCCCGGTCGGGGATGCCGAGCTGCTCCCGCGCCCAGGCCAGGCGCTCGGCCGGCAGATGGTCGAGGCGCGCCAGCGTGGCTGGCACCTGGCCCGCCGGCAGCAGCATCACCGCCGCCTCCCAGGCATCGCAGGTCAGCAGCTCGCCGCCGACGTGCAGCAGGTCGACCGGCCGGCCGGCGAACTCCCGAGCCAGCGCCGCCAGCGCCTCGACCTTGTGCCCGCCCCACGGCCGCAGGTCGCGGGCGGCCAGCCCGGCGAAGCGCAGCACGCGCCCCGGCAGCAGCGCAGCGGCGATGTGCGGGAACAGCAGGTCGCCGAAGTTGTGCCGGTCGAAGGCGCCGAACAGCAGGGTGGGCGGCGGCCCTGTCGTCGGGCATCCACTGCCTGGCGCGTCGGCATGGTTCGTCATGGGCATCCTCGTCGGGGCGTGGCGCAGCTCGTCGCTGCGCTTGATTATCGTCGCTGGCGCGCCGCCCCGGGGTCGGCCAGCCGCTCGGCGAGAAAGTCGATCAGCACCCGCAGCTTCGGTGGCAGGTGGCGGTTGGGCGGATAGAGCACCCAGGCGGTGCCCTGGTAGGAGCCGGTATAGCGCCAGTCCGCCAGCACCTGCCGCAGGCGACCGTCGGCCAGCGCCTGGGCGGCGGTGAACTGCGGCAGGCAGGCGATGCCGAGGTGATTCAGCGCGCCGTTCAGGCGCACCTCGCTGTGGTTGCTCGCCAGCCGGCCGCGCACCGCCACCACGCACTGCTCGCCGGCACGGGCGAAGTGCCAGCGATGGTCGTCTGGGCGCTCGTCCAGGTACAGGCACCGGTGGCGCACCAGCTCGTCCGGATGCTGCGGTTCGCCATGCTCGGCCAGATACTCCGGGCTGGCGCAGAGCAGCTGCAGCACCTGGCACAGCGGCCGGCCGGCGAGGTTCGGCGGCGGCTGGTCGGTGATGCAGACGATCAGGTCGAAGCCCTCTGCGATCAGGTCCGGGGTGCGGTCGCTGAGGTTGAGACTGACATCTACCTCGGGATGGCGGGCGAGGAAGTCGGCCAGCAGCGGCGCCACCAGATACTTGCCGAACGCCTTGGGCACCGACAGGCGCACCTGGCCGCGCGGATGGCTCATCAGCCGCTCGCCGACCGCCACCGCCGCCTCGGCGGCGACCAGCATCTCCCGGCAGCGCTCGAACACCTCCGCCCCGGCGGCGCTCAGCTGCAGGCGGCGGGTGGTGCGCTCCAGCAGGCGCAGGCCGAGCGCCTGCTCCAGCTGGGCGATCTGCCGGCTCAGCGCCGACGGGCTGCCGCCCTGCAGGCGGGCCGCGGCGGAGAAGCTGCCGCTTTCCACCACGCGGACGAAGCTGGCCATCAGCGGCAGCAACTGGTTGCTCTGATTCGTGTTCATGGCGAACAAGTGTTGTGTATTTGCACTGGATTATCGCGGCAGACGCGGCAATGAACAATGCGGTCCAGCCCACCCGAATGCCGGAGCCTGCCATGCACACCCTCAGCCGCCCGTTGCCCGTACGCCTGCTGCCCGGCAGCGACCTGCTCCTGCTGATGGTGGCCATGGTCTGGGGCACCAGTTACGGTGTCGCCAAGCAGGCGCTGGTGTTCTACCCGGTGCTGGGCTTTCTCGCCGCGCGCTTCTGTATCACCTTCCTGCTGCTGGCCCCGCAACTGCGCGGCGCCGGCCGCGCCGCGTGGCGGCCCGGGCTGCCGCTGGGGCTGGTGCTGCTGGCCATCTTCCTCTGCGAAACCTACGGGCTGGTGCATACCAGCGCCAGTAACGCGGCCTTCCTGATCAGCCTGTGCGTGGTGCTGACGCCCTTCGTCGAGTGGCTGCTTCTCGGCCAGCGCCCGGATGCCCGCCTGTGGCCGGCGGTGGTTCTGTCGCTGCTCGGTACCTGGCTGCTCAGTGGCGGCGTCGATACGAACTTCAACCTCGGCGACGGCCTGATGCTGGCGGCAGCCCTGCTGCGCGCCGTGCTGGTCTGCCTGACTCGGCGGCTCAGCAGCGGCCGCGAGGTGCCCGTGCTGGCGCTGACCGCCGTGCAGAGCGGGGTGGTCGGCTGCGGCTGCCTGTTCCTCGGTCTGCTGCAGCCCGGCGGCCTGCCGCCGTTGCCGACGGCGCCGGCGTTCTGGACCGGCACCCTCTACCTGGTGTTGTTCGCCACCCTGTTCGCCTTCTTCGTGCAGAACTGGGCGCTCGGCCGCAGCAGCCCGAGCCGGGTCAGCCTGCTGATGGGCAGCGAGCCGCTGTTCGGCGCGCTGTTCGCCGTGCTCTGGTTGGGCGAGGTGCTGACCCCTGCAGCCTGGCTCGGCGGCCTGCTGGTCGTCGCGGCGATGCTCCAGGCTAGCCTGTCCCGCAGTCGCGCCTGAGCGGCGGCCTGGCGATCGCGACGGGCGTAGCCGGCAACTTGCGCAAATCGGCCCATACTTGCCTTTCGGGCCCGCCAAGAGGAGCGCCAGCATGATCACCGTCAATCCGGAAACCGTTGCCCGGCTCATGGACCTGGCCCGCACCTTCCACGCCAAGGAGCAGGTGGTCATCCCCCAGGAACCCAACAGCCCGAGCGACGACTGGGCCCTGCAGGCGCTGGCCGACCACGCCGGTGACGAGTACTACGCCGAGTTCGAGTCGATCATCGACGACCTGGAGCCAGACCAGCAGCAGGAAGTGGTGGCACTGATGTGGCTGGGCCGCGGCGACGGCACCCTGGAGGAGTGGGATGACCTGCTCAAGCAGGCCACCGAACAGTGGAACCCGCGCACCGCCGACTACCTGATTGCCCATCCGTTTCTGGCGGAGTATCTGCGCGAGGGGCTGGATTTGCAGGGGTATGGGGAGGAGTAGGGTGGGTAACTCGCGTAGCGATTACCCACCGCTGACATCGGTAGATAAGGCAGCGCCGTTGTCTACCCTACGTGCTCTCCTGTGGTTCAACCGCGGAAGTGACTTCCACAACCCGGCTGACTGGCGTCGATGATGAGGTTCCCTTCCACTCGAGCGCCGATCGAGCCGACGATGAACGAGTGGTTAAGCTGACTGATGACGACATCGCTCAGACCGACAGCGCACTTGTCTTTTTCGATGGCCTTGTCCATGGCCGTCTTCATGTTAGGGATGCCCAGTGGGAAGAGGATGACAGGGTACTTGTCCTCCCCCACAACGCGCGGGCCTTTTACAAATTGAGCAGAGTTGAGGTTGTAGTTTTTGGTGCTGCCGACGGTCATGTCAGCTACGCGAACGGTGCAGCCCGAGGCTGCAATTGCGCCAAAGATTACGGCTAGTACTGCTTTTTTCATGGGTCCCTCCTAGGTTGATTAACCTATGGATCTTATCAGGCCTGTAGAAATCTGCAATTTGATCAAGGGGTTACTAGGTTGGATCGCTACAGGTTCGCAGTGTTCGCCATCATGGATGAGGTATGAAAGCACTTCTCCGCACCAAGTGCTCGGTAGGATTTATCAGCAGAAGCGGCAATTGCGAGCCCTGCGTTTTCGTCGAGTGGTTCCTCTAGCTTGCTTAGGCGTGGGGACAGACGGAAAGTCCACGTCCGCGCAGGAAAATGACCGAGCGGACGTGATTGAGAGCGAGTTTTATAATGGCAAACGCTGTAATAGTTACAGTGGTCAAAATTTGCCGATAATAGCTCAGAACTGTTTTTTGAAAGGCGTCTGGAAAACCTTAGAGCTCAAACTAAACTCCGTAATTCCCCAACTCCCGCGCAATCAGCATCCGCTGAATCTCGCTGGTCCCTTCATAAATCTGCGTGATCCTTGCATCGCGGTAGTAGCGCTCGACCGGGTAGTCCTCCAGGTAGCCGTAGCCGCCGTGGATCTGGATGGCGCTGGAGCAGACCTGTTCGGCCATTTCCGAGGCGAACAGCTTGGCCTGGGAGGCTTCGGACAGGCAGGGCAGGCCGGCGCTGCGCAGGCGGGCGGCGTGGTGGGTGAGCAGGCGGGCGGCGTTGATGCGGGTGTGCATGTCGGCCAGCAGGTTGGCGATGCTCTGGTGTTCGATGATCGGCTTGCCGAACTGCACGCGCTCGCGGGCGTAGCGCAGGGCGGCCTCGAAGGCGGCGCGGGCGATGCCGAGGGCCTGGGCGGCGATGCCGATGCGCCCGCCTTCCAGGTTGGACAGGGCGATGGCCAGGCCCTTGCCGCGCTCGCCGAGCAGGTTCTCCTGCGGGATGCGGCAGTCGTCGAGGGCGATGGCGCAGGTGTCGGAGGCGCGCAGGCCCATCTTGTGTTCGGCGCGCTCGACCACGAAGCCGGGGGTGTCGGTGGGCACCAGGAAGGCCGACAGGCCCTTCTTGCCCAGCTCCGGGTCGGTGACGGCGAAGACGATGGCCAGTTTGGCGCGCTTGCCGTTGCTGACGAACTGCTTGGCGCCGTTGAGCACCCACTGGCCGTCCTTCAGTTCGGCGCGGGTGCGCAGGTTGTGCGCCTCGGAGCCGGCCTGCGGCTCGGTCAGGCAGAAGCAGCCGATGGCCTGGCCGCTGGCCAGAGCGGGCAGCCAGGCTTCCTTCTGCGCCTGGCTGCCGTAGTTGAGCAGCGGGCCGCAGCCCACCGAGTTGTGCACGCTCATCAGCGCGCCGAGGGCGCCGTCGCCGGCGGAGATTTCCTCCACGGCCAGGGCGTAGGCCACGTAGTCGATGTAGCTGCCGCCCCATTCCTCGGGCACCACCATGCCGAGCAGGCCCAGCTCGCCCATCTGGGCGACCAGGCGGTCGTCGATCCAGCAGGCTTTTTCCCACGCGGCGGCGTGCGGAGCGATTTCGCGCTGGGCGAATTCGCGGGCCATGTCGCGGATCATGCGTTGTTCTTCGGTGAATTCCAGGTCGTTCATCGGCGTTCTCTCTTGTTCTTGTCTACTCGCCGGGCGTTCAGACTGCCTGGCGGGCCCTGCCGGCAGTCTGGCTGCTCGGGAAGAAGCTGGCTACCCGCTCCATGCTCACGCCAGCGAGGCTGGGCGGGTTCCAGCGCGGGTTCTTGTCCTTGTCGACGATCAGCGCGCGCACGCCTTCCATGATCTCGCCGCGCTCGAACCACTGGCGGTCCAGGTGCAGTTCGAGGGCGAAGCACTCGGCCAGCGACAGTTCGCGGCCGCGGCGCAGCAGTTTGCGGGTGACTTCCATGGCCAGCGGCGAGCGGCCGTCCAGCAGCTTGACGGTTTCCTCGGCCCAGTGCTGGAACTCGGCGCGCGTCTCGCCCTGCAGCGAGGCGCGGATCGTCGCCACGCTGTCCAGGGCGAAGTGCTGCTCGATGGCCGGGTGCAGGGCCTTGAGTTCGGCGCCGGGCAGTTTGCGCGAGGCGAGGGTGGCGAGCAGGGTGCGCAGGGCCTCCTGCGGGTGCACCGTCCAGCTCAGGTTGTCGAGGCAGCGGTCCAGTTCGGCGAGTTGCTCGCTGGGCAGGCACCAGTCGGCCAGGCCGGCGTAGAGGGCGTCGGCGGCGCGGATCTGCACGCCGGTGACGCCGAGATAGGTGCCCAGCTCGCCGGGCAGGCGGGAGAGGAAATGGCTGGCGCCGACGTCGGGGAAGTAGCCGATGGCGGTTTCCGGCATGCCCATCCGGGTCCGCTCGGTGATCACCCGCAGCGCTGCGCCCTGCACCAGGCCCATGCCGCCGCCGAGCACGAAGCCGTCCATCAGGGCGAGGATCGGCTTGCGGTAGGCGTGGATGTACTGGTCGAGGGCGTATTCCTCCTCGAAGAAGCGCTGCCACTGGTCGTCGCCGGCCCGGAAGCTGTCGTACAGGGCGCGGATGTCGCCGCCGGCGCAGAAGGCCTTCTCGCCGCTGGCGCGCAGCACCACGGCGAGGATCTGCGGATCGTCCGCCCACTCCTGCAACTGACGGTGCAGCAGGCGCACCATCTCCAGGTTGACGGCGTTGAGGCCGGCCGGGCGGTTGAGGGTCAGGTGGCCGATGCGGTTGCGCACCGCGGCCAGCACGGGGGCTTCGCTCATGCTCAGGCGTCCTTGCGGTACAGGTTGATGATCGCCGAGAAGTCCAGCTGGCCGTTGCCCTGGGCGCTGAAGGCCTGGTAGAGCTGCTGGGCGAGGGCGCCGAGCAGCACCGGCTGGCGCACCTGTTTGGCCGCCTCGCTGGCCAGGCCGAGGTCCTTGAGCATCAGGTCGGTGCCGAAGCCGCCTTCGTAGCCGCGCGAGGCCGGCACGTTGTCCATCACGCCGGGGAAGGGGTTGTAGGTGTCCGAACTCCAGCAGCGACCGCTGGAGGTGTTGATGATGCCGGCCAGCACCTTGGGATCGACGCCGAGGGCCACGCCGAGGCTCATCGCCTCGGATACGCCGATCATCGAGATGCCCAGCAGCAGATTGTTGGCCACCTTGGCCGCCTGGCCGTTGCCGTGGCCGCCGCAGTGGACGATGTTCTTGCCCATCGCCGCGAGCACCGCCCGGGCGCGGTCGAAGTCGGCATCGCTGCCGCCGACCATGAAGGTCAGGGTGCCGGCCGCGGCGCCGCCGGTGCCACCGGAGACCGGCGCGTCGAGCATCGGGTTGCCGTGCTGCTCCGCGGCGGCGGCCACTTCGCGGGCGCTGTGCGGGTCGATGGTCGAGGAGTCGATCAGCAGCACGCCGGGGCGCACGTTGGCGAGCAGGTCGTCGTCGCCGAGGTAGACCGCCTTCACGTGGGCCGCCGCCGGCAGCATGGTGACGATCAGCTCGACGTCCGCGCGGGCCACGCCGCCCGCCGAGTCGGCGGCCTGGGCGCCGGCCTCGACCAGCGATGCGACGGATGCCGGCACCGGGTCGAAGACGGTCAGTTGGTGGCCGGCCTTGAGCAGGTTGCGCGCCATCGGGGCGCCCATGTGGCCGAGTCCGAGAAAGCCGATATGCATGGTGAGTCCTCTTCTTGTCGTTCTGGCGGGACGGCCGGCGCACGCGGCGCCGGCCGTCGCGGCTCACTTCAGGGTGATGGTGGTGTTGACGTGGCCGACTTCATCCTCGTCGAACCAGCGCGCGGTGACGGTCTTGGTCTGGGTGTAGAACTGCACCACCTGCTTGCCGTAGGGGCCGAGGTCGCCGAGCTTGGAGCCGCGCGAGCCGGTGAAGGAGAACAGCGGCACCGGCACCGGGATCGGCACGTTGATGCCGACCTGGCCGACGTCGATCTCTTCTTGGAAGTGGCGGGCGGCGGCGCCGGAGCGGGTGAAGATGGCGGTGCCGTTGCCGTTGGGGTTGGCGTTGATGATGGCGATGGCCTCGTCCATGGTCGCCGCCTGCATCACGCAGAGCACCGGGCCGAAGATCTCTTCCCGGTAGATGGTCATCTCGGGGGTGACGCCGGAGAACACCGTCGGGGCGACGAAGTTGCCGTCGGCGTAGCCCGGTACCTGCGGGTTGCGGCCGTCGAGCAGCAGCTCGGCGCCTTCCTCGACGCCGCGGGCGATCAGGCCGCTGATGCGTTCCAGGGCGGCGCGCGAGATCACCGGGCCGACGTCGGTGCCCGGCTCGGTGCCGCCGCTGACCTTGAGGGTCTTGACCTTCTCGACCAGCTCCGGCAGCCAGGCCTGCGCCTCGCCGACCAGGATCACCACCGACAGCGCCATGCAGCGCTGGCCGGCCGCGCCGAAGCAGGCGCCGACCAGGTTGGCCAGGGTCTGCTGCTTGTGGGCGTCGGGCAGGACGATGGCGTGGTTCTTGGCGCCCATCATGCACTGCGCGCGCTTGCCGCTGAGCGAGGCGCGGTTGTAGACGTGGGTGCCGACCTTGGTCGAGCCGACGAAGGACACCGCCTTGATGTCCGGGTGGTCGCACAGCAGGTTCACCGCGTCGGCGCCGCCGTGGATGACGTTGAGCACGCCGGCCGGGATGCCGGCCTGCAGCGCCAGTTCGGCCAGGCGCATGGTGACCATCGGGTCCTGCTCGGAGGGCTTGAGGACGAAGGTGTTGCCGGTGGCGATGGCCATCGGGAACATCCACAGCGGGATCATCGCCGGGAAGTTGAACGGAGTGATGCCGGCGCATACGCCCAGCGGCTGGTTGAGGGTGTAGGTGTCGACGCCGCCGGCGACGTTGTTGGCCAGCTCGCCGAGTTGCAGGGAGCCGATGTTGGCGGCGTGCTCGACCACCTCCAGGCCGCGGAACACGTCGCCCTCGGCGTCCGGCAGGGTCTTGCCCTGTTCGGCGGTGAGGATCGCCGCCAGCTCCTTCATGTTCTCGCGGATCAGCTGCTGGTACTTGAGCAAGATGCGTGCGCGGGCGCCGATCGGGGTCTTGCGCCAGGTCTTGAAGGCTTCCTTGGCGCTGGCCACGGCGGCGTTCATCTCGTCCTGGGTGGCGAAGGGGACGCGGGCCAGCACTTCCTGGGTGGCCGGGTTGACGACGTCGCGCCACTCGGTGGTTTGCGATTCGACGAACTCGCCATTGATCAGCAGCTTGACGGTGGGGATGGAGCGGGTAGCGGTCATGTTCACCTCGCCTCGAAGGCTTTGTAGTTGTTGTGGCCGGTGATGCTGGCTCTGGGAATCAAGCTAGCAGTGGAAAATTGCCGGGCATAGCCGGGCGATTTGCACAGTTGCTCTGCAAATCTGCACAATGTGGCGAATTGCTCTTTCCGTAAACGGAAATGTGGCGGCGATGCCGGCGATCTTTCCTGATCCGGGAGCATCGCCAGCACGCCGATTCCTGCGGAGGGAAGCGGCGTTCACCCCTGCCGGAGCCTGCGATGGACTGGGACAACCTGCGCTATTTCCTCGAACTGTCGCGCGCCGGCACGCTGACCGCGGCGGCGCGGCGCCTGGGCGTCGACCACACCACGGTGGCGCGGCGGGTGCAGGCGCTGGAGAAGCAGTTCGGCCAGCCGCTGTTCATCCGCGGCGGCGCCGGCTACACGCTGGCCGAGGCCGGACGCCGCCTGCTGGCGCAGGCCGAGGCGATGGAGAGCGCCTTCCTGGCCATCGAGCAGCCGGGGGAGGGCGGCCCGGACACCCTGTCCGGCTCGGTGCGCATCGGCGCCACCGAGGGCTACGGCGTCGCCCTGCTGGCCGGGCAACTGGCCGGCCTCGGCCAGCGCTATCCGCACCTGGGCATCGACCTCCTGGCGGTACCGCGCACCGTGCACCTTGCGCGCCACGAGGCGGACATCGTCATCACCCTGGAGCGCCCGCAGCGCGGCCCGTACATCATCACCCGCCTCACCGACTACGTGCTGCGCCTGTACGGCTCGCGCGACTACCTGGCCCGGCATGCGCCGATCCGCCGCCGCGAGGACCTGCGCAAGCATCGCTTCGTCAGCTACATCGAGGACCTGCTGTACAGCAAGGAACTCTACTACCTGGACGAGATCGGCCGTCCCGGCCAGGTCGCCCTGCGCAGTACCAGCATCCTCGCCCAGCAGAACGCCGTGCTGGCCGGCGCCGGGCTGGCGATCCTGCCGAGCTTCAGCGCGCGCCGCGAGCCGGAGCTGGTCGAGGTGCTGGCCGGCGACATCGAGTTCGTGCGCACCTTCTGGATGCTGATGCCGGCGGAGAACAAGGACCTGGCGCGCATGCGCGTGTGCTGGGACTTCCTGCGCGAGATGGCGGCGGACAACCTCGAGCTGATGATGGGGCGCGGATCTCCAGCGCTGTAGGGGCGAATTCATTCGCCTGTGCACGGCCTGTTGGCGAATGAATTCGCCCCTACAGATCGCCGTGCGCCGGGTGTCGGCGGCTATTCAGTTTCAATTAATCGCCGAGGGCTAGAGTGAGCCCATCGAAAGCCACTCACTCCCCAGGAGATCGAAGATGAAAAAACTGACCGCCCTGCTTGCCACCGCCCTGATCGCCGCCACCGCCGGCGTTGCCCAGGCACGTGATCTCGGCCCGGACGAGGCGCTGAAACTGCGCGATGCGGGTACCATCATGTCCTTCGACAAGCTCAACGCCGCGGCCATCGCCAAGCACCCGGGTTCCACCGTCGAGGAAACCGAGCTGGAAGAGGAATACGGCCGCTACGTCTACCAGGTCGAACTGCGTGACGCCCAGGGCGTGCAGTGGGATCTGGAGCTGGATGCCACCAATGCCCAGATCCTCAAGGACCACCAGGACGACTGATGATCAAGACCACGCCCTTCATCGCCGGATTGACCCTGTGCCTGATCGCCTCGGCACAGGCCCGCGATCTCGACCAGGACGAGGCCCTGCGCCTGCGCCAGGAGGGCGTGATCCAGCCGCTGCAGCAGTTGCTGCAGCAGGCCATGCAGCGCTACCCCGGCGCGCGCCTGCTGGAGGCCGAGCTGGAGGAGGAGGACGACCGCTACGTCTACGAGGTCGAGCTGCTCACCGACGGTGGGCAGGTGCGCGAACTGGAGCTGGATGCGGTGACCGGCCGCATCCTCAAGGACGAGGAGGACGACTGATGCGCCTGCTGCTGGTGGAAGACAACGTCGCGCTCGCCGACGAACTGCTCGCCGATCTCGGCCGCCAGGGCTACGCCGTGGACTGGCTGGCCGACGGCCGCGACGCCCTGGTGCAGGGCGCCACCGAACCCTACGACCTGGTGGTCCTCGACCTCGGCCTGCCTGGCATGCCGGGGCTCGACGTATTGCGCCGCTGGCGCGCCGACGGTCTGGCCACCCCGGTGCTGATCCTCACCGCGCGCGGCAGTTGGGCCGAGCGCATCGATGGGCTCAAGGCCGGCGCCGACGACTACCTGAGCAAGCCCTTCCATCCCGAGGAGCTGGCCCTGCGCATCCAGGCGCTGCTGCGCCGCGCCCACGGCGTGGCCAACCAGAGCGAACTGAAGGCCGCCGGCCTCGCCCTCGACGAGGCGCGCCAGTGCGTGCGCCGCGGTGACGAGGAGATCGCCCTGAGCGGCGCCGAATTCCGCCTGCTGCGCTACTTCATGCTGCATCCGGGGCAGATCCTCTCCAAGACCCAGCTCACCGAGCACCTCTACGACGGCGAGAGCGAACGCGAGTCCAACGTCATCGAGGTGCACGTCAACCACCTGCGCCGCAAGCTCGGCCGCGGCGTGATCGAGACGCGCCGTGGCCAGGGCTACCGCTACGCCGGCGACGCGGAGCAGGGCGGGTGAGGTCGATCCAGAGCCGTCTCGGCCTCGGCCTCGCTGCCACCCTGGTGGTGGTCGTGCTCGCCCTGCTGCAGGGCAGCCTGTGGCTGCTCGACAGCGGCCTGCGCCGCTACCACGAGAGCAACCTGCAGGACGAGGCGGAGACCCTGCTGATCGCCCTGGTGCGCGGCGAGGAGGGCGTGCAGCTGGACGAGCGGCGCCTGCACCCGGCCTACCAGCGCACCTTCTCGGGGCGCTATTTCCGCATCGACTTCGCCGAGAATGTCTGGCGTTCGCGCTCGCTGTGGGACAGCGAGCTGCCGCGGCCGCCGCGCAAGGGCCTGGCGCCCGAACTGGTGGACGGCATCGAGGGTCAGCGCCTGCTGGTCTACCGTGGCGACTTCCGCCGTTTCGGGCAGCACTTCTCCATCAGCGTGGCGCAGGACTACAGCCCGGTGCTGGCGAGCCTGGCGCGCATCCGCTGGCTGGGCCTCGGCCTCGGTGTCGGCGGCCTGCTGCTGGCGCTGCTGCTGCAGTGGCTGACCATGCGCCGCGCGCTGGCGCCGCTGGAGCGGGTGCGCGCGCAGATCGCCGAGCTGCAGGCCGGCCGCCTCGGCGCGCTGGACAGCCGCGTGCCGGCCGAGCTGGAGCCGCTGGTCGGGCAGATCAACCACCTGCTGCACCATACCGAGGAGACCCTCAAGCGCTCGCGCCACGCCCTCGGCAACCTCGGCCACGCGCTGAAGACGCCGCTGGCGGTGCTGGTCAGCCTGGCCAATCGCGAGGAGCTGCGTGGCCAGCCGGAACTGCGCGCCACCCTGCGCGAGCAGCTGGAGCAGATCGAGCAGCGCCTGGCCCGCGAGCTGGGCCGCGCGCGTCTGGCCGGCGAGGCGCTGCCCGGCGCGCACTTCGACTGCGGCGTCGAGCTGCCGGCGCTGTGCGCGACCCTCCGGCAGATCCACCCGCACGTCGACATCGACTGGCAGGCGCCGGAGGGACTGCGCCTGCCCTGGGACCGCGAGGATCTGCTGGAGGCGCTCGGCAACCTGCTGGACAACGCCTGCAAGTGGGCCGACAGCGCCGTGCAGGTCAGCGCGGGTGCGGATGCTGAAGGCTACTGGCTGTGCGTCGAGGACGATGGGCCGGGCATCGCCCCGGAGCAGCGCGACGCGGTGATCGCCCGAGGCAATCGCCTCGACGAGCAGGTGGCCGGCCACGGCCTCGGCCTGGCCATCGTCCGCGACATCGCCCAGGCCTGCGGCGGCAGCCTGAGCCTGGAGGACAGCGCCACGCTCGGCGGGCTGTGCGCGCGGCTGCGCCTGCCGCGTCGCGCGCTCGCGTGATCCTGTAGGGGCGAATTCATTCGCCTGACCGGGGCCACGCTGGCGAATGAATTCGCCCCTACGCAGGCCTTGCGCTCCCTGCTGCGACCAAGTGTCTCGCTCGGTCTTTCGTCATACCTGGGGGAGTATGATGGCTGCAGCCCGCACGCCAGCGGTGTTCCGCACAGCGACTAGAGTGGATTACTGGTCGCCGCCGGATCGCCGGATCGCCGGACCTCCGGATTGGCGTCCGCCGGCTGAGGAGCTGTCGTCATGCCGCAAGTCCCCCCGCAGTCGCCCTGGCGCATCCCGCTGGTGCGCGAGATCGGCATCATCCTGCTGGTCAAGCTGGCCATCCTGCTGACCATCAAGGCGGTCTGGTTCACCGAGCCCACGGTGCCGGAAAACGGCAGCGCCCGGGTCAGCGAGCGTCTGCTCGGCACCCCGCAAACCGCACCCGCATCACCCGCATCCCTGAACGAGGAGGAGCCGAGATGATCTCGGAAGCCGTCGTCGACCTGTCGCGTCTGCAATTCGCCATGACCGCGATGTACCACTTCCTGTTCGTGCCGCTGACGCTCGGGCTGGCCTTCCTGCTGGCGATCATGGAGTCGGTCTACGTGATGACCGGCAAGCAGGTGTACCAGGACATGGTCAAGTTCTGGGGCAAGCTGTTCGGCATCAACTTTGCCCTCGGCGTCACCACCGGGCTGACCATGGAGTTCCAGTTCGGCACCAACTGGGCCTACTACAGCCACTACGTCGGCGACATCTTCGGCGCGCCGCTGGCCATCGAGGGGCTGATGGCGTTCTTCCTCGAATCCACCTTCATCGGCCTGTTCTTCTTCGGCTGGGACCGCCTGTCGAAGGTGCAGCACCTGGTGGTCACCTGGCTGGTGGCGCTGGGCTCCAACCTGTCGGCGCTGTGGATCCTGATCGCCAACGGCTGGATGCAGAACCCGGTCGGCGCCGAGTTCAACTACCAGACCATGCGCATGGAGCTGGTCGATTTCGCCGCGCTGATCTTCAACCCGGTGGCGCAGGTCAAGTTCGTGCACACCGTGGCGGCCGGCTACGTCACCGGGGCGATCTTCGTGCTGGCGATCTCCAGCTGGTACCTGCTGAAGAAGCGCGATCTGGGCTTCGCCCGCCGCTCGTTCGCCATCGCCTCGGCCTTCGGTCTGGCCTCGATCCTCTCGGTGATCGTCCTCGGCGACGAATCCGGCTACGAGATCGGCGACGTGCAGAAGACCAAGCTCGCCGCCATCGAGTCCGAGTGGGAGACCCACCCGGCGCCGGCCGGCTTCACCCTGTTCGGTCTGCCCAACCAGGAGGAGATGCGCACCGACTACGCGGTGAAGATTCCCTGGGTGCTCGGCCTGATCGCCACCCGCTCGCTGGACGAGGAGGTCAAGGGCATCAAGGACCTGATCGCCGAGCACGAGCTGCGCATCCGCAACGGCATGGGCGCTTACGCGCTGCTCGAACGGCTGCGCGGCGGCGACCAGAGCGCGGAAACCATAGCTGCCTTCGAAGCGGTCAAGCACGATCTGGGCTACGGCCTGCTGCTGAAGAAGTACACGCCGAACGTGGTCGATGCCAGCGAGGAGCAGATCCGGCTGGCCGCCAGGGACACCATTCCCCACGTGTTCAGCCTGTTCTGGAGCTTCCGCGCCATGGTCGCCTCGGGCTTCCTGATGCTGGCGCTGTTCGCCTGCGCCTTCTGGGCCTCGGCGAAGAAGAACGAGGAGAGCAAGCCCTGGCTGCTCAAGTGGGCGCTGCTCAGCCTGCCGCTGCCGTGGATCGCGGCGCAGACCGGCTGGTACGTGGCCGAGCACGGTCGCCAGCCGTGGTCGATCGGCGAGGTGCTGCCGACCCACCTGTCGGCCTCCAGCCTGAGCGCCGGCGACGTCTGGGGCTCGCTGATCGCGCTGATCGCCTTCTACAGCCTGCTGCTGGTGGTGGAGATGTACCTGATGATCAAGTTCGCCCGTCTCGGCCCGTCCAGCCTGCACACCGGACGCTACCACTTCGAGCGCCTGGCCGGCGCGCCAGCGGCCAGGGCCTGAGGAGAGATCGCCATGTTCGATTACGAAACCCTGAAACTCATCTGGTGGGTGCTGATCGGCGTGCTGCTGATCGGCTTCGCCCTCACCGACGGCTTCGACATGGGCGCCATGGCGCTGATGCCCTTCGTCGGCAAGACCGACAACGAGCGCCGGGTGGCGATCAACACCATCGCCCCGCACTGGGACGGCAACCAGGTGTGGTTCATCACCGCCGGCGGCGCGCTGTTCGCCGCCTGGCCGATGGTCTACGCGGTGGCCTTCTCCGGGCTGTACTGGGCGATGCTGCTGGTGCTGTTCGCGCTGTTCTGCCGCCCGGTCGGCTTCGACTATCGCAGCAAGCTGGAGAACCGGAAATGGCGCGGCGCCTGGGACTGGGCGCTGTTCGTCGGTGGCGCTCTGCCTGCGCTGCTGTTCGGCGTGGCCTTCGGCAACCTGTTCCTCGGCCTGCCGTTCCGCCTCGACGAGCTGATGCGCTCGACCTACGAGGGTTCGTTCTTCGCCCTGCTGCACCCGTTCGCCCTGCTCGCCGGAGTGGTCAGCCTGAGCATGCTGTGCGCCCACGGCGGCGCCTGGCTGATGCTGCGCACCGACGCCGACCTGCACCAGCGCTCGCGCCAGGCCACCCAGCTGTGCGCGCTGGCGTACCTGCTGAGCTTCGCCGCCGCCGGCACCTGGCTGGTGCTGGGCATCCAGGGCTTCAGTCTGGTCGGCGGCTTCGGTGATCTTGGCGCGGCGCTCAACCCGCTGCACAAGCAGGTGAGCCTGGACAACAGCGGCTGGCTGGCCAACTACGCGCAGTACCCGCTGACCCGATTCGCCCCGCTGGCGGGCCTGGCCGGCGGCGTGCTGGCGCTGCTCGGTGCGCTGTTCAACCGCGGCGGCGTGGCCTTCCTCGGCAGCAGCCTGGCCATCGTCGGCACCCTCTGCACCGCGGGCTTTGCGCTGTTCCCCTTCGTCTTTCCGTCGAGTCTCGACCCGGCGTCGAGCCTGACCGTGTGGGACGCGGTGTCCAGCCACAAGACCCTGGGCATCATGCTGGTGGTGGCGGGCATCTTCGTGCCGCTGATCCTGCTCTACACCCTGTGGTGCTACACCCGCATGTGGGGCCGGCTGACCGACCAGACCATCGAGAGCAACCCGCACGGGTTGTACTGAGCCTGTAGGGTGCGCCATGCGCACCATGGGGCTCGGCGGTTTCCCGGTGCGCGCAGCGCACCCTACTCGATCAGTGCCCACCCGGGCCAAGGAGAACGACAGATGTGGTACTTCGCCTGGATTCTCGGCGTGCTGCTGGCCTGCAGCTTCGGCATCGTCAACGCACTGTGGCTGGAAACCACCCAGGACCTCGACGAGGGCGATGCGGGTGACCGCTGAGCCCCGTCCCTGGCTGCAGCGCGGCAGCAGCCGCGCGGTCTCCCTGCTGCTCGCCGCGCCGCTGGCGCTGGTGCTGCTGATCCATCCCGCCGCCATGCTCGACGCCGAGGGCCGCTACAGCCACGGCCTGCTGATGCTGGTGATGTGGGGCATTTCCAGCGGCTTCATCCACGGCGTCGGCTTCGATCCGTACAGCCGGTTGTGGCGCACGGTGTTCCACCCGCTGGGCGGCTGGCTGCTCATGCTGCTCGGTTACGCGCTTCTCGGGCGGGCGGCGCTTCAATAGGAATGTTCAATCGAACGGCTTGAATCAATCAAATGGGATTGACGGACAGACGGTCGTAGGATGTTTGCCAAGCCGCCAGCCAAGCCAGCCCGACAGTACCGTTCGGCAACCCTGAACACTGATCGCGGGCAACCCCAACGGCAGGCATCTCCCCTAATCTGAAACAGATCAACCCCGATTTGCAGAGGAATATTGCCAGCATGCTCGACGCCAACCTGAAAGCCCAGTTGAAGGCCTACCTCGAAAAGGTCACCCAGCCGTTCGAGATCGTCGCGTCCCTGGACGACGGTGAGACGTCCCGCGAGCTGCTCGCCCTGCTCGAGGACATCAACGGCCTGAGCGACAAGATCGCCCTGAACACCGCAGGCCAGGACGCACGCAAGCCTTCGTTCGGCTTCCGCCGCGACGGCCAGGAGATCGGCCCGCGCTTCGCCGGCATCCCGCTGGGCCACGAGTTCACCTCGCTGGTGCTGGCCCTGCTGCAGGTCGGCGGCCATCCGCCGAAGATTTCCGACGAGCAGATCGCGCAGATCAAGGCGCTCGACGGCGACTACCAGTTCGAAACCTACTACTCGCTGTCCTGCCACAACTGCCCGGACGTGGTGCAGGCGCTCAACCTGATGGCGGTGCTCAACCCGCGCATCAAGCACGTGGCCATCGACGGCGCGCTGTTCCAGGACGAGGTGAACCAGCGCCAGATCATGGCGGTGCCGAGCGTCTACCTCAACGGCGAATCCTTCGGCGCCGGCCGCATGGGCGTCGAGGAGATCCTCGCCAAGCTGGACACCGGCGCCGGCGCCCGCGACGCCGAGAAGCTCAACGCCAGGACCGCCTTCGACGTGCTGGTGGTCGGCGGCGGCCCGGCCGGCGCTTCGGCGGCCATCTACGCCGCGCGCAAGGGCATCCGCACCGGCGTCGCCGCCGAGCGCTTCGGTGGCCAGGTGCTGGACACCATGGCCATCGAGAACTTCATCTCGGTGCCGGAAACCGAAGGCCCGAAACTGGCCCGCGCGCTGGAAGAGCACGTGCGCCAGTACGAGGTCGACATCATCAACCTGCAGCGCGCCAGCAAGCTGATCCCGGCCGAAACCGGCGACGGCCTGCACACCGTGCAGTTCGACAACGGCGGCGAGCTGAAAGCCAGGACCGTGATCCTCGCCACCGGCGCGCGCTGGCGCGAGATGAACGTGCCGGGCGAGCAGGAGTACCGAGGCCGCGGCGTGGCCTACTGCCCGCACTGCGACGGCCCGCTGTTCAAGGGCAAGCGCGTGGCGGTGATCGGCGGCGGCAACTCCGGCGTCGAGGCGGCCATCGACCTGGCCGGCATCGTCGCCCACGTCACCCTGCTGGAGTTCGGCGAGCAGCTGCGCGCCGACGCGGTGCTGCAGAACAAGCTGCGCAGCCTGGCCAACGTCACCGTGATCACCATGGCGCAGACCACCGAGGTGCAGGGCGACGGCCAGAAGGTCACCGGGCTGGTCTACAAGGACCGCCACAACGACGCGGTACACGAGGTCGCGCTGGAAGGCATCTTCGTGCAGATCGGCCTGCTGCCCAACAGCGACTGGCTGAAGGGCACCCTGGAGCTCTCCCGCTTCGGCGAGATCGTGGTCGACGCCAAGGGCCAGACCAGCGTGCCCGGCGTGTTCGCCGCCGGCGACGTGACCACCGTGCCGTACAAGCAGATCGTCATCGCCGTCGGCGAGGGGGCCAAGGCCGCGCTCTCCGCCTTCGACCACCTGATCCGTCAGGGCTGATCGCCAGGCACCCCAGAGCGCCCGCTCCGGCCAGACCGGGGCGGGCGTTTTTTGTAACGGCGGATGCAAGGGACTTGGCTAATCTTTAGATAGGAATTAATCTCATTTGAGGTTTCCTCACAGGAGTGCTGCCATGACCTTTCTGATCGATGCCTGGCTGGACCGCCCGCAACCCTGGCTGCGCATTCTCGACCGCGACAGCGGCCGGGTCTGCGCCCAGTTCGACCCACAGGCCATCGCCGAATTGCAGGAGCAGGGCGATCTGGACCTGGCCAGCCTGAGCAGCAGCGAGCCGTCGGTGCTCAAGGAACTGCTGCAGAATCTGTTCCTGTTCTACTACGCGCGTGGACTGCGGCCGCTGGGTGGTTGAAGCGACCTGGCCTGCCGGGGCTGTCGTGGCTTGCAACACCGCATCGGTTTGCACTTCGTACCAGCAGCCTGTACCTGTGCCATGCTTGCGTTGAGTTCTTTGCGGCCGGCGGTGCAAGGCCCCGGCTGGCGACAGGTGAAGTCAATCCGAGAGCCAGAAGGAGAGTGCAAATGAAGAACCATCTGTTCTGTGTCGGCGCCGAGGTCGGGCCGTCTCCGGCGGGGGATTTTCTGGGGGCGCATGTCAACGTCTACGTCGGCGCCAACGACCTGCGCGAGGCGTTGGAGCGCGCCGAGGCTGCGCTGCAACGGGACGGTTACAAGGTGACCTTCATGCGCGGCTGCTGGGTGGTGGACGTGGCGTGCAACGACGGCTTCTGCCCGGCGGACGTACTGCCCGGCGAGATCAGCGGCGAGCTGCTGTTCAGCGATGCGGTGCACTACGGCGAGTTCCGTGAGCGGACCACCGAGAACGACTACCTCTACTGAGCACTGTCCCTGCCACCCGCCGCGGCGGGTGGCAAGGGTGCACAGTCTCTCCGGCGGAGAGGGTGAAGGCTCAGCCGTCCTCGCCGTCGCCCAGTTCGGTCAGGCGGCTCTCGTAGGCCGGCGCCGCGTAGATGCCGAGGTCCATCGTCAGCTCCATCACCCGCGGCAGGTCGCGGGTATAGATCAGGACCATCTGCAGCTCGGTTTCCAGCGGCTCGCTGAAGTCGAGCAGCTCGTAGCCGCCGGCGTCCGGATTCAGGCTGCTGAGCTCCATCTGGATGCGCTTCAGTGCGTCGAGCAACTCGGCGCCGGCCAGTTCGTCGGCCTTGAGGTGCAGGGCGGACTCGGCGCCGAAGGTGGCGGTTATCTGCCGGAGCAGCTCGTCGGCGCCCTTGGCCTGCAACAGCACGCCGTCGGGCAGGCCGTCGATCAGTACCGATTCGCCGAGCGGGACCGGGCTGCCGGGCTCATGGTCGATGCCCGGATTGGCCGCGAGGAAGGCCTGTGGGTCGGCATAGGCCCGGGCTGCTTCGTCGGCAATGCGCTGGATGTCTTCGTCACGCATGGATCCGGAACTGATCAGGGTAATCAGCTCCACCAGTCGCTCTTTCATGGGAGGGCTCCTCGCGGGATCTGTCGCCTGTTTTCTTGTGCAACCATAGACCATCCGCGCCGCACGCACCCCTGCAACCGCCGCATGGCCGGTCGAGGCCCGGCTCTCCGCCACGCGGGTCGGCTTCAGCCGCTCCGCAAGCCATTGGCTGCCGAGGGTGGCCATCGGCGCTGCGCCGACGACCTGACCGCGGATGTTCAGGTCGAGGACGAGTGCCGGGCATCGACCGCCCATGCCGCCCCTGGTAGCACGGGCAGCGCCGACGGCCGGTCATCCCGGGGCCGCAGGGCTCAGTGCAGGCTGCCTACTTCTTCAGCGGGCAGGTCTTGATGCCGAGCAGAGTGTAGGCCGGGCACCAGCCGAGCAGGCCGGTGGCCAGCGGCAGGATGCCGATCCAGGCCCAGACCGGGCCGCCGGCGATGGCCCAGACGATCAGCGCGATGCCGACCAGGATGCGGGCGATCTTGTCGATGCCGCCAACGTTCTTCTGCATGGGTATTGCCTCCTTGGTGAGATGAATCCATGGGTGCCGGCGAGCGCCGTCACTCGAAGGCCGGCAGGCTCGGTGTCACCACCGCCTTGCCGGCCGCGCTCCAGGCATCGAAGCCGCCGGCGATCGACTGCACGTCCAGGTAGCCCATGTCGTGCAGGGCGCAGGCGGCCAGCGCGGCGCGACCGCTCGTCTTGCAGTACAGCACGATCTTCAGATCGCGGGATGACAGTTCCGGGGTGGCGCTGAACTTGAACTCCAGCAGGCCGCGCGGAATGTTCACCGCGCCGGGAACATGGCCGGCGTGGTATTCGTCGGCCTCGCGCACGTCGAGCAGCAGGTCGGCGTCGCGGATCGCCGCGTCGGCGGCGTCGAGGTCGATCTCACGGATGCGGGCCTTGGCTTCGGCCACCAGGTCATGGGCGCTTTTCACTGTCGCTTTCCTGTCGTGGAGTGGGAATGGCATGGAGTCCGTTGCGGCGCAGGGCGATGGCCTGCAGGGTGGTCTGCGGGTCGAGTTCGGCGAGCGCCTCGAACTGGCTGATGAACACCCGGCCGCCGAAGTGGTCGAGGAAGTCGGACTGCTTGAGACGGTCCATCACCGGGCCCTTGACCTCGGAGAGGTGCAGCTGGATGCCGGCGGCGTGCAGGCGCACGCTGATCGCCTTGAGGCTTTCCAGGGCGCTGGCGTCGATCAGGTTGACCCCCGGGCACATCAGCACCAGGTGCTCGACCTGCGGATGGCGGGCGACCAGCGCGGCGATGCGGTCTTCCAGGTAGCGCGCGTTGGGGAAGTACAGGCTCTCGTCGACGCGCACCGACAGCACCCGCGGGCTTTCCACCACGGCGAAGCGCTCGACGTTGCGGAAGTGCTCGCTGCCCGGCAACTGGCCGACCACGGCGATGTGCGGCTTGCTGGTGCGCCAGAGGAACAGCAGCAGCGACAGGCCGACGCCGAGCAGGATGCCGGCCTCGACGCCGATCAGTAGCACGCCGAGCATGGTGGCGGCCATGGCGGCGGCGTCCTGCCGCGAGTAGCGCCAGGTGCGCCGGAGCGCGCCGAGATCGACCAGGCTGAGTACCGCGACGATGATGGTGGCGGCCAGCACCGCCTGCGGCAGGTTGTGGAACAGCGGAGTGAAGAACAGCACGGTGACGGCGATGCCGACGGCGGTCAGCGCGCCGGCCAGTGGGGTCTGCGCGCCGGCGTCGAAGTTGACCACCGAGCGGGCGAAGCCGCCGGTGACCGGGAAGCCGCCGCTCAGCGCCGCGGCGACGTTGGCGCTGCCGAGGGCGACCAGCTCCTGGTTGGGCTCGATGCGCTGGCGGCGCTGGGCGGCCAGGGTCTGCGCCACCGACACCGACTCGACGAAGCCGACCAGGCTGATCAGCAGCGCCGCCGGCAGCAGCTGACGTGCCAGTGCCAGGTCCAGCGGCGGCAGGTTGAACGCCGGCAGGCCGGTGGGCACGGCGCCGACCACGCGCACGCCGGCGCTGGCCAGATCGAACAGACTGACCACCAGTACCGAGGCCAGCAGGGCGACCACCGGGCCGGTCTTGGCCAGATGGCCGGCCAGGCGTGGGGTGAAGCCGGCGGCCTGCAGCCAGCCGCTGAGCCTGCTACGCACCAGGAACAGGAACACCACGCTCACGCCGCCGATCGCCAGGGTCGGCAGGTGGGTGGCGGGCAGGCCGCCATACAGGCCGTGAAGCAGTTGCGGCGCGGTTTCGCCCTCGATCCTGATGCCGAGGATGTGCTTGAGCTGGCCGAGGGCGATGAGCAGGCCCGAGGCGCTGATGAAGCCGGAGATCACCGGGTGGCTGAGGAAGTTGGCGAGAAAACCCAGGCGCAGCAGCGCCATTGCCAGCAGCAGGACACCGGAGAGCAGGGCCAGCAGCAGGGTGGCGCCGGCGTATTCGGCGCTGCCCGTGGCGAACAGAGGGCCGAGCGCGGCGGCGGTCATCAGCGAGACCACCGCCACCGGGCCGACCGCCAGGGTACGACTGGTGCCGAACAGGGCGTAGGCCACCAGTGGCAGGATGCTGGCGTACAGGCCGTTGACCGGCGGCAGCCCGGCGAGCATGGCGTAGGCCAGGCTCTGCGGGATCAGCATCAGGGTGACGATCAGCGCGGCCAGGGCATCCTTGCCCGCTGCCTCGCGGTCGTAGTGCCGTGCCCACTCCAGGCACGGCAGGAAGCGGGCGAGCCGCTCGTTCATCACTTCTTCTCCTGGGTAAAGTCGCAGGCGGCGGGCGATTCCACCGGGCGTGGTTCGAAGTCCAGGTGCTTCGGCTCGGCCAGCCACTCGTGGCCCTTGAGCATCAGGTCGAAGTAGATGCTGGGCATCCACTTGGTCTTCAGGTCCCAGGCCAGGCGGCGCGGTACCCGCGGGTCGAGAGGGAAGCTGGGCAGCAGTTTGCCGCCGTAGCCGAACTCGGCGAGGATCACCTTGCCGCGCTCGACGGTCAGCGGGCAGGAGCCGTAGCCGTCGTAGATCGCCCGCGGACCGCGTCCGGCGAGCACGCCGTGGACGTTCTCGGCCACCACCGGCGCCTGCTTGCGCACCGCCGCGGCGGTCTTGGCATTGGGCGCGGCGCACACGTCGCCGAGGCTGAAGATGTTGCCGTAGCGCGGATGGCGCAGGGTCTCGTGGTCGGCCTCGACCCAGCCATCGGCGTTGGCCAGCGGGCTCTGGCGGATGAATTCCGGGGCGCGCTGCGGCGGCACCATGTGCAGGAAGTCGAACTCGCGCTCGACCAGGCTGCTGCTGCCGTCGCTGCCAGCGACCTTGAACCAGGCCTTGTGCGCCTCGCCGTCGACCTTGACCAGCGTCTCGTTGAAGTGGAGGTGGGCGCCGTAGCGCTCGACGTACTGCATCAGCGGCGGCACGAAGTCGGCGACGCCGAACAGCACCGCGCCGGCCGAGCAGAAGTCGACCTGGATGTTGCCCAGCACGCCCTGTTTCAGCCAGTGGTCGCAGGACAGGTACATGGCCTTCTGCGGTGCGCCGGCGCACTTGATCGGCATCGGCGGCTGGGTGAACAGTGCGCGGCCGCCGCGCAGGGCCTGCACCTGCTGCCAGGTGTAGGGCGCCAGTTCGAACACGTAGTTGCTGGAGACGCCGTTGCGGCCGAGGGTCTCGCGGGCGCCCTCGATGGCATCCCAGTTGAGGCTCAGCCCCGGGCAGACGATCAGCGCCCGGTAGCCGAGGCGGCTGCCGTCCTCCAGCACCACCTGCTGCTGCTCCGGCTCGAAGGCCGTCGCGGCGGCGCGGATCCACTGCGCCTTGGCGGGGATGCAGCGGGCCATGTCGCGCTCGGTGCGCGCGCGGTCGAACACCCCGGCACCGACCAGGGTCCAGCCCGGCTGGTAGTAGTGCTGGTCGCGCGGTTCGACGATGGCGATGCGCAGGCCGGCGTCGCGCTTGAGCAGGCTGGCGGTGACCGCGCAGCCGGCCGCGCCGCCGCCGATCACCAGTACGTCGTAGCGCGGCGTGTGCGCGTAGGCGGCCGCCGGCTGCGGCCGGTTGGGCAGGGTCTGCCAGCGCTGCTTGAGGCGCGGCTGCAGGGCGGCCAGCTCGTAGCCGGCCTCCTTCGCGGTGGCCAGCAGGGCCTCGGGATGCAGGTGATGGGCCTCGGCCAGCGCCCACAGGGTGGTCGAGCGGGTGCCGGTGCGGCAGAAGGCCAGCACCGGTCCCCTGACCTGGTCGAGCAGCTCGCGGAAGGCGCTGACGTCCTCGTCGGTGATCTGGCCGGAGACCACCGGCAGGTGGTGGTACTCCAGGCCGGAGGCCTCGGCCGCGGTGCGCAGCGTGGCGCTGGAGGGCTGGCCTTCGCCCTCGTCGTCCGGACGGTTGTTGATCACGCAGCGGTAGCCGCTGGCGGCCAGGGCTCCCATGTCGGCAGGTTCGAGCTGGCCAGCCACGGCGATGAACGGGGTCAGGCGCTTGATCGGTTGCATCTTGTCGTTCTCCATTCTGCGTTGGAGTGCGGGGCGGCGTCAGAGCACGTCGAGCGGGATCTTCAGGTAGCGGCTGCCGTTGCTCTCGGCCGGCGGCAGCTCGCCGGCGCGCATGTTGATCTGCACCGAGGGCAGGATCAGCGCCGGCATGCCGAGGGTGGCGTCGCGGGCCTGGCGCATGGCGACGAAGTCCTCTTCGCCGACCCCCTCGTGGATGTGCACGTTGTGCTCACGTTCAGCGCCGATGGTCGTTTCGTAGAGGTATTCGTCGCGCCCCGGCGCCTTGTAGTCGTGGCACATGAACACGCGGGTCGCGTCCGCCAGGCTGAACAGCTTGGTGTGGATCGAACGGTACAGGGCGCGTGCGTCGCCGCCGGGGAAGTCACAGCGCGCGGTGCCGTAGTCGGGCATGAACAGGGTGTCGCCGACGAAGGCGGCGTCGCCGATCAGGTAGGTCATGCACGCCGGGGTGTGGCCGGGGGTGTGGATGGCGCGGGCCTTGATGGTGCCGACGCGGAACTCCTCGTCGTCGTGGAACTGGTGGTCGAACTGGCGGCCGTCGGTGGCGAACTCGGCCCCGGCGTTGAACAGCTTGCCGAAGGTCTGCTGGATCACGGTGATGCGGTCGCCGATGCCCAGTTGGCCGCCGAGCTGTTCCTTGAGGTAGTGGCCGGCGCTCAGGTGGTCGGCGTGCACGTGGGTCTCGAGGATCCACTGCACGCTCAGGCCGTGCTCGCGCACGTAGGCGATCATGCGGTCGGCGCTCTTGTGCGAGGTGCGCCCGGCGGCGGGGTCGTAGTCCAGAACGGGGTCGATCAGCGCGCACTGGCGGCTGGTCGGGTCGCTCACCACGTAGCTGTAGGTGTAGGTGGCGGGATCGAAGAAGGCTTCGACGTGGGCGTTCATGGGGCTTCCTCCGTGGTTGTCTGTATACCCTTGGGGGTATTCTGTGGTTCAAGCCTACTGCGCTTTTTGGTTCTATGCATAGAATTAATAATTATAAAGTATGAAGGCCATGCCTCAGGGCTGCAGTGTGGACCGCGCGGACCTACCCCGTGGCTTGCGTCGGTCATTCATGGCGCTGCGGCCGGAGCCGTCTGGCCAGCGCTTTTGACAGGAAGGCGGCCTTTGGGCAGAGTGCCGGCCTTTCGCCCGCGGGCGATCCCGAAATCTGGAGTGAAGATATGAACGCGGTACTCATCGCCGTCGGCCTGATGCTGGTACTCAGCCTGGCCCGCGTGCATGTGGTGGTCGCCCTGATCCTCGGCGCCCTGGCCGGAGGCATGGCCGGCGGTCTCGGCATCGAGGGCACCCTGGCGGCCTTCAACAAGGGGCTGGGTGGCGGCGCCACCGTGGCCCTGTCCTACGCGCTGCTCGGTGCTTTCGCGGTGGCCATCGCCCGTTCCGGCATGGCCCACGCCCTGGCGGACCGGGCGCTGCATCTGGTCGGCCGCCAGGAGGCCAATGGCGGTGCCGCGGTGAAATGGCTGGTGCTCGGCCTGCTGCTGCTGGTGGCGGTGGCGTCGCAGAACATCCTGCCGATCCACATCGCCTTCATCCCGCTGCTGGTGCCGCCGCTGCTTTACGTGATGAGCCGCCTGCAGCTCGACCGCCGACTGATCGCCTGCGTGCTGACCTTCGGCCTGATCACCCCGTACATGTTCCTGCCGGTGGGCTTCGGCGGCATCTTCCTCAACGACATCCTGCTGGCCAACGTCAGCCGCAGCGGCGTCGACGTGGCTGGCATCAGTGTCACCCAGGCCATGGCGATCCCGGCGCTGGGCATGCTGTGCGGCCTGCTGCTGGCCTTCGTCAGCTACCGCAAGCCGCGCCAGTACGACCTGGCGGCGATCGAGCAGGTGGAGCAGGTGGAGCGCCGCTACAGCCCGCGCACCCTGCTGGTCGCCGGCGTGGCGGTGGCGGTGGCCTTCGCCGTGCAGCTGTGGCTGGACTCGATGATCATCGGCGCGCTGGCCGGCTTCGTGGTGTTCTCCGCCTCCGGGGTGGTGCGCTGGCGCGAGGCCGACGGCCTGTTCACCGAGGGCATGAAGATGATGGCGATGATCGGCTTCATCATGATCGCCGCCGCCGGCTTCGCCGAGGTGATGCGCGAGACCGGCCACGTCAAGGCGCTGGTGGACGCCGCCGCCGGGGCGATCGGCAACAGCAAGGCGCTCGGCGCGCTGCTGATGCTGCTGGTCGGCCTGCTGGTGACCATGGGCATCGGCTCGTCGTTCTCCACCGTGCCGATCATCGCGGCGATCTTCGTGCCGCTGGGTGTGGAGCTGGGCTTCAGCCCGCTGGCCATCGTCAGCCTGGTGGGCACCGCCGGTGCGCTGGGCGACGCCGGCTCGCCGGCCTCCGACTCGACCCTCGGCCCGACCTCCGGCCTCAACGTCGACGGCCAGCACAACCACATCTGGGACAGCGTGGTGCCGACCTTCCTGCACTACAACCTGCCGCTGCTGGCCTTCGGCTGGCTGGCGGCGATGGTGCTGTGACGCCGCGGCGCAAATGAAAAAGCCGGAGCATGGGCTCCGGCTTTTTTCTGCCCGCGTCCGGGATCAGGACGGGAACAGTTCGCCCAGCTTGAGGGCCAGCATCATGTCGCCTTCGGTGCGCAGCTTGCCGCCGAGGAAGGCCTCCATGCCGCTGATCTCGCCCTTGAGGATGCCCTTGAGGGTGGCGCTGTTCATGATCAGGGTCACGTTGGGCTCATCGGCATCGCCCGGGTGCAGTGCGCAGGTGCCGTTGTTGATCGCCAGGTAGTAGTTTTCGGCGTCCTCGATCTGGAACTGGAACACCAGATCCAGACCGGAGGCGGCGCTGGCGTTGAAGCGGCTCTGCATGGTTTCGATGACTTGGGCGACACTGCTCATGTACGGGTCCTTTTTGGTCTGGTTGGCGCGGTCCGGCAGTCGACCGCCCCTCGGCGAGGGTAGGGTGGTCGCCCGCGGGCTGTCAACGGCGGGAGATCCGGCCATTGGTATGACCATCCTGATGGTCGTCGGGCCACCTTGCGGGTGGCCGCCACCGGGCTGCACCGGTATGCTTTGCCATTGACCTCGTCGCACAGATGACCTGTCGCTAAGGAGCAAACGTGGAATTTCTTGCCGACTATGCCGGCTTTCTCGCCAGGACGGTGACCGTGCTGGCGGCCATCCTCGTCGTGCTGGCCGCCGTGGCTGTACTGCGGTCCCGCGACCGGCGTTCCGGCGGGCACCTCGAGGTGCACAAGCTCAACGATTTCTACAAGGCCCTGCGCGAGCGTCTGCAGGACAGCGTGCTCGACAAGGAGCAGCTCAAGGCCCTGCGCAAGGAAGAGAGCAAGACGGAGAAGGCCGAGAAGAAGTCCGGCGCGCACAAGCCGCGCGTCTACGTGCTGGATTTCGACGGCGACATCAAGGCCTCGGCCGGCGAGCACCTGCGCCACGAGGTCACCGCGCTGCTGAGCCTGGCCACGCCGCAGGACGAGGTGGTCGTGCGCCTGGAAAGCGGCGGCGGCATGGTGCACAGCTACGGCCTGGCTTCCTCGCAGCTGGCGCGCATCCGTCAGGCCGGCGTGCCGCTCACCGTGTGCGTGGACAAGGTGGCGGCCAGCGGCGGCTACATGATGGCCTGCATCGGCGAGAAAATCCTCGCCGCGCCCTTCGCCATCCTCGGCTCGATCGGGGTGGTGGCGCAGCTGCCCAACTTCCATCGCCTGCTGAAGAAGCACGCCATCGACTTCGAGGTGCTCACCGCCGGCGAGTACAAGCGCACCCTGACCGTGTTCGGCGAGAACACCGACAAGGGCCGCGAGAAGTTCCAGGAGGACCTGGAGACCACCCACGAGCTGTTCAAGAACTTCGTCGCCCGCTACCGGCCGCAGTTGGCCATCGACGAGATCGCCACCGGCGAGGTCTGGCTCGGCCAGGCGGCGCTGGGCAAGCAGCTGGTCGACGAACTGAAGACCAGCGACGAATACCTGGCCGAGCGTGCCCAGCACGCCGAGCTTTTCCAGTTGCGCTACCACGAGAAGAAGAGCCTGCAGGAACGTGTCGGCCTGGCGACCGCCCAGGTCCTCGACGGCGTGCTGCTGCGCTGGTGGAGCCGGCTGTCACAACCCCGTTTCTGGCAGTAGCAGTCCGCTGCCGCCGCTGGCGGCCACCCATCGACGGACTGCCGAGGAGAGCAGGATGACAAGTTTCAAGGCCCTGTGGGTCACCGAGAGTGCCCCGGGGATATTCGACCAGGCGGTGGTGCAGCGCGAGCTGGACGACCTGCCGCCGGGCGAGGTGCTGATACGCGTGCGCTATTCCTCGCTCAACTACAAGGATGCGCTGTCGGCGAGCGGCAATCGCAAGGTGACCCGGGAGTATCCGCACACGCCCGGCATCGACGCCGCCGGCGAGGTGGTGGAGTGCGCGACCGGTGAGTTCCAGCCGGGCGATGAGGTGATAGTCACCGGCTACGACCTGGGCGCCAACACGGCCGGCGGCTTCGCCCAGTACATCCGCGTGCCGGCGGCCTGGGTGGTGCGCTGCCCGGCCGGCCTCTCCCTGCGCGACTCCATGCTGCTCGGCACCGCCGGGCTGACCGCCGGGCTGTGCATCGAGAAGCTGCAGCACGTCGGCCTCGACGGCGAGGCCGGGCCGGTGCTGGTCACCGGCGCCTGCGGCGGCGTGGGCAGCATCGCCGTGCTGCTGCTGACCCGGCTCGGCTACACGGTGGCCGCGTCCACCGGCAAGCTGGAGCAGGCCGAGTTCCTCAACCGGCTGGGTGCCCAGCAGATCATCGACCGCACCCTGCTGCGCGACGGCGCCGACAAGCCGCTGCTGCGCATGCGCTGGGCCGGGGCGGTGGATACCGTCGGTGGCGACATCCTGTTCAACGTGGTGAAGTCGTTGCAGTACGGTGCCAGCGTCACCTGCTGCGGGCTGACCGCCAGCGCGGCGATGAGTCGCGCCTCGGTGCTGCCGTTCATCCTGCGCGGGGTCAACCTGCTGGGGGTCGACTCGGTGGAGCTGCCGCGCGCGGTGAAGGCGGCGATGTGGGAGAAACTGGCCGGCCCCTGGAAGCTCGACAACCTGGAGCTGGTCTGCCATGAGGTCAGCCTCGACGAGCTGCCCGAGGAGATCAGGCGCATGCTGGCCGGGCGCATGGTCGGGCGCATGCTGGTGCGCATCGACTGAGGCGCACCCTACGGCCATTCACCAGCCGCACACAGCAAAAAGCCCCGCATTGCGGGGCTTTTTGCTGACAGCGAGGTCGAAACTCAGCGGCGGCGGAACAGCGGTTGCGGCTGGTCGACACCGGTCTGGTAGGTCACCGAGAAGTCCGACAGGCCCTTGAGGGCGTCTTCCGGGTCGCGATCCGGGCGCACGGCGAAGGCATCGAAGCCGCAGCGGTGCATGAAGAAGATCTGGTCGCGCAGCACGTCGCCGATGGCGCGGATCTCGCCCTGATAGCCGTAGCGCTCGCGCAGCAGGCGGGCGCTGGAGAAGTGGCGGCCGTCGGTGAACACCGGGAAGTCGAGGGCGATGACCTTGAAGTATTTCAGGTCGTCGACGATCTCCTCGATCTGCTCGTGGCTCTGCAGCCACACGCCCAGGCCGCCGTCGCGCACCTTGAGGGCGTGGCTGGACTCCAGCCACAGGCCCAGCGGCACGATCAGGTCGTCGCTGTTGGAGATGCCGTCGAGGGTGGCGTCGGCCGGCAGCAGGTGCCAGCGCTCGTCGATGACTTCGCCGTTCTTAATGATTCTTTGCATAGACGCGTTCCTTGAAGGGATCGATGCCGATACGGCGGAAGGTATCGATGAAGCGCTCTTCCTCGTTGCGCTGACCGACGTACACCTCGATGATCTTGGCGATCACGTCGGCCATGTCGTCCTGGGCGAAGGACGGGCCGAGGATCTGGCCGAGGCTGGCGTTGCGGCCGGCTTCGCCGCCCAGCGACACCTGGTAGAACTCCTCGCCCTTCTTGTCGACGCCGAGGATGCCGATGTTGCCGATGTGGTGGTGACCACAGGCGTTCATGCAGCCGGAGATGTTCAGGTCGATCTCGCCGAGGTCGAACACGTAGTCGAGGTCGTCGAAACGGCGCTGGATGGCTTCGGCGATCGGGATCGACTTGGCGTTGGCCAGCGAGCAGAAGTCGCCGCCCGGGCAGCAGATGATGTCGGTCAGCAGGCCGATGTTCGGCGTGGCCAGGCCCAGTTCGCGCAGCTCGCCCCACAGGGCGAACAGCTGGGACTGCTCGACGTCGGCGAGGATGATGTTCTGCTCGTGGCTGGTGCGCGCCTCGCCGAAGCTGTAGCGCTCGGCCAGGTCGGCGATGGCGTCGAACTGCTTGTCGGTGACGTCGCCGGGGGCGATACCGGTCGGCTTGAGCGACAGGGTCACGGCGGCGTAGCCTGGCTTCTTGTGGCCGGCCACGTTGCGCGAACGCCAGCGGGCGAAGCCCGGGTGCTCAGCGTCCAGGGCGGCGAGGGCGGCGCTCTGGTCCTGCAGGGCCTGGTAGGCCGGGTCGACGAAGTGCTGGGCGACGCGGTCGAGTTCTGCCTGGGTCAGGGTGGCCGGGCCGTCCTTGAGGTGTGCCCACTCGGCGGCGACGCGCTCGGCGAACACTTCCGGGGTCAGCGCCTTGACCAGGATCTTGATCCGCGCCTTGTACTTGTTGTCACGGCGACCGTAACGGTTGTACACGCGCAGGATGGCTTCCAGGTAGGTCAGCAGGTGCTGCCAGGGCAGGAATTCGTTGATGAAGCTGCCGACGATCGGGGTACGGCCCAGGCCGCCGCCGACCAGCACGCGGAAGCCCAGCTCGCCGGCGGCGTTGTGCACCGGCTCCAGGCCGATGTCGTGCACCTCGATGGCTGCGCGGTCGGCCGCCGAGCCGTTCACCGCGATCTTGAACTTGCGCGGCAGGTGGGCGAATTCCGGGTGGAAGGTGGCCCACTGGCGGATGATCTCGCACCACGGACGCGGGTCGATCACCTCGTCGGGGGCGACGCCGGCGAACTGGTCGGTGGTGACGTTGCGGATGCAGTTGCCGCTGGTCTGGATGGCGTGCATCTGCACGCTGGCCAGCTCGGCGAGCATGTCCGGCACGTCTTCCAGCTTCGGCCAGTTGTACTGGACGTTCTGACGGGTGCTGATGTGGGCGTAGTTCTTGTCGTAGTCGCGGGCCAGCTTGGCCAGCATGCGCAGCTGCGGCGCGGACAGCAGGCCGTAGGGCACGCAGACGCGCAGCATGGGCGCGTGGCGCTGCACATACAGACCGTTCTGCAGACGCAGCGGGCGGAATTCCTCTTCGCTCAGCTCGCCGGTCAGGAAGCGGCGGGTTTGATCGCGGAACTGCGCGACGCGCTCCTCGATGATCCTCTGATCGTACTCGTCGTATACGTACATGTAATTCTCTGCTCTCAGGCTGTCAGCGAACCGGGCCGGTGCGGGGCTGCCGGTCTGCGTGGTGCGTCTGCGACGCGCACGGCGACGCACTCCGGTGGAGTGGCGGGCACGATAGCAGCTCGCATTTATGCAAGAAAGTGAAGAATAACTATATGTACATAACCGGAATAGATAACGACCGCCGGCTCGATCAGTCTGTGGCGGTCTGCTGCGCACCCGGTTCGGCATGCACGACCAGATTGCGCCCGCGGCGCTTGGCGTCGTACAGCGCCTGGTCGGCCATCGCCAGCACCTGGTCGATGTCGGTGCTGCTGTCCGGCCAGTGGGCCACGCCGAGGGACAGGGTGATCGAGCCGCAGTCCAGCTCGGCGCAGTCGGTCATGCACAGGCGCAGGCGTTCGGCCACCCGCGCGGCGGCGTCCAGGGCGGTGCCCGGCAGCAGCATGACGAACTCCTCGCCGCCGATGCGGCAGAGCACGTCGAGCTCGCGCGAATTCTCGCGCATCAGCCCCGCCAGCTGTTGCAGCACCAGATCGCCCTTGGCATGACCGTGGGTGTCGTTGACCTGCTTGAAGTGGTCGATATCCAGGGCGATGACCGCGAACGGCTGCCCGCAGGCCTGCCACTGCTCGAGGGTGAGCTGCAGGCCGCGGCGGTTGTACAGCCCGGTGAGCGGGTCGGTCATGCTGGCAAGGCTGAGCCGGTCGATCTTGCGGTCGAGCCGCGCGAGCCCGGCGAGCAGGGCGCGCTTGAGCTCGGCGGCCTCGAAATACCAGGTCCTGACGGTGCCGATCTGCGCCGCGGTGGCCTGCGAGTCCATGGCGCGCACCTTGCTGGCCATCTGCCAGAGCGGCTGGGAGATCAGCCGCGACAGCCACCAGATGGCCAGCAGACTGAGCAGCGAGAGGGGTAGCGCGTGCTGCAGGATGCCGAGCATCAGGCCATCCAGTTGCTTCAGGGTGCCGAGCGTGGGGCTCTGGGCGACCACGCCCCAGCCGATGGAGGCGATCGGCGCGTAGCCGGCGAGCATGTCGATGCCCAGCGAGTTGGTCAGCCGCCGGCTGCCGCTCTGCCCGTCGATCAAAGCGTCGACCGCCGGGTTGTCGTCGATCAGGTTGCCGAGGCGCTCGCTATCGGGGTGGTAGAGCAGCCGTCCTGCGCGGTCGACCACATAGATGTAGGAGCCGTCGCGATAGAAGTGTTCGCCGAGCAGGTGGTTGAGGATGTTCTGTTCGCGTAGGTGGATGCTGCCGCCGACATAACCGAGATAGCGGCCGTCCGCGGCGAAGATCGGGTGGGCGATCATCACCTCCAGGTGCCCGGTGACGGAAATATATGGCTGGCTGACCAGCGGCTGGCGCTTGTCGACGGCCTCGATGGCGCCGGCGGTGCTGAGGATGCTGTCGGTGCTATTCAGCGCTGCCGGGGCGATGGCCAGGACCTTGCGCTCGGCATTGACGACATACACCGAGTTGAAGATCTCCGACTGCTGCTTCAGGCGTTCGGCCTCCGCTGCCGCACGCTGCGGCTGATCGAGTTCGGCGGCGAGCTGTGTGGCGCTCCAGGCCAGTTGCTGGTGGGTCACCGCGAGCAGCACTTCGGTGCTTTCCGCCAGCTTGCTGGCGTACACCCGGTTGGCTTCCAGGGTCTGCCCGATCAGCAGGCTGCGCTGCACCTGGTAGCTGGCGTGGAAGGTGTTGGCCAGGGTGAGCAGCGCGGTGGCGACCGTCAGCAGCAGGATCAGGCGCCGCAGGTCGAACCGGAACACGGGTAGGTGGCGCATGGGGCGAAGGCGCTGATTCATTCGTACGAAACAGGCTGCAAATCTTAACACTTTAATAGCCGCCAACGGCGGCAACCGACGGGCGTGGCGCCTTGAACTTTGGTGGTGGGCTGGCTTGACTGAGTACAGACACAACCCGGAGGAACGGTCATGCAGCGGGACGAACGGGAGCGGGAAAGCAGGGTGATGGTGGCGGTGGCGGACAGCCGTGTGGATGCCTGGGCGGCGCTGAGCCTGATCTGCATCGTGGTGGCGACGGCGATCTTCTGGGTCGCCGGGCACTGAGCAGCGTTACGCGACGCCGCTGAGACCGAGCACCAGGCGCACCACGGCGAACAGCACCAGCACGAACAGGCCGGTGAACAGCAGGCCGAGGATGATGAAGTGGCTGGGCTTGCCGCGGCCGAAGTCGCGCATGCGGTTCTTGTTGCTCTGCACGCCGAAGGCGGCGGCCAGCACGCTCTGCAGCATCTCGCGCAGGGTGAGGGGGGGCTCGCCCGGCTCGTCATGGGGTTTGCGCTCGTCGTTCATGGCTGGCTCCACTGCGATTGCTCCTGCAAGCTTTGCCGGCGTTGCGCCGCTGCGCAAGTTACAACTCGATGCGCGCCCAGTCGCGCTTCTGCCACATGACGGCGAACAGCAGCGAGGCGAAGCCGCGCTGCAGCATGTACAGCGCCCAGATCGCCAGCAGACCGTAGCCGAGCACCGGACCGATCAGGTAGGCCAGCGGCAGGAACAACAGCCACTGGTTGCCCAGGCTCACCGCCATCACCGTGCGGCTGGCGCCGGCACCGAGCAGCGCCTGGGTCAGCACCAGCGAGGCGCAGTCCAGCACCATGCACAGGCCGGTCAGGCGCAGCGGCCAGGTACCCAGCTCGATCAGCCGCGGATCGTTGACGAACAGGCCGAGGATCGCCTCGGGGAACAGCCAGAAGGGAATGCCGAGCAGCGTCAGGCCCAGGGCGGCGATGCGCACCACCTCCCAGCCCCAGCGGTGCGCGGCCTCCACGTCACCCTCGCCGAGGCTGTGGCTGACCAGGGTGGTGGCTGCCATGCCCAGGCCGATGGCCGGCAGGATCAGCAGCAGGGTCAGGTTGATCAGCACATGGGCCACCGCCAGCTCGGCGCTGCCGATCTGCGCGATGATCCAGAACAGCAGGGTGATGCCGGTGGCGAACAGGAACTGCTGCAGCGAGTTGGGCAGCGCCAGGCGCAGCAGCACGCGGAACTCGATGGCCTGCGGCCGCCCGCGCAGGAAGCCGCCGTTGCGCGCCACCCGCCAGGTCTGCACCAGGTAGACCAGCGAGCCGAGGTAGAGGGCGATGCAGGTGCCCAGCCCCGAGCCTTCCGCGCCCATGCGCGGCAGGCCGAGCAGGCCGTGGATCAGGCAGTAGCTCAGCGCGGCGTTGAACAGGTGCATGCCGAGCAGGATGCGCAGGTACATGCCCGAGCGGTGGCTGCCGTTCCAGAAGCCGCGGAACGAGAAGTTCAGGCCCACCGCGGCGACCGCCAGCACCCGCCACTGGAAGTACTCGCGGGCGATGCCGGCGACCTCCGGGTCCTGGGTCAGCAGGTCGATGATCTGCGGCGCGAGCAGCCAGCAGGCGAGGCCGAGCGGCAGGCCGACCAGCAGGGCCATTGCCAGGCCGGCGTTGAGCGGCGTCGCTTCCTCCAGCAGCCGGCCCTCGCCGCGCCGCCGCGCGACCAGCGCCTGCACCGCCGAACCGAGGCCCATGATCAGCGACACCGCGACGAAGTTGGCGTAGCTGCCCAGGCCCACCCCGGCCAGCGCCTTTTCCCCCAGGTGCCCGACCATGGCCGCGTCGACCAGGTTGATCAGACTCTGGCTGAGCATGCCACCGATGATCGGCAGGCCGAGGAAGAGGATCTGATACAGGCGCTGGCGATCGGGCATGAAGGGGGAAATCCGGGACGAAGACGCCGGCAGTGTAACGCAGAACGCCCGGCAGTCAGGCCTGCGCGCAGCTACCGTTGTACAATCCGCGGCCCGCGCCGTGCCCAACCGGGTCGGCCGCTTTCCATGAGCCGCTGCGCCACGACCGCGGCGGTGCCACTCCGGTCAGAAGGTGATCGATGACCCACGCAACTCCACATCAGGGCGAACTGCAGCGCAGCCTGAAAAACCGCCACATCCAGCTGATCGCGCTCGGCGGCGCCATCGGCACCGGCCTGTTCCTCGGCTCGGCCGGGGTGCTGCAGAAGGCCGGGCCGTCGATGATCCTCGGCTATGCCATCGCCGGGCTGATCGCCTTCCTGATCATGCGCCAGCTCGGCGAGATGATCGTCGAGGAGCCGGTGGCCGGCTCGTTCAGCCATTTCGCGCACAACTACTGGAGCAGCTTCGCCGGCTTCCTGTCCGGCTGGAACTACTGGGTGCTGTACATCCTGGTGGGCATGTCCGAGCTGACCGCGGTCGGCAAGTACATCCAGTTCTGGTGGCCGGAGGTGCCGACCTGGGCGACGGCGGCGGTGTTCTTCGTGCTGATCAACGCGATCAACCTGACCAACGTGAAGATGTTCGGCGAGGCCGAGTTCTGGTTCGCCATCGTCAAGGTGGCGGCCATCGTCGGCATGATCATCCTCGGCATCTACCTGCTGGCCACCGACAGTGGCGGCGAGCAGGCGGCGGTCAGCAACCTGTGGGCGCACGGCGGTTTCTTCCCCAACGGCTTCGAGGGGCTGGTGATGTCGCTGGCCTTCATCATGTTCGCCTTCGGCGGCCTGGAGCTGGTCGGCATCACCGCCGCCGAGGCGGCCGAGCCGAAGAAGGTGATCCCCAAGGCGATCAACCAGGTGGTCTACCGCATCCTGATCTTCTACGTCGGCGCGCTGGCGGTGCTGCTCAGCCTGTACCCGTGGGACGCGCTGCTGGAGAGCATCAGCAGCGCCGGTGACCCCTACAGCGGCAGCCCGTTCGTGAAGATCTTCGCGCTGATCGGCAGCGATGCCGCGGCCCACGTGCTCAACTTCGTGGTGCTGACCGCCGCGCTGTCGGTGTACAACAGCGGCGTCTACTGCAACAGCCGCATGCTCTACGGCCTGGCCGAGCAGGGCGATGCGCCGCGGCAGTTCATGCGCCTGAACCGGCGCGGCGTACCGGTGCTGGCCATCGGCGTGTCGGCGCTGATCACCCTGCTGTGCGTGCTGGTCAACTACCTGCTGCCGACCGGGGCGCTGGAACTGCTGATGGCGCTGACGGTGGCGGCGCTGGTGATCAACTGGGCTATGATCAGCCTGACCCACCTGAAGTTCCGCGCCGCCAAGGTGCGCGAAGGCGTGCAGCCGGCGTTCAAGGCGCTGTGGCATCCGCTGGGCAACTACCTGTGCCTGGCCTTCCTGGGGCTGATCCTGGTGGTGATGTGGCAGATCGAGGGCATTCGCCTGTCGGTGTACGCCATTCCGCTGTGGCTGGTGGTGATCGCCCTGTGCTACCGGCTCAAGCAGTCGCTGGCCGGCCGGGCGGCCGCGACGCCGCTGCGCTGAGTTGTTCGAGGGGCCGCCGCAGGGCGGCCTCGTCGTATCAGGGGTGGTGGTTCTCGCTGTGCTGCGCCACCTGGTCGGTGCGCGCCGCCATGATGAAGTCGTTGCGGTGCAGGCCGCCGATCTTGTGCGTCCACCAGGTCACCGTGACCTTGCCCCACTCGGTGAGCAGCGCCGGGTGGTGGCCCTCCATCTCGGCGATGGCGCCGACCGCGTTGGTGAAGTTCAGTGCGCGCTGGAAGTCGGGGAAGGTGAACACCTTCTCCAGCTGCATCACGCCATCGCGCACCTCGATGTTCCAGTCGGGAATCTCGTGGATCAGTTCGGCCAGTTCGGCCTCCGTCACCTGCGGCGCGTCGGCGCGGCAGGCGTCGCAGTGGGCGTGGGAGAGGGTGGTCATGGCGGTATCCTCGCGGCCAGCTCCAGTACCCGGCCAGTATAGTCAGCCTTGCGTGGCGCTCCCGGGCTGTCCGTCGCTTGCTCCGCTGTCCATCGGCGGCAGGAAGTCGCGATCCGGGTCGTAGTCGGGCTTGAGCCAGGGCGACAGCTCCTGCAGGTCGTCCGGGCTGAGGATGCCGGCCGCCTGCTTGAGGCGCAGCTGCTCGAGGAGGTAGCCGTAGCGCGCCTCGTTGTACAGGCGCACGGCGCTGTAAAGCTGGCGCTGGGCGTCCAGCACGTCGACGACGTTGCGCGTGCCCACCTCGTAGCCGAGCTGGGTGGCCTCCAGCGCGCTGCTGCTGGAGACGATCGCCTGCTTGCGCGCCTCGACCTGGGACACCGCGCTGTTCACCGCGCGGTGGGAGTCGCGGGTGTTCTGCACCACCTGGCGGCGCAGGCTCTCGCGCAGCTGTTCGCTCTGGCTGAGGCGCTGGTAGGCCTCGCGCACCTGGGAGCTGGTCAGGCCGCCGCTGAACAGCGGGATGTTCAGCTGCAGGCCGATGCTCTGCTGCTCGGCGTCGCCGCTGTAGCTCGGCCCGACGCCCAGGCCGCTGTTAGTGAAGCCCAGGCTGTCGTTGTCGCCCTTCTGGTACTGCGCCACCAGGTCGAGGGTCGGCGCATGGCCGGCCTTGCGCTGGCGCAGGGTCTGCTCGGCGCCGCTCACCGCATAGGCGCTGGCCTGCAGCAGGATGTTGCGCTGCATGGCGGTGTCGACCCAGCTGTCCGGCTCGTTGGGCGCCGGCGGGTTGATCGGCAGCTCGTGGCGGATGCCCTCGACGAAGCGGTACTGGCGGTCGGTGAGGGTGGTCAGCGCCTGGAAGGCGTCCTCCACCCGGCGTTCGGCGATCAGCCGGTTGGCGCGCGCGGTGTCGCGTCCGGCCTGGGTCTCCAGTACCTCGGTACGGTCGGACAGGCCCACCTCGAAGCGTGCGCTGGCCTGCTCGTACTGACGCTGGAAGGCGGCTTCCTCGGCGCGGGTCGCGGCCAGGGTGTCCTGGGCGCGCAGCACGCCGAAGTAGGCCTCGGCGCTCTGCAGGATCAGGTTCTGCTCCACCGCCGACAGCTCCAGCGCGGCCTGGGAGCTCACCGCCTTGGCGGCCTGCAGCTGGAACCAGCGGTCGGCGCGGATCAGCGCCTGGCTCAGGCTGGCCTGGTAGAGCAGGCCGCTGCGTTCGAGGTCGAGGGCCGGCTGGTCGAGCTGGGTGCGGCTGTCGGCGAGGTTGGCGCCGCCGTTGAGCTGCGGCAGCAGGGCGGAGCGGGCCTGCGGCACCGCTTCCTTGCGCGCCTCGTAGTCGGCGCGGGCCGCGGCGAGGTCGGCATTGTTGCGCATGGCTTCGAGGTAGACGCCGAACAGGTCGACGCGGGTCGATGGCGCGGGCTGCTCGGCCGCCGGAAGGAGGGCGGGGCAGGCGGCGAGGGCGATGGCCAGCGCCAGTCGGCGGGCGAGGCCGGGAGTCCGTTTCAAGGTGTGCTTCCTCATGACCTGATGTGCCAAGTATCCATCACTGCAGCGACTTGCGCAGGCGGCCGAGGGCCGCGGCGAAGAAGGCCGCACCGATGGTCGCCAGGGCCAGCAGCTGCGGCCAGACGATGTCGGCGCCGGCGCTGCGGAACAGGATGGCCTGGGCGAGCTGGACGAAATGGGTGGTGGGGGCGACCAGCATCACCTGCTGGACCAGTTCGGGCATGCTCTCGCGCGGGGTGACGCCGCCGGAGAGGATGTGCAGCGGAATCATCACCAGGATGGTCAACAGGCCCAGTTGCGGCATCGAGCGTGCCACGGTGCCGAAGAAGATGCCCATCGAGGTGGTGGCGAACAGGTGCAGCGCGGCGCCGCCGATGAACAGCGCCAGCGAGCCCTGCAGCGGGATGTCCAGCCAGCCGCGCACCACGAAGGCCAGCGAGAAGGCCGCGGCGGCGAGCACCACCAGGCCCATCGCCCAGACCTTGCCGAGCATGATCTCGACCGGGGTCACCGGCATCACCAGCAGGTGCTCGATGGTGCCGTGCTCGCGTTCGCGGATCAGCGCGGCGCCGGTGAGGATCATCGCCAGCATGGTGATCTGGTTGACCACCTCGTTGACCGCGCCGAACCAGGCGCGGGTCAGGTTGGGGTTGAAGGCGGTGCGCACCACCGCCTCCACCGGCAGCGCTTCGGCGCTGCGGTAGCGCTGGACGAACTCGGCCACCTCGGCGGCGATGATCTGCTGGATGTGCCCGGCACCGGTGAATGCCTGGCTGACCTGGGTGGCGTCGACGTTGAGCTGGATGGCCGGCTGGCGCCCGGCGAGCAGGTCTTCCTGGAAGCCGGGGGGGATGTCGAGGGTGAAGGTGTAGCGACCGTCGTCCATGCCGCCGTCCATCTGCGCGTGGTCGATGTATACCGGCGGCACGAAGTAGGGCAGCTGGAAGGCGTTGAGGATGCGCTGCGAGACCGGCGAGCGGTCCTCGTCGACCACCGCGATGGTGGCGCGGTGCGGCGCCTCGGGAATGGCGGTGGCGCTGGAGTAGATCGCCAGGGTGAACGAGTAGACGATCAGCACCACCAGCGCCGGGTCGCGATACAGGCTGCGCAGTTCCTTGAGGCCGAGCTGGAGGATGTTGGACAGGGCGCGCATGTCACTTCTCCTGCTTGCGCAGGCCGGCAACGCTGGCCAGGGTCAGCACCGGGATGGCCAGCAGCAGGGGGAGGAAGTAGGGCAGCAGCTCGCCCAGGTCGAGCGCCTTGGAGAACACCCCGCGGCTGATGATCAGGAAGTGGCTGGTCGGGTACAGCTGGCCGATGAAGGCGCTGGCGCCCTCCAGCGCCGACACCGGGTGGGTCAGTCCGGAGAACTGGATCGCCGGCAGCAGGGTGGCGATGGCGGTGCCGAAGATCGCCGCGATCTGGCTGTGCAGGATCGACGACATCAAGAGGCCCAGGCCGGTGGAGCAGATGATGTAGAGCAGGGCGCCGAGGCTCAGGGTCAGCAGGCTGCCCTTGAGCGGGATGCCCATGACGTAGACGGCCAGCAGCACCATGGTGAAGAAGTTGATCATCGCGAGGCCGACGTAGGGCAGCTGCTTGCCGAGGAGGAACTCCAGGCGGGTGGTCGGCGTGACGTAGAAGTTGGTGATCGAGCCCAGCTCCTTCTCGCGCACCACGCCGAGGGCGGTGAGCATCGCCGGGATCATCATCAGCAGGATCGGGATCATCGCCGGCACCATGGCCGGCAGGCTCTGCACGTCGGGATTGTAGCGGTAGCGGATGGCCACCTCGGCCGGCTGGGTCGCGTCGACCCCGGCCTCGCGGGCCAGCTCCTGCAGGTAGCTGGCGTGCAGGCCCTGCACGTAGCCCTTGATGGTGTCGGCGCGCACCGGCATGGCGCCGTCGATCCAGAACGCCACCTGCGGACGGTCGCCGCGCTTGAGGTCGCGACCGAAGCCGGGCGGGATCTCGATGGCCAGGCTGATCTCGCCGCTGCGTAGGCGCCGGTCGAGCTCGGCGTGACTGTGTAGCGGCGCCTTCTCGATGAAGTAGCGCGAGCCGGCGATGTTCAGCAGGTAGCTCTGGCTGGTGGTGGTCTGGTCGCGATCGAGCACCGCGTAGCTCAGATTCTCCACGTCGAAGCTGACGCCGTAGCCCATGATGAACATCAGCAGCACGGTACCGAGCATCGCCAGCAGGGCGCGCACCGGGTCGCGGCGCAGCTCGATGGCCTCGCGGCGGCTGTAGCTGAGCAGGCGGCGCAGGCTGAAGCGCGCGTGCTGTTCGGCGCTGCCGGCGAGCCGGCTCGGTGCCGGGCGGGCGGCGGCAGCAGCGGCATGGCTGGCCTCCCGGGTGTCCGCGTCACCGGCCAGGGCATCCTCCAGGTAGGCGATGAAGGTCGCCTCCAGGGTCGGCAGGCCGCGCCTGGCCATCAGCGCCTGCGGCGTGTCGCTGTCCAGCACCTTGCCCGCGTGCATCAGCGAGATGCGGTCGCAGCGCAGCGCCTCGTTCATGAAATGGGTGGAGATGAAGATGGTCACCCCTTCCTCGCGCGACAGTTGGATCAGCAGCTCCCAGAAGCCGTCGCGGGCGATCGGATCGACCCCGGAGGTGGGTTCGTCGAGGATCAGGATCTCCGGCTGGTGGATCACCGCCACCGCCAGCGACAGGCGCTGGCGCACGCCGAGCGGCAGGTTGTCGGGCAGGCTGTCCACCTCGTCGGCGAGTTCGAAGCGCTCGAGCATCTCGCGGATGCGCGCGGCGCGGCGCTCCGACGGAATGTGGAACAGCCGTGCGTGCAGTTCGAGGTTCTGCAGCACGCTCAGTTCGCTGTACAGCGAGAAGGCCTGCGACATGTAGCCGACCCGCTGGCGGGTCTGCAGGTCGTGCGGGTCCACCGGCTTGCCAAACAGCAGGGCTTCGCCCGCGCTGGCCGGCAGCAGGCCGGTGAGCATCTTCATGGTGGTGGTCTTGCCGCAGCCGTTGGAGCCGAGAAAGCCGAAGATCTCCCCGCGCTCGATGCGGAAGTTCACCCGGTCGACCGCCACGAAGTCGCCGAAGCGCATGGTCAGGCCGTGCGCCTCGATGGCGATGCTGTCGCTGGCCTGGCGCGGCGGGATCACCAGTGCCTGGTGATGCTGGCGCCGTTCTTCCGGCAGCAGGCGGATGAAGGCCTCCTCCAGGCTGGTGCTGTGGGTGCGGGCGAGCAGCTCGGCCGGCGTGCCGGTGGCCAGCACCCGGCCGGCGTCCATCGCCACCAGATGGTCGAAGCGTTGCGCCTCGTCCATGTAGGCGGTGGCCACCAGCACGCTCATCTGTGGGCGGCCGGCGCGGATGCGCTCGATCAGCTCCCAGAACTGGTTGCGCGACAGCGGATCGACGCCGGTGGTCGGTTCGTCGAGGATCAGCAGGTCAGGGTCGTGGATCAGCGCGCAGCACAGGCCGAGCTTCTGCTTCATGCCGCCGGACAGCTTGCCGGCCGGGCGCTCGAGGAACGGGTGCAGGCCGGTGCTGTGGGTCAGTTCGTCGATGCGCCAGCGCCGCTCCGCGCGGGCCTGGCCGAACAGGCGGGCGAAGAATTCGAGGTTCTCGAACACCGTCAGCGTCGGGTAGAGATTCTTGCCCAGCCCCTGGGGCATGTAGGCGATGCGCGGGCAGACCGCGCGGCGGTGGTCCTTGTCGGCCATGTCGCCGCCGAGCACCTCGATGGTGCCTCGCTGGATCTGCCGGGCGCCGGCGACCAGCGCCAGCAGGCTGGACTTGCCGACGCCGTCCGGGCCGATCAGGCCGACCATGCGCTGCGCCGGTATCTCCAGGCTGACGTCGTCCAGCGCGTGGGTACGACCGTAGGTGAGGCCGGCCTGCTGCAGCCGGGCGACCGTCCGTGGCATGTCGCTCACGGCGCAACCTTGACCTGCAGCTGCGCCGGCCACTCGAGCGTCTCATCCAGCTTGAGCCAGGCGACCCCGGGCAGGCCGGTCTTCACCTGCTCCTGATGCTTGCGCAGCAACGCCGGGTCGATGCGCGCCTTGACGCGGAACATCATCTTCTCCCGTTCGCTGGCGGTTTCCACCGTCTTGGGGGTGAACTGGGCGACGCTGGCGACGTAGCTGACCCGGGCCGGGATCACGAACTCTGGAGCGGCGTCCAGCACCACGCGCACTTCGCTGCCGATGGCCACCAGGCCGGCCTGGCGTTCGGGCAGGAAGAAGGTCATGTACACGTCGGCCAGATCGACCAGATTGAGTACCTTGCCGCCGGCGCCGAGCACCTCGCCGGACTGCGCTACGCGGTACTGCACGCGGGCGACACGGTCGGTCTTCAGCGCGCTGTCGTCGATGTCGGCCTGCAGGCGGGTCACCGTGGCCCTGGCCGCCTCGACGGCGGATTCGGCCTCGATCACCTGGGAGCGCGCGGCCTCGATGGCGGCCTGGTCGGAGAGCACCTGGGCGCGCGCCGCGGCCAGCGCGGCCTGGGCGCTCTGCAGGGCGGCGAGGTCGTCGTCGAGCTGCTGCAGCGCCATGGCGTTGCGCTTGACCAGCGCCTCGGTGCGCTGGTGGCGCTTCTGCGCGGCGGTCAGCTCGGCCTGGCGCTGCAGCACCACCGCTTCGGCGGTGGCCTTCTCGCTTGCCCGCTGGGCGACCAGCGCGTGGGCGGTGTGGATGGCGTTCTGCGCCTGGCGTACCTGGGCCTCGGCCTGGCTGAGCTGCGCCTGCAGCACCGTGGTATCCATGCGCGCCAGCACCTGGCCGGGCTGCACGAAGGTGCCCTCGTCGACCTCGATGGCGGCGATGCGCCCGGCCAGCTTGGTGGCCACGTCGATCTCGGTCGCCTCGATGCGCCCGTTGCCGCTGACGAAGCCATCGCCGAGACCCTTGGGCTGCAGCCCCTGCCAGACCAGCCAGCCGGCGCCGGCCAGCGCGGCGAGGAGGAGGCTGCGGGTGATCCATTTGCGTTGATTCATCTCGTCCATCCGTTTGCGAGGGCGCTCCCTCTATCTATCAGACCGGCCGTGCATTGCCTATCGCCCAGGCGGACTACGCGGAGCACGCCGGCGCGGCGTTGCGCCGCCTCAGTGGCGGCGGCGCCACAGTTGCCAGGCCAGGCGCAGGTCGTCCAGCACCGGCACCAGCGCCAGGGTCAGCAGCAGCGCCGCCAGCGGCACGGTGGCGAGAAAGCCGAAGTGGTGGAAACCGAAGGCACCGCTCACCCCGCCGACGAAGAAGCAGCCGACCAGCAGCGCATTGATGCGCAGGCGCTCGCGATTGGCGCGTACCGGGAGCTGATCGGGGCGCGCGTGGCGGTTGACATAGAGCGCCTTGCCCAGCTCGATGCCGATGTCGGTGACCATCCCGGTGACGTGGGTGGTGCGGATCTCCGCATTGGAGAGCTTGGTGATGATGGCGTTCTGCAGCCCCATGATGAAGCACAGCAGCATCACCGTGAGCGGCACGAAGAAGCCCGGAATCGCCATCAGCCATGCGCCGAGCACGCCGAAGCACAGCAGCAGGGCGGCCTCGAGCAGCAGCGGCAGGGCGAACTGGCCGTGCAGGCGGCGCCGGCGCGAGAAGTTGATCAGCAGGGTGGAGGTGATGGCGCCGCCGATGAACGACAGCAGGCCGCCGAGGCCGCCCAGCACCAGGTCGGTCTTGCCCAGCACCAGGTTGTCGGCCATCGAGGAGACGATGCCGGTCATGTGCGAGGTGTACTGCTGCACGGCGAGAAAGCCGCCGGCGTTCGCCGCCCCGGCGATGAAGGCCAGGCACAGGCCGAGCTGGCGGTTGCTCTGTCGCGAGCGACGGCGGTCGGTGAGACGGCGGGCGTACTTGATCGGCATGACGGCGGCGATTCCCTCCGGCCGGCTGCGAAATTGACGGACGGATTATACGGTCGGCCGCCGCGACGGGGCGAATGGCGCGTGGCCGCACCGGGGTGTCGCATTATGATTTACGCTATTGAACATAATGAATTGGAGAGCTGGAGTAGACGAGTCGCACCTCCCCATGATGCGGTTAATCAGGCCGGGGGGGCAGGGCCGCCGGCGCGTGATCCGCTGCCTTGCAGCGTCCATCACCGGCTCCAGTGGCTGGCAAAGCCGCCGCCGCTGGCTAGATTCAGGAAAGCCCCGCCGTCGGCATGGAGACCACCATGAGCACCTTCAAGCTTGCCTGCCCGCCGTCGCTGTTCGACAGCTTCATCCTCGACTACGAGAAGATCGACCTGGCCACCACCGACTTCACCAATGTGGGCGCAGTGGTGGCGCCGGCGGACGAGGCGCGCGAGGTGCTGGCCCGGATCAGCCATACCGGCTTCCCGATCCCGCTGTTCGTCGCCCTGCGGCCGGGCGAGGTGGTGCCGGAGGACATCCTCTCGCGCATCGCCGGCACGCTGCAGGTGGGCAAGGGCGAGCGCCACTTCAACGGCCAGCGCATCGCCAAGGCCGGCGAAACCTACGCGCAGAAGCTCTACCCGCCTTTCTTCAAGGCGCTCAAGGAGTACGTCAAGACCGGCAACGTGGCCTTCGACTGCCCCGGCCACCAGGGTGGGCAGTTCTTTCGCGGCCACCCGCTGGGGCGGGCGTTCTTCGAGTTCTTCGGCGAGAACGTGTTCCGCGCCGACCTGTGCAATGCCGACGTCAAGCTCGGCGACCTGCTGATCCACGAGGGGCCGGCCCGCGATGCGCAGATGAACGCCGCGCGCATCTACAACGCCGACAAGACCTACTTCGTGCTCAACGGCACCTCGACCTCGAACAAGGTGGTGACCAGCGCGTTGCTGGCCAAGGACGACCTGGTGTTGTTCGACCGCAACAACCACAAGTCCATCCATCTCGGAGCGCTGATCCTCTGCGGCGCCCGGCCGGTGTACCTGGAGACGGCGCGCAACGCCTACGGCTTCATCGGCGGCATCGATGCGCACTGCTTCGACGAGCACTACATCCGTGCGGCGATCGCCGAGGTCGATCCGGCGCGGGCGCAACTGGAGCGGCCGTTCCGACTGGCGGTGATCCAGCTCGGCACCTACGACGGGACCATCTACGACGCCCGCCAGGTGGTGCAGCGTATCGGCAGGCTGTGCGACTACATCCTGTTCGACTCGGCCTGGGTCGGCTACGAGCAGTTCATCCCGATGATGCATGACAGCTCGCCGCTGCTGCTCGAGCTGGGGCCGGACGATCCGGGGCTGTTCGTCACCCAGTCGGTGCACAAGCAGCAGGCGGGTTTCTCGCAGTCGTCGCAGATCCACAAGAAGGACCGCCACATCAAGGGTCAGCCGCGCTACTGCAACCACAAGCGGCTGAACAACGCCTACATGATGCATGCCTCGACCAGCCCGTTTTACCCGATCTTCGCTGCCCTCGACGTCAACGCGCAGATGCACGCTGGCCTGGCCGGGCGCAACCTGTGGCGCGAGTGCATCAGGAACGGTGTGGACGCGCGCAAGCTGATGCTGCGCACCTGCAAGTACATCAAGCCGTTCATCCCGGCGCTGGTCGACGGCCGGCCGTGGGCCGAGCACGACACCGAGATGATCATCGACGACCTGCGCTTCTTCAAATTCCGCCCGGAGGACGCCTGGCACGACTTCGCCGGCTACGCCAGGGACCAGTACTACGTCGACCCGTGCAAGATGCTGCTGACCACCCCGGGCATCGATCCGGCCACTGGCGGCTACGCCTCGTTCGGCGTGCCGGCCGCGGTGCTCGCCCACTATCTGCGCTCCAACGGCATAGTCCCGGAGAAGGCTGACCTCAACTCGATCCTGTTCCTGCTCACCCCGTCGGACAACTTCGCCAAGTTGCAGCATCTGGTGGCCCATCTGGCGCAGTTCGAGCGCCATCTGGACAACGACACGCCGCTGGCCGAGGTGCTGCCGGCGATCCATGCCGGCCACGAGAAGTACGCGGGTTATACCCTGCGCCGCCTGTGCCAGGAGATGCACGACTTCTACCGCCAGCACGGGATGAACCAGCTGCAGAAGCGGATGTTCCGCAAGGAGCACTTCCCCCGCCAGGCGATGACGCCCTGGGAGGCCAACCAGCATCTGCTGCGCAACCAGGTGGAGCTGGTGCCGCTGGCCGAGATCGACGGGCGCATCGCTGCCGAAGGTGCCTTGCCCTATCCGCCGGGGGTGCTCTGCGTGGTGCCCGGCGAGGTATGGGGCGGTGCGGCGCTCAGCTACTTCCTCGCCCTGGAGCAGGGCGTCAACGAACTGCCCGGTTTCGAGCCTGAAATCCAGGGCGTCTACCTGCAGCGCGAGGCCGACGGGCGCAAGCGTGCCTACGGCTACGTGATCAGGGAATAGTGGCGCTCAGCACCACGCGCCGCTCGCAGCGCAGCGTGCCGAACAGCTCGGCGGCGGCGTAGGTGCTGTAGTGCAGTTCCCGCACGGTCAGGGTCAGAGGCGCGCTGTCGCTGAATTCGCCCAGTCGTTGTCGCAAGGTCTGCCGCGGCAGGGTGCGGGCGTACAGGCCGACCGTCAGGTGCGGGTGATAGGGTGCCTGGCGGATTTCCGTGCTGTGTGTGGCCAGCGCCGTGCGCAGTTGCGCCAGCCGGCCTTGTGGATCGGCGACGGTCAGGAAAGGAGCGCTGGCGTAGCTGTCCAGTCCACCGATCTGCAGCTCGAACCGGTTGGCGTCCAGGGTGTCGAGGGCAGTGAGCTGCGCGGCGAGGCGCTCGCCGGGGAAATCGTCGTCGAAGTGCGGCTGCTCGGCCGGAAAGCCGCAGACGAACAGGGTGATGTGCGCCTGGCGCCGGTAGCCCACGTGCAGCCAGGCGCCCAGGTGCTGCTGGGCGCGCTGAAGGCGAGCGAGTACTCGCGGGCAGTCGACCGGCACCGTCCAGACGGCGTAGCGCGGCCGCCCGCGGTGCCATTCCGGATAGTCGCGCCGTTCGCAGGCGATGCTCTGCGCCGGTGCCTGCCGCGGGTCGGAGAACAGCACCGCGGGTGCGTCAGGCCAGCGGCGCGAGCAGGGCGTCGAGATCCGCCTCGCTCAGCGTCCACTCGCCCTGGCCGCCGCCCTCCAGCACGCTGCGTGCCAGGCTGGCCTTGCTTTCCTGCAGCTGCTGGATCTTCTCCTCGACGCTGCCGCGGGCGATCAGGCGGTAGACGAACACCGGTTTGTCCTGGCCGATACGGTAGGCGCGGTCGCTGGCCTGGGCTTCGGCGGCCGGGTTCCACCAGGGGTCGAAGTGGATCACGGTGTCGGCGGCGGTCAGGTTGAGGCCGGCGCCGCCGGCCTTGAGGCTGATCAGGAACACCGGCACCTTGCCGCCCTGGAAGGCTTCCACCGGTGCGCGGCGGTCCTGGGTGGCGCCGGTCAGCTTGGCGTAGGCGATCCGGCGTGCCTTCAGCTCCTGCTCGATCAGGCCGAGCATGCTGGTGAACTGCGAGAACAGCAGCACGCGGCGGCCCTCGGCGATCAGTTCCTCGAGCATTTCCAGCAGGGCGGTGAGCTTGCCGGAGTCGGCGCTGGTGTGTTCGGCGCCCTCGTCACCCAGCAGGCGCAGGTCGCAGCAGGCCTGGCGCAGGCGCAGCAGCGCCTCGAGGATCACCAGTTGGCTGCGGCCGAGGCCGAGGCGCTGGATCTCGGCGCGCACCTTCCGGTCCATGGCCAGGCGCAGGGTCTCGTAGCGGTCGCGCTGTACGTCGCTCAGTTCGATGCGCTGGGTGATCTCGGTCTTCGGCGGCAGCTCGCGCGCGACCTGCTCCTTGGTACGGCGCAGCAGGAAGGGCCGGACCCGCGCGACCAGGTGGGCGAGGCGCAGGGCATCGCCGTGCTTCTCGATCGGCGTGCGATAAACGCGGGTGAACGCCTTGTTGTCGCCCAGCCAGCCCGGCATCAGGAAATTGAACAGCGACCACAGCTCGCCGAGGTGGTTCTCCAGCGGTGTGCCGGTCAGGCACAGGCGCTGGCTGGCGCTGAGCTGGCCGGCCGCCTGGGCGGCGCGGCTGCGCGGATTCTTGATGTTCTGCGCCTCGTCGAGGATCAGCAGGTGCCAGTGGCGGCCATTGAACTGCTTGAGGTCGCGCGGCAGCAGGGCGTAGGTGGTCAGCACCAGGTCGTGCTGGTCGATCTGCTCGAACAGGCCCTTGCGCCGGGCGCCGTGCAGGGCCAGCACGCGCAGCTCGGGGGCGAAGCGGGCCGCCTCGTCCTGCCAGTTGGGGATCAGGCTGGTGGGCATGACGATCAGCGCCGGGCTGGTCAGCCGTCCGGCTTCCTTCTCGGCGAGGATGTGCGCCAGGGTCTGCAGCGTCTTGCCCAGGCCCATGTCGTCAGCGAGGATGCCGCCGACCTCGAGTTCGCGCAGTGCCTGCAGCCAGGCCAGGCTGTGCTGCTGGTAGTCGCGCAGTTCGGCGCGCAAGCCGACCGGGGTGGCCACCGGTTGCTGCGGCAGCTCCTGCAGGCGGCGGGCGAACTGGCGCAGGCGTTCGCCGCCCAACCAGTGCAGGGCGGGCACCTGCTCCAAGGCGGCCAGGCGGGCGGCATCGGCGCGGCCCAGGCGCAGACGTTCGCTCCAGGCCGAGTCCTCGTCCTGCTCGGCGCGGAAATACAGCTCACCCAGGCTGGCCAGCAGCGGCTTGAGGCGGCCGAACGGCAGCGCCACGCGACGCCCGCCGTAGCTGCGCGGCAGCGGCACCAGCAGCTCCTCGTCGTCGCTGCGGCGGGCCAGCGACTCGCCGGTCAGCAGCCAGGGCGAGTGGCGGATGGCGTGCAGGAGGATCGGCAGCAGGCTGACCTGCTGACCGTCCACCTCGATGCCCATTTCCAGGTCGAACCAGTCGCCTTCCTCCGACTCCTGGATGCCCACGTGCCATTCGCCGAGGCTCGCCAGGTTGAACTGGAAGTCCGGCTGCATGCGGATCTGCCAGCCCTGTTCGCGCAGCCGGGGCAGCTGTTCGCGGACGAAATGCAGCCAGGCGGCATCGTCCGGCAGCTCGTACAGCTCGCCGTCGCTCTCCGACAGGGCTTCGCTGCGGCGCAGGGCGATGACGAAGCCGAACTCGACCAGGCGCTGGCGCAGTGCCGCCTCGGCCTCGTGATGGCGGGCGATGCGCAGCTGGCGGCGCTCGTCGAGCCGGACCAGCCACTCGCGGGGCGGGACGCGGCCGAAGGTGACGTGGCCGTGATAGTCGAACGACAACGCCGCGCGGTGCTGGGTCTGCTCGATCATCCGCCCCTTGCGCGCGTCGTAGTGCACGCGCATGTGGCTGCCCAGCAGCAGACGCGGCTGCGGCGGCTGGGCGGGCAGGTCGATGATCTCGGGTGGCGGCAGCGGGCTGCTGCCGGGCACCGGCTGGCCCTGCTGCTGCAGCTGTTCAAGGGTCAGCAGGGCGGCGACCACGTGCTTGCAGTTGTAGCCGACCGGACAGCTGCAGCGGCCGTCGACGTCCCAGTGGTCGCCGCGGTCGATCAGCTGGATGCGCTGGCGGTAGCGCTTCGCGCTGCTGCCCAGACACTCGGCGAGCAGCAGACGGTCGTCGATGCGCTCGATACGGGAGCGGCCTTCTTCCGTGTAGACGGCGCCGCGCCGGAAGTCGCCGGAGTCGAACGCTTGGCGCCAGTCGCGCAGGTGTAGCGAATTGATGGACAGGGTCATGCAGGTCGATCACGCAGGAGACGGGGCGGGCGCGGCGCATTGCTGGCCCGCCGGCCCGTTCATCCCAGTCGGCGCTCCCAGAGTTGGGCAGCGCGGGCGAAGGCCGCTTCGCGGTCGAGCCCCAGGCCACGCAGGGCCAGGGCCATGGTGGCGAGCACGGCGAGGCGACCGTAGGCGTCCTCGCGCTCGCCGCGCCAGAAGGCGAGCAGCTGCGCCGGGTCGAGTTCGGCCGGCTTGACGTGGCGCTGGGCCGACAGCGCCGGCCACTCCTCGTCCCACGGCTGGCCGGCGGTGGCGCCGAACAGGTGGGTGTCGACGTCGGGATTGACCTCGATCTCGCCGCCATCGCCCTTGATGACGATGGCATGGTCACCGAGCAGCACGCTGGCGTCGCGGTGGATCGCCTGGTAGCCGGGGTGGAAGATGCTCTGCAGCACGCAGCGCGCGCCCAGCGGGTTGAGCACGCGGGCCAGCGAGTGGATCGGCGAGCGCAGGCCGAGGGTGTTGCGCAGGTCGATCATGTGCTGCAGGCGCGGCATCCAGGCGCCCAGCGGGATGAAGGCGAGGTGCCGGTCATCCAGCGCGTGGACCACATCGTTCCAGCTGGCGCAGCAGGGAATCTCCAGCAGGTCGAGCAACTGCTCGCTGTACAGGCGCCCGGCGGTATGCGCGCCGCCGCCGTGCATCACGATGCGCACACCGCCGGCGGCCAGAGCCTTGGCCGCCAGCAGATACCAGGGCAGGTGGCGCTTCTTGCCGGCATAGCTCGGCCAGTCCAGATCGACCACGGTCGGCGGCACGTTGAGGCGTTCGCGCACCGCTTCGGTGAAGCCGGCGATCTCCTCGGCGCTCTCCTCCTTGTGCCGCAGCAGCATGAGGAAGGCGCCGAGCTGGACCTCCTCGACCTTGCCGTCGAGCAGCATGCCCATGGCCTCGCGGGCTTCCTCGCGGGTCAGGCTGCGCGCGCCGCGCTTGCCTTTGCCGAGGATGCGCACGAACTGGGCGAAGGGGTGTTCAGCGGGAGTCACCAGGGTCGGGGTCGTCATATGCAGTTGGTCGGTTTGGGCAGTCCGGCCAGCTTGGCGGCCAGTTTGGCGGGGGTGCCATGGAACAGTTGGTTGAGGTGCAGGCTGTTGCCCTTCTCCGGGCCGAGCTGCTGCGCGGTGTAGCGGATCAGCGGGCGGGTGGCCGGAGACAGCTGGAACTCGGCATAGAAGCGCCGCAGCAGCTCGAGGATTTCCCAGTGTGCGTCGCCCAGCACGATGTCCTCGCGGGCGGCCAGCGCTTCGGCGACTTCTGGTGACCAGTCGCCCAGTTCGACCAGGTAGCCGTCCTTGTCCAGGGTGATGTCCCTGCCTTGTACGTGGAGCATGTTCATAGCCAGCTGTTGGTCCGCTCGAAACGCAGGGTCAGCTCGACGAAGCCGGGATAGTCGACCGCCTGGGCGAAGTCGGGTACCGGGATGCCGCGCGCCTCGAGGTCCTCGGCGAGGGCGAACAGCGGCCTGTCGGCCGGTAGCTGGCGCAGTATCTCGAACGGCTGCGAGCCGGGTTGCAGGGCATGTACGGCATCGCCGCAGAGCAGCAGGCCGTCGTGCGGGCCGAGCAGGCGCAGGCAGCTGGCGCCGCTGGCGTCGGCGAACGGCGAACGGGAAAGCAGGTGCAGGGTGGCCATCAGAGGGTGATCACCAGTTCGTGTTGGTCGAGCAGGGCGGACAGTTCGGCGTCGGGCAGTTCGGTGACCGGCAGGGCCAACTGGCGGGCGCTCAGGCCGCGGCGTTGCAGATCGCTGGCGGCCACGTACAGCGCCTCGACGCCGAACAGCGGCAATGCCTGCAGGTTGGCGGTCAGGTCCTTCTGCTCGATGGCTTTCGGCTTCTGGCCGGCGTGCAGCTGGAACACGCCGTCGTCGAGAAACAGCAGGCTGATCGGCAGGTCGAAGGCTCCTCCGGCGAGGGCGATGTCCAGCGCCTCGCGCGCGGCCGGGCCGCTCCACGGCGAGCGGCGGCAGATCAGCAGCAGCGATTTGGCCATCTCAGTCGCCTCCGAAGCAGATCAGGCGGTCGGCGTCCTGTGCCGCCTCGTGCAGCTGGCCAAGGCCGGACAGCTCCCAAGGCGCCTCCAGGTTGTGGCTGGTGCGACCGTAGCGCTGCGCCTCTTCCGCGTTCAGCACACCGCGGCGCAGGGCGGCGGCGATGCACACCACCGCATCCAGTTGGTGCTCGGTCACGAAGGTGCGCCAGGCCGCCGGCAGATCCAGCTCGTCCTGGGCGCTGACCGGCAGCGAGGAGGCCAGGTGTACGGCATCCTGATAGAAGAACAGGCGAACGATCTCGTGGCCGCCAGCCAGAACCGCCTCGGCGAAACGCAGGGCGCGGCGGCTGGACGGAGCATGGGGCGGGGCGAACAGGGCGATGGCGAATTTCATCTGGAGCGGCCTGGCAACAATGCCGCCCATGATAAACGCAAACGAAAGAGCCCGCCAAAGTGGCGGGCTCCAGAGGGCGCGGCTGGGGGGATCAGTCGTCGCTGCCCATGATGCCGAAGATCTGCAGCAGGCTGATGAACAGGTTGTAGATCGACACGTACAGGCTGATGGTCGCCATGATGTAGTTGTTCTCGCCGCCGTGGATGATCTCGCTGGTCTGGTAGAGGATCGCCGCCGAGGAGAACAGCACGAAGCCGGCGCTGATCGCCAGTTGCAGGCCGCTGATCTCGAACAGCCAGGCGGCCAGCATGGCGCCGAGCAGGACGAAGAAGCCCACGGTGATGAAGCCCGACAGGAAGCTCATGTCCTTGCGGGTGGTCAGCACGTAGGCCGACAGGCCGCCGAACACGATGGCGGTCATGGTGAAGGCGCTGACGATCACGTCGGCACCGTTGGCCATGCCCAGGTAGCGGTCGAGGATCGGGCCGAGGGTGTAGCCCATGAAGCCGGTCAGGGCGAAGGTGCTGAGCAGGCCCCAGCCGGAGTTGCGCAGCTTCACGGTGAGGAAGAACAGGCCGTAGAAGCCGACCAGGGTGATCAGGATGCCCGGGTGCGGCACGTGGGCCTGCTGTGCGGCAAAGGCGACCAGACCGCTGAAGCCCAGGGTCATCGCCAGCAGGGCGTAGGTGTTGCGCAGGACCTTGCTGGTCTCGAGCTGGGCGACCTGCGTGCTTTGCAGGGCATAGGGTTGTTCGCGCATCTTCAGGTTCCTCCTGGATAGTCTCGTTCATCGCGGACAGGCGCCAGCATAGCAAAGCCACGATGACGGTCAGACAACTAGAGTTTGACAGTCTGTTTCTATCCGGTAGTATTGCCGCCCGTTGTGGAGGTGTGGCCGAGTGGTTTAAGGCAGCGGTCTTGAAAACCGCCGACGGGCAACTGTCCTAGAGTTCGAATCTCTACGCCTCCGCCATATCATGCTAAGACAAAGCCCCGATCTTCGGGGCTTTGTCGTTTCTGGAGTCCAGAGATTCCCGCGGTAGACCGCCGTCAGTGCGAGGCGTCGCGCTCGGCCAGCGCCTGACCGGCGACGATCAGGCGCGCATGTGCGACTTCGGACAGCTCCAGCAGATGCCTGAGATCCTGCTGCAGGGTTTCGATATGGTCGAGCCAGGCCGAATAGGGTTCGTCGCCAAGTGCGCTGACCGTGGCGACCAGTTCCGCCTTGCTCTTGCCCAGCGCCAGCAGCATCACCCGGCGACCGAAGTTGAAGCGTTCGTCGTGATCGAGTTTCTTGAGCTGATCAAGGCTCATGGCCGCATCGAAGTCGATGTCGGTCAGTTGTGGTACATCCATGTGGCTTGCTCCCTGCCGTATCCGTTGTCGTCTTAATTCGATTGCAAGTCGTATGCCTGGGTTGTGCACGCGGCATGGTTGCGAACGGATGCAAATATACCAGCGCCACAGGGCGGTACTTGGCCGGCTGTCGGAAGTATTGCCGCGCAGAGGCTGGGCATCATGCGCTGGTAACACCCAGCTTCTTCAGCAGGATGTGGATATCGATCGGCTTGATCAGTATGTCGTCGAAACCGGCGGCCATGATCTCCTCGGTTTCCGCCGGCAGGGCGTGGGCGGTGTAGGCGATGATGCGTGTGCCGCTCAGGGCCGGGTCGCGGCGCAGTCGCTGGCACACCTCCAGGCCGGAGAGGCCCGGCATCATGACGTCGAGCAGGATGCAGTCGAACCTGTCACTGCCGGCCAGGCGCAAGGCCTCGGCGCCGCTGGCGCACTCGACCACGCTGCAGCCGTAGCGTTCCAGCAGCACCCGGGGCAGGGTGCGATTGAACTCGGTGTCGTCGACCAGCAGGACTTTCATGGCTCCTCCATAAGCTGCAGGGGCAGGCGCAGGGTGAAGGTGCTGCCCTGGCCTGGGGCCGATTGCAGGGTGATGCAGCCGCCCATCATGGTGGCCAGGTCGCGGGACAGCGCAAGTCCCAGGCCGGAGCCCTCGTGCTTGCGGGTGACGAAGGTGTCGGCCTGGCGGAAGCGCTCGAAGATGAGCATCTGCTGTTCGGCGGGAATGCCGGGGCCGGTGTCCTCGACGGCGAAGCACAGGTCGCGCTGGGCGCTGAAGACCTTGAGTCGGACCTGGCCATGCTCGGTGAACTTGATGGCATTGTGCAACAGATTGCTGAGTATCTGCAGCAGGCGGGTGCGGTCGCAGCGGATGCTGGTCGGCAGGCCGGCCTGGCAGTCGACGCCGAGGTCCAGACCTCTGCCCTCGGCGAAGGAGCGGTGCATGTCGAGGGCGCTCCGCACCAGGTCGGACAGGCTGAACGAGGTGTCATGCAGCTGCATGCGCCCGGCCTCGATGCTGGCCTGGTCGAGGATATCGTTGACCAGTGCGAGCAGGTGGCGGCTGCTGCCGTGGATGATGCCACCGAACTCGCGGGCGGTGGCGTCTCCGCCCATTTCCTTGAGGAACTGCGCGTAGCCGATGATGCCGTTGAGCGGGGTGCGCAGCTCGTGGGAGATCGAGGCGAGAAATTCGGATTTCAGGCGGTTGGCCGACTCGGCCTTGGCGCGGCTGATGCGCAGGCGCTCGGAAATGCCCCGCTGGCGGCGCAGCAGGAACGCCGAGAGCAGCCCGAACAGCAGGACGACGGCCGACATCACCCCGGCGAACAGCACGTACTCGTTGCGTCGCTGCATGTAGGGGGCCATGGCCTCCTCGCGACCGACGCCGACCACCACTGCCAGGGGCAGCCCCTCGACCTTGCGAAAGCTGTAGATGCGTTCGATGCCGTCGATGTGGCTGGGATAGATGATGTGTCCCTGGTCCTGCTGCTCCATCATCTTCATCAGTGGCGAGCCCGAGATATCGCGGCCGACGTAGGCGTTGAGCGGGGCGTCATTGCTGGTGCGCCGGGCGCGCACGATGCCGTCGAGGCCGACCACGGTGATGATGCCATCCCGGCCGATGTCCATGTCGTTGTACAGGCTGGTGAAGTAGAACGGGTCGATGGAGATCACCGCCACGCCACCGAAGCTGCCGTCCGGCTTGTCGATGCGTCGGGTCATCTGGATCGACCACTTGCCGGTGGCGCGACCGAGTACCGGCTTGCTCACCCACAGTTCGTCGCTGACACGATCACGGTGTACGCGGAAGTGCTCGCGGTCGGACAGGTCGATGGGCTGGTGGTTGGGCAGGTTGGACAGGATGTAGGTGCCGTTCTCGTCGATGATGCCCAGCTGGTTGAAGATGGTGCTGATGATCAGCCCGTCGCGGACGAAGGCGCGGATGTCGATCTGCCGCCCGTGCAGCTCGTACTGCTGCTGCAGGAAGCGCAGCGACTGGTCCGCGCCGGTGATGGTGCGCACCGCGTGGGCCTCGAAGGCCCGCGCCAGGTTGAGGGTGTCGCGCTTGAGGGTCTGCTCGGTGTTTTCCTTCTCGGCCAGGATCTTCAGCGTCACCCCGGCCCACAGGGCAAGGATCAGGGTCAGGGCGAGGCCGAGGATGAGCGCATAGGCCAGCTTGCCTTCGGCCAGTCCGATCGCGGTCTGCATGAGCGGCGCACGCTGCTTGTCGGGCTCCGCAGGGCTGGCGGCCTCGTGGATGAGAGTCGATTCCGGCACGCTCACGCCTCCACGGGGCTGTTGTGGGGGCTTTCGGTATTGTCGGCGTAGCGTTCGGCGATGGCGCGGAACACGTCCTGCAGTTCGAGGAAGGCATCGACCATGTCCGGGTCGAAGTGGCTGCCCTTGCCGGCACAGATGATCTTCACCGCCTCGTCGTGGCTCATTGCGGTCTTGTAGACACGGCTGCTGATCAGGGCGTCATAGACATCGGCCAGCGCCATCAGGCGGGCGGAGATCGGGATGTCGTCGCCGCCCAGCCCCTGGGGGTAGCCGGTGCCGTCCCACTTCTCGTGGTGGCTCTGGGCGATCTCGCGGGCGATGCGCAGGAAGGGCACTTCGCGGCCGGCCAGGCGCTCGGCGCGGGCGATGGCTTCGCCGCCCAGGCTGGCGTGGCTCTGCATGACATGGAACTCCTGCGCGTCGAGCCGGCCGGGCTTGAGCAGGATGCTGTCAGGGATGCCGATCTTGCCGATGTCGTGCATCGGCGCGGTCTTGAACAGCAGCTGGATGTTGGCGTCGCTCAGGAAACCGGCGAAGCGCGGGTGCTTCTGCAGGTGGCGAGCCAGAGCGCGCACGTAGTTCTGGGTGCGGCGGATGTGGTTGCCGGTTTCGTTGTCGCGGGTTTCGGCGAGGGAGGCCATCATCTCGATGGTGATGTCCTGCACTTCGAGCACTTCGCGCACGCGCTTCTGCACTTCGCGCTCGAGGAACTCGCTCTTGTTGCGCAGGAAGTCGGCCGAGGCCTTGAGCTTGAGTTGGGTCTGCACCCGGGCGAGCATGACCGGCGGGCTGATCGGCTTGGTGATGTAGTCGACCGCGCCGAGGTGCAGGCCGTGCTCCTCGTCGTCCACGCTGGTGCGCGCGGTCAGGAAGATCACCGGGATGTCGCACAGCTGCGCATCGGCCTTGAGGCGTTGGCAGACCTCGTAGCCGTCCATCTCCGGCATCATGATGTCGAGCAGGATCAGATCGGGCTGCTCCGCAGAGCCGGCGATGCGCAGGGCTGCCTCGCCGCTGTTGGCCACCTTGACCCGATAGTCGTTCCTGAGCAGGCTGCTGATCAGTACCAGGTTGTTCGGGTTGTCGTCGACGACCAGGATCGTCGGCTTGTTGGGGGTATCCATGGTCACACCGTGGGCGATCTGTCTGTGTTCAGGGGCTGCGTCATCAGCAGTTGTTTCAGCGCTGGCAGGGCCTTGTCGAATTCGAAGGTGCGAATCGCGCTTTCGAGGCGGTGATAGCCGTCGGGGAAGGCGTGTCTGAGCTGGGCGGCATTCTGGTTGAACCAGGTGGCTGCCTCGGCGTCATCCTCTTCGAGCAGCCGGGTCAGTTTTGCGCAGATGCGGGACAGCTGTCCGGCATCGATCTCGCTCACGCTTCGTGCGCACGGCGTCCCCAGATAGTTTGCCAGCTTGGCCAGCAGTGGGGTTAGTCGTCGCTCCAGGCGGCTGAGTGCCTGCGCGATCGCGGCGCTTTCGGCGTCGTCGCGCAATGCCTGCTCCAGCTCGCTGGCGTCGGCCATCACGGCGGCGGCGCCGATGCTGCCGGCAAGGCCCTTGAGGGTGTGCGCCAGGAGCTGCGCAGTGGCGTTGTCGCCGGCAGCCAGGGCCTGGCGGATCTTTTCGGGGGTGTCCCGCTCGCGCTCGACCAGGCCGCGCAACAGCTCCTGATAGAGGTGGCGGTCGCCCATGACCCGCCGCAGCCCCTCGTGGGTATCCAGACCCTCGATGTGTGGCAGCTCCATGGCGGCTGGTGTCGGCTCCGGCGCCGGAAGGTTGGCGGTGATGGTCGTCTGCGGCTGAAGCAGGCGGCGCAGGGTGGCGTAGAGTTCTTCCACCTTGATCGGCTTGGCGAGGAAGGCGTCCATGCCGGCCTCGTGGCTGCGCTGGCGGTCCTCGGGCATGGCGCTGGCGCTGATCGCCACTATGGGCATGCTGCCGCGTGGTCCCAGGGCGCGAATCTCCCGGGTCGCTCCGATGCCGTCGAGGACAGGCATCTGCATGTCCATCAGCACCAGGTCGAACTCCTCCTCGCGAACCATGTCGACGGCAATCCGGCCGTTGCCGGCCACTGTCGCCCGGATGCCGACGTGTTCCAGCAGTTTGCGCACCAGGCGCTGGTTGACCTCGTGATCCTCCACCAGCAGCACCCGATAGCCGGCCAGTTGCAGGTTGGGCAGGATCTGCGGCAGTTCGTGGCGAGCGATGGCCAGCGGTACGCTGAGCCAGAATGTGCTGCCCTGACCTGGTTGGCTTTCGACGCCGACGCTGCCGTCCATGAGGGCGGCGAGTTGCCTGGCGATGGCCAGACCCAGGCCGGTGCCACCGTACTGACGGGTAGTCGAGGAGTCGGCCTGGTAGAAGGTGTCGAATACGGCCTGCTGCTGGTCTTCGCCGAGGCCGATGCCGGTATCGCGGACGAAGGCGTTGAGTTCGATCCGGCCATCTGCGCAGGGTTTGCCGCGCAGGCTGATCTCGATCTCGCCAGTGGCGGTGAACTTGATGGCGTTGTCGACATATTGGGCGAGGATCTGCTCGATGCGCTGTGTATCGCCCAGCAGGCCGGGTGGCAGGTCGCCGGCCAGTGTGCAGGTCAGGCGCAGGCCCTTGGCCTTGGCCATGGGGGTGAAGCGACGGGCGATGCGATCGAGCAGGTCGTGCGGGCTGAAACTGGCGAGCTGCAGCTTCAGCTCGCCGCGCTCGATGCGCGACAGATCGAGAATGTCGTCCACCAGCGCCAGGAGGCGATCGCCAGCGCTCTGGATCTGGCGCAGCTGTTCGGCCTGCAGGCTGTCCTGACTGGCCTTGGCGGCCAGGTGGCTCATGCCGAGGATGGTGTTGAGCGGGGTGCGGATCTCATGGCTCATGTTGGCGAGGAAGTCCGACTTGGCTCGCTCGGCCTGCTCGGCCTGGGCGCGCGCCTCGCGCATGGCGGCCTCTTCCCGGCGGCGTTCGCTGACGTCGCGAATGATCACGCACAGACTGCTTGCTTCGTCGCCCTGGTCGGGAAGGCGGGCCAGCGTGGCCTCGATGGGGAACTTCGAGCCGTCCTTGCGCGCGCCGTTCAGCTGCAGGGACAGGTGGCCGGCCTTCATGCTCAGTGCCTGATCGCTCAGCTCGGCATAGGCAGCGCGTGAGTCGGGCGGGGCGAGTGCCAGCAGCGGTTGGCCGGTCAGCTCGCCGCAGTCGTAGCCGAACAGCTGCTCGGTCCTCGGGTTGGCCAGGCGAATCACCTGGTCGTGGTCGGCAATCAGGATGCCGTCGGGGGCCGACTCGATGATGCTGCGATACCAGGCTTCGCGCTGACGGATATGCTCCTTGGCGGCGCAGAGCTCTTCAGTTCGCCGGGCCAGCTGCGTCGCCTGCTCGCGGATCACCAGATCGGCCTTGCGCGACTCCTCGAGCGCCAGTGCCAGATCGGCTATTTCCGAGCCGGGGGCGCCCTCGTCGAAGCGTAGCCGCTCGCCTTCGCCCGCCAGCATGCGCTGGATCTTGCCGGTCATCGAGGTGATCGGCCGGATCAGGCGGCGGCGATAGAACAGCTGCAGGGCTGCCAGCACGCCCAACAGGTTCAGGGTCAGCAGCGTGACGGTGCCGATGTCGACCAGTTTGCCCAGAGTGTCCAAGCGGGTGATGCGTTCCTGCAGGCGTGCCTGGGTGAGTTGGCGCGCCTGGTCGATCAGGCTGGCGATGGTCTGCTTGGCCTGGCCGTACTCGTTGCTGTAGACCATGGCGAGGGCCTGTTCCCGCTCTCCCTTGGCCATGCGGGTGAAGGCCTGATACTCGATCGTCAACAAGTCGTCGGAGGCGCGTTTGGCTCTGTCGACCAGTTCCAGCTCCTCCCGCGATACGCTCAGCGTGCGCAGATGCGCGACGGCCTGTTCCCGTTCACGAAAGGTCTCCAGTTCGCTGTCGAACTGCCTGCGGAATGCCTCGTCGCCGGTGGCGGCGTAGGCGCGTACCGCGTCGGTCAGGAAGTCGCTGCCCCTGGCGAGACGCTGGGTGGTGTCCAGGGTCTCGCTCAGCAGGCTGGATGCCTGTTCCCGCTCCCAGGTCAGACTGGCGTGCAGCAGCGTCGAGCCCAGCGAGGCGAGCGCCAGGGTGGTGATCGCAAGGGTGATCAGCTTGCTGCTGGTGTTGATGCGCATGGCTGCGCCTCCGTGGTGAACGGTGTGTCTAGGTTCGCGAGGGTGCTCGCTGGCGCACGTTGGCAGGCGGAGGATTCGGTGTTTTTGACGTCGTTATTTTGTTTATTTTATGTGATGAAGTTCGCAGGATACAGCCTTGTGTGCGGTTTTACCCTGGTCAAAGGTGGGGTGGAGTCCAGATTGAAAGGCATCGGCGGCGTGCAGCGATTCATGCGGACGGACACTGGGTTCGCGGCCAGCAGCGGCTTGCGGCTGTCCTTTGATAGGCGCATTTGTTAAGGTCGCAGGCAAATATTTCTAGGCTTTTCATGGGGCCGATCTGGCGCTATCGAGGTATTGCGTGATCAACGTACTGGTTGTGGATGATCATGATCTGGTGCGCACCGGCATTCGCCGTATGCTGGCCGATGTTCCCGGCCTGAGCGTGGTGGGGGAGGCAGGGTCGGGCGAGGAAGCCCTGCTGCGCGTTCGCGAACTCAAGCCTGACCTGGTGCTTATGGATGTCAAGATGCCCGGCATCGGCGGCCTGGAGGCCACGCGCAAGATCAATCGCAGTCATCCTGCGGTCAAGGTGATCGCCGTCACCGCCTGTGACGAGGAGCCGTTTCCCTCGCGCCTGCTGCAGGCCGGTGCATCGGGGTATCTGACCAAGGGCGCGGCGCTCGAAGAGATGATCAAGGCGATCCGCCAGGTGTTCAACGGCCAGCGCTACATCAGTGCCGATATCGCCCAGCAACTGGCGCTCAAGTCGTTCCAGCCGCAGGGCGAGACTTCGCCTTTCGAGCAGCTTTCCGAGCGCGAGATGCAGATCGCGCTGATGATCGCCGAGTGCCAGAAGGTGCAGGCGATTTCCGACAAGCTGTGCCTGTCGCCGAAGACGGTCAACACCTACCGCTACCGCATCTTCGAGAAGCTCGAAATCACCAGCGATGTCGAGCTGGCCATGCTGGCCGTGCGCCATGGCATGGTCGATGTCGACAGCTGAGATGGCCGTCGAGTTCGACAGCAGCGGCTTCCTGGCTGCCTGCAGCACCCACCCCGGCGTCTACCGCATGTTCGACGCAGAAGGGCGGCTGCTCTACGTCGGCAAGGCCAATAGCCTGAAGAAGCGCCTGTCCAGCTACTTCCGCAAGAGCGGTCTGGCGCCGAAGACTGCGGCCCTGGTGGCGCGCATCGCGCAGATCGAGACCACCATCACCGCCAACGAGACCGAGGCGCTGCTGCTGGAGCAGACGCTGATCAAGGAGTGGCGGCCGCCGTACAACATCCTCCTGCGCGACGACAAGTCCTATCCCTACGTGTTCCTCTCCAGCGAGGACGAGTATCCGCGCCTCGGCATCCATCGCGGCGCGAAGAAGCAGAAGGGCCGCTACTTCGGCCCCTATCCCAGCGCCCTGGCGATTCGCGAGAGCCTCAACCTGCTGCAGAAGACCTTCCAGGTCCGCCAGTGCGAGGACAGCTATTTCAGAAACCGCACCCGGCCCTGCCTGCAGTACCAGATCAAGCGCTGCAAGGGCCCCTGCGTCGGCCTGGTCAGCACCGAGGAGTACGCCGAGGATGTGCGCCACTCCGCCATGTTTCTCGAGGGGCGCAGCAACCAGCTCGCCACCGAGCTGACCGCGGCCATGGAGAAGGCCGCGGGCGCACTGGACTTCGAGCGCGCCGCCGAACTGCGTGACCAGATTGCCCTGCTGCGCCGCGTTCAGGACCAGCAGAGCATGGAGGGCGGCACCGGCGACGTGGACGTGGTGGCAGCGGTGGTCAGTCCCGGCGGGGCCTGCGTCAACCTGATCAGTGTGCGTGGCGGGCGCGTGCTGGGTAGCAAGAACTTCTTCCCCCAGGTGGCCATCGAGGAGGAGGCGGCCGGCGTGCTGGCCGCCTTCCTCGCGCAGTACTACCTCGGTGGCAGCGAGCGCGATCTGCCGGACGAGCTGATCGTCAACTGTGTTCACGAGGACTTCCCTGCTTTGGCCGAGGCGATCGCCACGGTGCGCGGGCGTGAACTGGCGATCAGCCATCGCGTGCGCGGCACACGGGCGCGCTGGCAGCAGTTGGCGCTGACCAACGCCGAGCAGGCGCTGGCCGCTCGGCTGGCCAATCGGCAGCATGTGGCTGCGCGCATGGAGGCGCTGGGCGAGGCGTTGGGCATGGACGAGCCGCCGCAGCGCCTGGAGTGCTTCGACATCAGCCACTCCAGCGGCGAGGCGACTGTCGCATCCTGTGTGGTGTTCGGCCCGGAGGGGCCGCTGAAGTCCGACTATAGGCGCTTCAACATCGAGGGCGTCGGCGCTGGCGACGACTATGCGGCCATGCACCAGGCGCTGACCCGACGTTTCCGCCGGCTCAAGGAAGGCGAGGGCAAGATGCCCGACATCCTCCTGGTGGATGGCGGCAAGGGCCAGCTGAACATGGCGCGCGAGGTGTTGCAGGAACTGGCGGTGGTCGACCTGATCCTGCTCGGCGTGGCCAAGGGCGTGACGCGCAAGCCGGGCCTTGAGACTCTCTATCTCAACGATGCCGAGCATGAGTTCACCCTGCCGGGCAATTCTCCGGCTCTGCACCTGATCCAGCAGATCCGTGACGAGGCGCACCGCTTCGCGATCACCGGCCACCGCGCGCGGCGAGGCAAGGCACGCAGCACCTCGAGTCTTGAGGATGTGCCAGGCGTCGGCCCCAAGCGCCGTCGCGAACTTCTCAAGCATTTCGGCGGCCTGCAGGAGCTGACGCGGGCGAGCACCGAGGAAATCGCCAAGGCTCCGGGGATCAGCAAAAAGCTCGCGGAGTCGATTTATGCCGTTCTGCACAGTGAGTAGAATGGCGCAACTCTTTGAATCTCAAGGGTCCTGATGAATATCCCAAATCTGCTGACCATCCTGCGCGTGCTGCTCATCCCGGTGTTCATCGGGCTGTTCTACATGCCGTTCAGTTGGAGCTACTGGGCTGCCAGCGGCGTGTTCGCCCTGGCCAGCGTCACCGACTGGCTGGACGGCTACCTCGCGCGTCGCCTGGGGCAGAGCACTCCATTCGGCGCGTTCCTCGATCCGGTGGCCGACAAGCTGATGGTGGCCGTAGCCCTGGTGTTGCTCGTGGAGGAGCATGCCAATCTCTGGCTGACCCTGCCGGCGGCGATCATCATCGGCCGCGAGATCGTGGTTTCCGCGCTGCGCGAATGGATGGCCGAACTGGGTGCGCGCGCCCAGGTCGCGGTATCCAACCTGGGTAAATGGAAGACCACGGCGCAGATGGCATCGCTGATCATCCTGCTCGGCAATCCGCCGCGTCTGGATATGTGGGTGGGGTTGGGCTATTCGCTGCTGATCATTGCCGCCGTACTGACCCTGTGGTCCATGGTGCAATATCTGCGTGCTGCCTGGCCGCACCTCAGTAGTGGTGCAAACGGAAAATAACTTTTTTGAATCAAAGGGTTGACAGTGGTTCGGGTTGGTATAGAATGGCGCCCGTCACCACGACGCGGGAATAGCTCAGTTGGTAGAGCACGACCTTGCCAAGGTCGGGGTCGCGAGTTCGAGTCTCGTTTCCCGCTCCAAGTTTTACTGATGAATGTCGAAGTTTGATATTCATTTGAGGCCGGGTGGCAGAGTGGTCATGCAGCGGATTGCAAATCCGTGTACGCCGGTTCGATTCCGACCTCGGCCTCCACTATAAAAAGCCCTGTAGATCCTTGATCTACAGGGCTTTTTCTTTGCGGGATAGATTTCCGCAAACTTGCAGTAAGGGCGAGCGAATGTATATAGTCCGCCCCGTGTGCAAACAGGGCGCATCGGTGCTGCCGCCGGATGGCGAAGTCGTTGGACGCCGGAAGCCCGGAGTTTCCGAGTTTCAGTCACCGTAGCACCGACAGCCGGTCTGGGGGCACTCGCCGGGATGTATCGAGTGCCACTGATAAAGGCTGTAGCCTGTTATTTGCAAAAGCCCCGATGGTGAAATGGTAAACACCGTCGACTTAAAATCGACCGCCTTTTGGCTTGCCGGTTCGAGTCCGGCTCGGGGCACCATACATTCACGGACCGCGTCGCGGACCGTTCAGGCGGGCACTTCCCGCTCCGGCCGCCGTGTGTTGGCGGTGGCTCGTCTTCCCCGGGATGCTCGCCTCGCAAGGGGCTGCAGAGCCAGGGCTCCTTCCAGAATATTTGGTCCTGATCCGACAAAGATCACCTGCCGGCCTTATGACTGTCAGAGAGCAGGTTCCATGTTGCGAACTGCGACACCCCATATTTCAAGCCTTGGCTCGCATGTCGCTGGGCTCAAGCGGCCCTTGCCGTCTTGACCGGATGTCCGACTATCCGCAGATTCGTAGCGAGCATAGTCCGATTCAGACTGCCCATGCGGTCAGTGCGTCTGCAGGGGATGCACCACAGCAATGTGGCAGGTAAAAAAGAGCAGAAGGGCCATAGAATGACAAACAGAAGGCATTTCAGCGACGCCATGCAGGGGCAGAACCTCCGCTTCGTTGGCGAGCAGAAGGGCGAGGCGCTACGGCAGGCTCGGGTAGGCTTTCTTCTGCTCGAGCATTTCTCTTTGCCGGCGTTCACCCAGGCCCTGGATACCCTGGTCACCGCCAATCTGATCAGGGCGGAAGCCTTTTCGACGAAGACCTTCAGCCTGAACGGCGAGCCGGTCACCAGCGACCTGGGGCTGGTCATCTGTCCGAACGCGGCGCTCGCCAGCCGCGATCTGCAGGGCCTGGACCTGCTGGTGGTGTGTGGCGGATTGCGCACGCCGTTGCGCGCCGTGCCGGAGCTGACGCACCTGCTGCAGGTGGCGGATGGCCGCGGCGTCGCGCTGTCGGGACTGTGGAATGGCGCCTGGTTCCTCGGCCAGGCGGGTCTGCTCGATGGCTACCGCTGCGCCGTGCATCCGGAAAACCGGGTCGCGCTGGCCGAGATCGCCAAGGACAGCCAGGTCACCAGCGAGAGTTACATGGTCGACCGCAATCGCCTGACGGCGGCGAGTCCGACCGGGGCGTTCAACATGATCCTGGAGTGGATCAACAAGCTGCATGGGCGCGGCCTGGTCGATGCGGTGGTCGATATCCTGGCCTTCGAGGAGTCGCGCTATCGGCGTGCCCGTCCGGCGCTGCACGAGAAGATGAGCGAGCCCCTGCGTGAGACGCTCAATCTGATGAGCGCCAACATCGAGGAGCCGCTGAGCCAGGAGCAGCTGTCCAGCTATGTCGGCCGCTCCAAGCGGCAGCTCGAACGGCTATTCCGCGAGCAGCTCGGCACCACCCCGGTGCGCTACTACCTCGAGTTGCGCATTACCGAAAGTCGCCGTCTACTGCAGCATTCGGATCTGCCGATAGTCGATGTGGCGGTTGCCTGCGGCTTTGTTTCGCCCAGTCACTTCAGCAAGTGCTACAACTCGTTTTATGGATATCCGCCGTCAAAAGAGGTGCGTTACGGCTGCGTGAAGTCCACAAAACCACAGGTGGTGCATCAGAAATGAGGTCCTGAGTGTGCCGCGGGCGTATGGAGCCGACTCTGGGGCGCTGGTGGTGGACAACCTGGCCGCCGGTGGCGACCCGAATACCCACCGCGCCCAGCGAGTGCTGTGGCTGGGGATGATCGCGATCGTGACCATCAGCCTGTTCGTAGTCGGTGGCAACAAGGCGTTGCAGGGTATCCAAGCCGGTGCGGTGGCCATGGGCCTGCCGTTCATGGCGCTGATGCTGCTGATGATGATCGGCTTCCTCAAGGCCCTGTTCCAGGAAGCGCGCGACTGACGACCGTTGCCCGGTCAAGGGCAGGCTCTCGGTTTCACCACCGGTCGATGACGAAATCTTCACCAGCCCGGTCGTAATCTGCTCACCACTGAGAGCTTGCCCTTTGCCCCGCGATCGAGCGGGGCTTTTTGTTTCTGCGGCGATTGTTGCGCAATCGGCAAGGAACTCTCACCGCATCGGGCATGTTTCGCCAGGCGGTATCCCTGTACCTTTGCCGACCTGGCCTGCAGAGGCCTGCCGAGAGACTTCCAAGCCATTACCGGGCTGCCCTTAGGCCGGTAGTGGCTTTTTTATGCCCGCCATGCGCCCCTTGCGGTCGTCATCAGCGCTCGATGATCGACTTCACGCTTTCCTTGGGAATCTGTTGTTCGCGGCCATCGTCATCCTCGAATTTCAGCATGCCGCTGTCCTCGTCGTACTCCGGCTCCTCGACGGTGCTGATCACGCTGCCGTCGTTGGTGACGATCAGGTATTCATTGGCGCAGCCCGTCAGGACGATGGCGCACAAGGCTGCAAGCAGTAGCTCTTTCATCATTCAACCTCTCGCTTGTGTGGACGCCGCGAGTCATCTCCGGCGCTCTCCAATGATTCAGTCTGTGCTCAAGGCTGGCGGCGTCAAGCCGGGAGTCGGCGCAAGCTCTGGCTGCCGGGCAGGAAGCCCGCCGGCGCAAGTCGCGCTCCGCTCGCCGCAGGATGCGAAGTCGAAGATTTGACAGTGTTTTTCGTGCGGGCTAGACCTGTAACCGTATATGTCAAATTGTTGGTGTCTTCCGCTTGTTGCGTCCACTGTTCTGGATCTGGCGCGGGGAAGGGCGCCAGCGGGGCCGTGTGTCGCAACGGGTGCTTCGTTCATGGATGTCGATATGCGCATGGCGGGCTCTTTCTCCCTGCTCGGGGTCTTTCCGCATTGCGGCGGGATGGCCAGAGCCAGCACCACCGAACGCACTTCGTCCTCTGCCCGTATCTGCAGAGTATGCGTCGGCATGTTCGCGTCCGGAACCTCGGCTATACCTTCGTCAGGAGAACCGAGGTGTTCGCCGGGCAGGCAGAACGTCGTGATCACATCCGTTTTCCGGCAGGCCACTCATGCCGTGCACCCATGTGCCAAGCAGTTCAATTACCGGACTCATCGACTGATTAATCTGCCCAGGGGGGCAACTCCATGAAGCGTTCCAGCCATGCCGTTACCGGGTTGTTGTTGGCCGCCTTAGTGCTTGGCGGCTGCGCATCGAAAGTTACCCAGCCGGATGAGTACTCCGGGTTCCTGTCCAGCTACTCGCAGCTGCGGGAGGCCAAGTCGCCCACCGGCCAGCCGGTGATGCGCTGGATGGCTCCGGGCTTCAATCTCGACAGCTACAACCATCTGGTCGTGCAGTCGATCGACTTCTATCCGGCGCCGAGTCCATCCGAGCAGATCAACGCCCCGGCGCTGGAGCAACTGCGTGCCTATACCGCCCAGCAGGTGACCTCCGCCTTTTCCAAGCGCTTCGTTGTGCACGGGCCGGCCGACCTCGCTGCCCTGCAGGGCGAGCGTGTACTGATCCTGCGCTCGGCCATTACCGGTGTGGACACCAAGGCCGAAGGGCTCAAGCCCTATGAAATCATCCCGATCGCTCTGGTCACGGCCGCCGCCACGACCGCGTCCGGCGCGCGCGACCGCACCACCGAACTGTTCATCGAGGCCGAGTTGCTGGATGCCAGCACCGGCAAGCCGGTCATGCAGGTGGTGCGCAAGGGCTACGGCAAGGAGCTGGAGAACCGCGAGGAGCAGGTCACCCTGAATACCCTCAAGGGCGTGATCGACGGCATCGTGCGCGATATCGAGAGGTTCTAGGCGCGCCCGACGCACTCCGACATCCCGTCGGAGTGCGGGAGGCAGGAACGAGGTGCGCGAGGGCACGCACCACAGGCGGGTGAGGGGACGAAAAGGTCTGGAGTGGCGTGCTGGCCAAGTGCCAGCCGTCGGCCATACTGACTCTGGCACCGGCCAAGTGTGTTCGACAACCGCAAGTGGCATTCGATGCCGAGCCCGACATACGCGATCTGGCGCATGTTCATTCGATCAGGGGGGGGCTCTGGGGTCAGGGACAGCACCGGGCACTGACAACTTCTTCGCACCTGCGCTGCACCTGCCAGTGTCGTTGCCGTGCGATCGCATTCGTCCCGTTGCGCAAGAGATCACTGGAGTTGATTTGAAACTCGACTTGCACGCACATCAGGGCGGACTTGCTTGGGAAGTGCGTGTCGGAGCCGACCGTTAACGGAATACATCATGGCAAAGACAAAGCACCCACTCCTGATGCTCGGCATGATCCTGGTACTGCTTGCCGGTTGCGAAAGCAAGACGCCACCCCCGGCGAACGTGATGGAGGTGCCGGTTGTCACCGTCGCCACCCGGGATGTGCGCATTCCCCTGGATGTGATCGGCGAGACCATCGGCTCCACCGACGTGACCATCCGCGCGCGGGTCGACGGCTTCCTCGACGGTATCCACTTCAAGGAAGGCACCTTCGTCGACAAGGGCGCGCTGCTCTACACCATCGATCCGCAGCCGTTCCAGGCCAAGGTTGCCCAGGCCCAGGCAGTACTGGCGCAGGCGCGCACCAGCCTGGTGAAGACCAAGGCGGATCTCGACCGCATCCGGCCGCTGGCCGAGATCAATGCGGTCAGCAAGCTGGACCTGGACGCCGCGGTGGCCAACTACGAGGCGGCCAAGAGCTACGTGGACGCGGCCAGGGCGCAGGTCGAGCTGGCGCAGATCGAGCTGGGCTACACCAAGATTCATGCGCCCGAGCGCGGCCTGATCGGCCTGTCCGAGGCCGAGGTGGGCGACTTCGTCAGCCAGCGCAACAATGGCGGGCTGCTCAACGTGATCTCGCGCACCGACCCCATCGCCGTGCGGGTGTCGATCACCGAGCGCGGCTATCTCGACGCTGCGCGGCGCCTGGGCGACCGCCAGCAGGCCAGCCCCGCCCAGGGCGGCATCGAGGGGATGGAGCGGCCGCTGTCGCTGATCCTCGCCGATGGCAGCCTGTACGAGCAGCGCGGCGTGCCGACCAAGGTCGACCGCAACATCGACCCCACCACCGGCGCGCTGACCATCGAGGCCGAGTTTCCCAACCCGCAGGGGCTGCTGCGTCCGGGCATGTTCGCGCGCATCCGCTTCGACGCCGACGAGATCAGGGGCGCTATCCTGCTGCCCCAGCGCGCGGTCAGCGAACTGCAGTCGGTGCATCGGGTGTTCGTCATCAAGGCGGACGACACCGTGGAAGTGCGCCAGGTCCAGGTGGGCCAGCGCCTGGGCAGCGACTGGGTGATCCAGTCCGGTCTGCAGGCGGGCGAGCGGGTCGCGGTGGGCGGACTGTTGCGCATGCGCCCGGGGATGACCGTCAAGCCGCGCCCGGCCGACGCCAGCGAGCTGCCGCCGGTGGCCGGAGGCAGCAAAAATGGGTGAGTTCTTCGTTCGCCGGCCCATCTTCGCGATGGTGATCTCGATCATCATCCTTATCGTCGGTCTGGTGGCCATGGGGCGTCTGCCGGTTGCCCAGTATCCCGACATCACCCCGCCCGAGATCAAGGTGGAGACCACCTACGACGGCGCCAACGCGGTCAACGTCGAACAGTCGGTGGCCACGCCGCTGGAGCAGAAGGTCAACGGCGTCGAGAACATGCTGTACATGAAGTCGACCAACGCCGGCAACGGACAGATGACCCTGTCGGTGGCCTTCGAGGTCGGCTCGGATCTCGACATCTCCAACGTGCTGGTGCAGAACCGCGTCTCCGAGGGCTCCGCGCAACTGCCCGAGGACGTCAAGCGCAGGGGCGTCAAGGTCAAGAAGGCGCTGGCCTTCCCGCTGATGCTGGTGACCCTGCGTTCGCCGGGCGAGAGCTACAACGCCGACTTCCTCACCAACTACATGTCGATCAACGTCCTCGACGAGATCGCCCGCATCCAGGGCGTCGGCCAGGTCACCATCTTCGGTGGCGCCGACTACGCCATGCGCATCTGGATCAAGCCCGACCAGCTCAGCCGGCTGGGGCTGACCGTGCCGGACATCGTCACCGCCGTGCAGCAGCAGAACGTGCTGACCCCGGCCGGCAAGCTCGGCGGGCCGCCGGCCGCGCCGGGCACCGAGTTCGCCTACGCGGTGCAGACCCGCGGCCGCCTGGAGACCCCCGAGCAGTTCGGCCAGGTGGTGGTGCGCTCCAACCCGGACGGCTCGCAGGTGCTGCTGCGCGACGTGGCGCGCATCGAACTGGGCGCCGAGACCTACAACCAGATCGGTGCCTTCGGCTCCAAACCGGCCGCCGTGCTGGCGGTCTACCAGTTGCCCGACGCCAACGGCCTGGAGGTGGCGGACAAGATCCGCGCCGCCATGGAGCGGATGAAGGAGCGCTTCCCGCAGGACATCGAGTACGTGATCTCGCTGGATACCACCAAGCCGGTGTCGGCGGGTATCGAGGAGATCGTGCATACCCTGTTCGAGGCCACGGTCATCGTCACCCTGGTGGTGTTCATCTTCCTGCAGAACTTCCGCGCCACCCTGATCCCGACCCTGGCGGTACCGGTGGCGCTGGTCGGCACCTTCGCGGTGTTCCCGCTGCTCGGCTTCTCGATCAACACCTTCTCGCTGCTCGGCCTGGTGCTGGCCATCGGCATCGTGGTGGACGACGCCATCGTGGTGGTGGAGGGGGTGTCGGAGAAGATGGAGCGCGGCATGCCGCGCCGCGAGGCGACCATCGAGACGATGAAGGAGGTCAGCGGCCCGGTGATCGCCACCGCGCTGTCGCTCACCGCGGTGTTCGTGCCGGTGGCCGCCATGTCGGGGATCACCGGGCGGCTCTACCAGCAGTTCGCCATCACCATCGCCATCTCGGTGTGCATCTCGGCGATCGTCGCGCTGTCGCTCAGTCCGGCGCTGTCGAGCACCCTCCTGCAGCCGCACGGGCATGGCAGCCAGGGCTGGCTGGGACGCTTCTTCGCCGGCTTCAACCGCGTGCTCGACGCGGTGACCAACAGGTACATCGGCCTGACCAGCCGCTTCACCCATCGCCCGCTGCGCGCGCTGGCGGTGCTCGGCGTGCTGGTGCTGGCGCTGGTGTGGCTGTTCCGCACCGTCCCCGGCGGCTTCGTGCCCGAGGAGGACCAGGCCTACCTGATGGCCAACCTGCAGCTGCCCGACGCCGCCTCGCTGGAGCGCACCCACGCCGCCGCCGCCAAGGTCGAGGCGATCCTCGCCGCCGAGCCGGCCATCGAGTCGTACACCACGGTGACCGGCTACAGCTTCCTGTCCGGCGCCTCGTCGACCAACAACGCCTTCTTCTTCATCCAGCTCAAGGAGTGGAAGGAGCGCCCGGCGGCCGAGGACGTGGCCAACCGTGTCGCCCAGCGCCTCAATGGCAAGCTGGCGTCGATCAACGAAGGGATCGCCATCGCCTTCGGCCCGCCGGCCATTCCCGGCCTGGGAACCGGCTCCGGCTTCTCGATGATGCTGCAGGACCGCGTCGGCAACAGCCCGGACTACCTGGCCGAGCAGACCCAGGCGTTCATGGAGGCCGCCGCCAAGCGCCCCGAGCTGACCGGTCTGTACACCACCTACCGGGCCACGGTGCCGCAGATCTACCTGGACGTGGACACGCAGAAGACCATGAAGCTCGGCGTCGAACCGGCGGACGTCAACCAGACCCTCGGCGCCTTTCTCGGCGGCGCCTACGTCAACGACTTCAACCGCTTCGGCCGGCTGTACAAGGTCTACGTACAAGCGGAAACCGACTACCGCAAGGACCTCGCCGACGCCTCGCTGTTCTACGTGCGCAACAACAACGGCGAGATGGTGCCGATGAACACCCTGCTCACCGACGAGTCCACCAACGGCCCCGAGTTCACCTACCGCTTCAACATGTTCCGCGCCGCCGAGGTCACCGGCCGCCCGGCGCCGGGTTACAGCTCGGCGCAGGCGCTCAAGGCGCTGGAGGAGGTGTCGGCGCAGGTGCTGCCCAGCGACATGTCCTACGCCTGGAACGCCATGTCCTACCAGGAAAAGGCCGCCGAGGGCTCGGGCAGCATGGTGTTCGTCATGGCGCTGGTGTTCGTGTTCCTGATCCTCGCCGCGCAGTACGAGAGCTGGTCGCTGCCCTTCGGCGTGCTGTTCGGCACGCCCATCGCCATCTGCGGCGCGATGTTCGGCCTGTGGCTGGCGCGGCACTTCAGCCCCAGCTACGAGAACAACGTGTTCGCGCAGATCGGCCTGGTGATGCTGATCGGCCTGGCGGCGAAGAACGCCATCCTGATCGTCGAGTTCGCCCGCACCGAGATCGAGAAGGGCAAGGGGCCGGTGGAGGCGGCGCTGGCCGCGGCGCGCCTGCGCTTCCGGCCGATCCTGATGACCTCGTTCGCCTTCATCCTCGGGGTGATCCCGCTGATTCTCGCCAGCGGCGCCGGCGCCGAGGCGCGCAAGATCATGGGCATGACCTCGTTCGCCGGCATGCTGACCGCCACCCTGGTCGGCGTGGTGCTGGTGCCGGGGCTGTTCGTGATCGTCGAGAAGTATCTGGGCGGCAAGAAGAAAAAAGCGGCTGCAGGCGCCAGCAGCGAGGAGGCCAGGCCATGAAGGGATTCGCCAGAAGGCCGCTGGCAGCGGCCATGCTGTTGAGCGGGCTGCTGCTTGCCACAGGTTGCATGGTCGGCCCGGATTACCAGCGCCCGCCGCTCGACCTGCCGGCGACCTGGAAGGAGCCGGCGCCGACCGATGCGTCGTTCGCCAATCTCGACTGGTGGGAGCTGTTCGCCGACGACCGGCTCGATGCGCTGATCCGCGAAGCGCTGGCCAACAACCGCGACCTCGGCGTGGCCGTGGCGCGCATCGAGGAGGCGGCGGCGCTCCTGCGCATCGAGCGGGCCAACCAGTACCCGTTCCTCGATGCCGAGGTCGGGGCCGGACGCTCGTCGCAGAGTCGCAACATCCTGCCGACCGCCGAGACCGAGAGCAGCTACTTCTTCAACGGTGCTGCCTCCTTCGAAGTGGACCTGTGGGGCAAGCTGCGCCGCTCCACCGAGGCGGCACGGGCGGAGCTGCTCGGCACCGAGTCCAGTGCGCGCAATGTGACCATCTCGCTGATCTCCACGGTGGCCAATACCTACTTCCAGTTGCTCGACCTCGACGACCGCCTGCGCATCTCGGTGCGCACGCAGAAGTCGCGCGAGGACGCCCTGGCCATCATCAAGGCCCGCTATGCCAAGGGCACGGTGCCGGAGCTCGACGTCAACCAGGCCGAGATCGAGGCTGCCGACGCCCAGGCTTCGGTGGCCGCCTTCGAGCGTGCGGTGCGCCAGACCGAGAACGCGCTGAGCGTGCTGGTCGGCTCGCGCCCGCGGGACATCGAGCGCGGTGCCGAACTGGCGCAGCAGCACATGCCGGTCGAGGTGCCGGCCGGCCTGCCGCTGACCTTGCTGGAGCGGCGACCGGACATCCTGGCCGCCGAGCAGCAGCTGGCCGCCGAGACGGCCCGCATCGGCGTGGCCCGGGCCCAGCGCCTGCCGTCGCTCTCGCTGACGGCGAGCTTCGGCTACGCCAGCCGCGATCTGAGCGATCTGGTCGAAGGCGACAGCGAGAACTGGAGCGTCCTCGGCAACATCTTTGCGCCGATCTTCAACGCCGGGCAGCTCAAGTCGATCGAAGAAGCGCAGCGCCAGCGCGCCGAGCAGGCTCGGCTGCGGTATGAGCAGGCGGTGCTCGACGGTCTGCGTGACGTGGACGACTCGCTGACCGCCCTGCGCACCTCGCAGGCCGAGCACATCGCCCGGCAGCGCCAGCTGGAGGCCGCGCGCACCGCGGCGCGCCTGTCGCGCGCGCGCTACGACGGCGGCCTGGTGAGCTACCTCGAGGTGCTCGATTCGGAACGCAGCCTGTTCCAGGCGGAGCTGCTCGAGTCGCAGACCCGTCGGCAGCAGTTGGGCGCGGTGGTGACCCTGTACCGGGCACTGGGCGGAGGCTGGTCACCGTCCGACGACCAGTGAGTGTCTGGCGAGGAGGTCGTATGTCGCTGAGATGGCATCTCCTGCTGGGGATTCCTCTGTTGTGTTCCGCCTGGCTGGGCGCGCCCGCCCAGGCCGACGAAGTCATGGATGGTATCAGGGCGCGGGGCGAGCTGCGCTGTGGCGTGAGCGAGGGCATCCCCGGCTTTTCCGAGCAGGATGCCGCGGGCCGCTGGCGTGGCATCGACGCGGATTTCTGCCGCGCGGTGGCCGCGGCGCTGCTGGGGGATGCCGAGAAGGTGGCGTTCGTGCCGCTGCGGGCCTCCACCCGCTTTCCCGCGCTGATGGCACGGCGGATCGACCTGCTGGCACGCAACACCAGCTGGACGCTGACCCGCGAGGCGCTGCTGCAGGTGCAGTTCCCCGCCGTGCTGTTCTACGACGGCCAGGCGTTCATGGTGGCCAGGTCCTCCGGCATCGGCCGGCTGGCCGACCTGCGCGAGGCCAGCGTCTGTGTGGTCAAGGGCACCACCCATGAAGGCAATCTGGCCGACTACGCCCGTATCCATGGCCTGGCCTGGCAACCGCTGGTGATCGACTCGTCGCTCGCCGTGGCGGAGGCCTTCTACGCCGGGCGCTGCCAGGCCTGGACCGCGGATGCCGCGCAACTGGCCGCCATGCGTCTGCGCGCTCCGGGAGGTGCGCAGGACTTCGTCATCCTGCCGGAGCGCATTTCCAAGGAACCGCTGGGCCCGGTGGTGCGGGGCGATGATCCGCAATGGACCCGCCTGGTGCGCTGGGTGCTGTATGTCCTGGTGCTGGCCGAGGAGCATGGCCTGACCCAGGCCAATGTCGAAAGCAAGGTCCGCGAGTTCGGTGGCCCGACCGGGAGCCTGCTGAACGGGCAGGACGTCCGGCTGGCGCAGGCCATGGGTGCGCAGCCCGATTGGGCGATACGGGCAGTGCGCGCCGTGGGCAACTATGGCGAGCTGTACGAGCGCAATCTCGGTGCGGCCAGCCCGCTGCACATCGAGCGCGGGCTGAATCGGCTATGGAGCGACGGCGGGCTGATGTACGCCCCGCCGATCGACTGACAGGAGTGCGCGCTGATGACCGATCTGCAGATCTATCTGACCCTGGCGGTGTTCTCGGCGGTCATTCTGGCGATCGCCTTCGACGTGATCGACATGGCGGTCGCGGCGCTGCTGGGCGTAGGGGTGCTGCTGGCGGCCGGCATCCTCACCGACAACGACCTGATCGCGGCTCTGCGCATGGCGGGCGGGCCGCTCTCGTTGCTGTTCGGCGGCATGGTGGTGGCGCGCGTGCTGGCCAGCACCGGGCTGTTCGAGCGGGTCGGCGGTTTGTATCTGCGCGCCACCGGCGGCAGCGGCCGGCGCTTCCTGATCCTGCTGGTGCTGCTGGTCGCGCCGGTCTGCGCCTTCCTGCCCAACGCCACCACGGTGATCCTGCTTGCCCCGGTGATCATCGGCGTCGCCCGCGCGCTGAAGGTGGATTTCGTCGGCCCCATGGTGGTGACGGCCATCGTCAGCAACGCCGCCGGCATGCTGACCCTGGTGGGCGATCCGGCGACCTTCCTGGTCGGCAGTTCGATCGGTATGAGCTTCGTCCAGTACCTGCGCACGGTCAGCCTCGCCGGCCTGCTGGCCGTGCTGGTGGTCATTCCGCTGCTGCCGCTGCTGATGCCCGCGGTCTGGCAGGCGCGCATCGAGCTGCCGCCACCGGCGCCGGCGATACCGCTGCAACGGCCCTGGTTCGCCTTGCTGGCGCTGGCCGTGTTGGCCCTGATGGTGCTGCTGTTCCTGTTCGGCGAGCAGTTGCCGGTGCGCATCGTGCCGCCCTCGGTGGCGATCATCGCCGCCGGACTGGCGCTGCTGATCGTCTATGCGGTGCAGGTCGAGCCGGTCGAGGCGGTGCTGCGTGACATCGACTGGAAGACCCTGGTGTTCCTCGGCGCGATCTTCTGCCTGGTCCAGGCGTTCACCCAGACCGGGCTGCTGCAGGGCCTGGCGCTCAAGCTGCACGAGTGGTTCGGCACGCAGTTCGCGCTGGTGGCGCTGGCGCTGCTGGCCGGCATCGGCCTGTTGTCCAGCCTGCTCGCCAACATTCCGGTGGTGGCCGCCGCGCTGGTGATGACCAAGGGCTATCTGGTGGCCGCCGAGGTGGTGCCGGAGATCGCCCTGGGGGCGGGCTTCACCGACTGGCCGGCTGCCAGCCTGCCGGTGTTCATCGCCCTGATGTTCGGCGCCACCCTCGGCGGCAACGCCACGCTGATCGGCGCATCGTCGAACATCGTCACCGTCGGCATCTGCGCCGCGCAGGGCGAGAAGATCAGTTTCGTGCGCTTCTCGCGCTTCGGAGTGCCGATCACCCTGGTGCAGCTAGGCGTGTCGGCGCTGTACGTGATCGGGCTGTTCTGGCTGGCGCGTTGAGCGGGGCATCGCTGCCCGCGTCGCGCCAGAGCGGTGCTCCCTGCCGGGCCGCTGGCCGGCAGGGAGCACCGCGGGTCTAGGCTCTGTACGAAGAGTGTCTGACCTTTGCTCGGCTGACTTTTCGTACAGGCCCCTAGTCCTCGACCAGTGCTTCCAGCCGTCCCGAGCCGACCGCCTCCACCAGGGCGGCGTGATCCTGCTCCGTCTGGTCCGCATAGGCCACGGCGAAGTCGCCGATGGCTTCGTCGAAGTTGTCCGCCTTGCCCAGGTAGCCGCTGATGGTGGCGGCGTCCCCGGCCTTGGCATGGGCGCGGGCCAGGGTCAGACCGCACACCTCGGCGTAGCGTTTGAGCTGCACTCCGGTGAGTCCCTCGACCGGCAGGGAGAACTTCATGTCGCGCAGCTGGCGTACGTAGAAGTCGTGCCCCTTCCTGCCGTGTGCCCAGCCGAGGAAGATGTCGCTCGACGACTGCAGGAGCCGCTGGCCGTTCACCACGCGCTGGCCCTGATGCTGGTAGCGGCTCTTGCCGGCATAGGGTTCGAGCACCGAGGGGCAGGCTTCCTTGAACTGCAGCAGCAGGGGATGGTTCTCCGCGGAGAAGAACAGGCCGACGAAGCAGCGGGTGCCGACGCTGCCGATGCCGACCACCTTCATGGCGAAGTCGTGCAGGCGATAACGGTCGAGCAGGGTACGGCGTTCATCCGGCAGCGACAGCCGGTAGTCGCTGAGCGCACTCTGCACGCGCTCCTCGAAGTCCTTTTCATGCACGTGGAAGAGGATCGGTGGCTGGTCTTGCAGACGGTGCAGGCCGGCCACCTGGGTGACGATCTTGGGGAAGATGTTTTCGTCGACCCGCTCATGGGCCTTGTCGGCCAGCTGCTGGCGCAGCTTGCGGGCCTTGTCGTCGGGGGCCATCTCGATGAGGGTGTCCATATCCAGGCGCGAGTACCACACCTCCAGCGGGCTCATCTTCGAGTATTCGCGCAGGTTTTCCCGGTAGGCGCGCACGCACTCCAACGCGGCATCGCGGGCCTCGCCATCCGACTGGCGATTGTCGCGACCGGCGACCACGAAGCTGGCGGCCAGGCGCTTGACGTCCCATTCCCAGGGCGCCGGCAGGCTCTCGTCGAAGTCGTTGATGTCGAACACCAGATTGCGCTCCGGCGTGGCGAAGAAGCCGAAGTTGAGCAGGTGGCAGTCGCCGCAGGCTTGCACGTAGATGCCGGTGCTGGGGGTGGTGGCCAGATCGTGGGCCATCAGGCCGGCCGAGCCGCGCAGGAAGGTGAAGGGGCTGCGCAGCATGCGTCCGTAGCGGATCGGCACCAGCTCCTGCAGGCGATCCTTGTTGGATTTCTCGAGGATGGCGATGGGGTCGCGGCCCTTGGCCGGCGGTTTCCAGGCGGCATGCTCGGCGCGCGGGAGCTTCTCGCGCAGGGCGCGGCCGGCGGCGATGCACTCCTCGCGGGAGTGGAACACCGGTACCGGCTCGCTGAGATGATCTGCATGGTGCTTGCGGGTCTTGCCGGATGAGCTTTTCTTGCCTGCCATGATGCCCCCTTGCATCGGCGGCGCCTCGGGCGGGGCGCTGCCGGTAAGACTTGTCGGCCCTAGAAGGGTTTGCCCAGATAGAAATAGAAGCTGTCGTTACCGTCCTCGGCCCGGCCATAGCCCAGATAGACCGGGCCGAGCGGGCTGTCGGCGGCGATGAAGACGCTGGCGGATTTCAGCCAGTCCTCGGTGTTGCCGGGTACCAGCGGGTTGCCGATCTGGCTGGCTTCGAGGGAAAAGCCGCTGTAGGCGCCTTCGAAGATGCTGCCCTCGAGGATGCGGTGGTAGTACATGAGCCGGCCGAACTTCAGTTGCTCGCCGAGCAACTGGCCGGTGGCGTAGCCCGAGCCGGTCAGGAAGCCGCCCCACTGGAACTGGTCGTAGCGCGGCAAGGGACTGCTGCCGGCCTTGTCGCCGACCTTCACGGCGAAGTTCAGGGTGTGGTTGCCGAACGAGTAGACCGCATTGGCGTCGGCGTCCCACCTGGTGTAGTCGTCATCGGCGCCGAGCGAGTCCTGGGAGTCGAAGACGAAGGCGCCGGCGCGCCAGCCCGAGCGGGGGAAGTGCACGCTGTCGAGCTGGTCGAGCTTGAGCTGGGCACGCAAGGCCCCCTGGGTGATGCGCGATTCGCCAGGCGAGAGGCTTTCCGGGCCGGTATCCAGTTGCGGCTTGAGGCGCCCGCCGACCGCGCCGAGGCGGAATTCGCCGTAGCGGCTGAACTGGCTGCCCACATCCACGCCGCCGAGCATGGAGGTCATCTCGTAGCTGGCCACGCGATCGTCGTCGCGGTAGAGGTCGGTGGTGCGCCGCTCGATGGCGGCATGGGGGGCGACGAAGAAGGGACTGTCGGCCTTGAACGGCTGATAGAACTCGGTGTACAGGCCGCTGGTGTGGCCGAGCTGCACGTCGGTGCGCCACTCGGCGCCGCGGTCGTTCAGCCAGGTCTTGCGGTAGCTGCCGAGGATGTTGAAGAAGGCGTCGCCACTGAAGTCGCTGGACAGGCCGAGGCCGAAACGCACGTAGTTGGGGCCCCAGGTCTTCTCCACGGCATCCACGGCGAGGATGCGCTTGCCGGGCTCCTCGACGAAGCGGTAGTTGACGTGTTCGAAGTCGCCGGTGCCGTAGATCCGGCGCATGTCGCTGTCGAGGGTGTCCTGGTCGATCTTCTCGCCCGGCCGGGTGTCCATGGCTGCCTGGGCGGTCTTCGGATTGACGCGCCTGAGGTTGTCGAAGCGTACCTCGTCGACCGGCCGCAGGTCGGGAACCACCGCGATCGTCTGGCCCTGGCGCAGCGCAGCGTACTCGGCGGGCGGCAGGGACAGCCCGGCCAGGCGGTCGGCGACCTGGCGCGCCGCCGCCTCGCCGATCGGCGCGATCTTCTCCAGATGGTCGAAGTCGCCGGTGGAGAAGTCGCCCAGATCCGGGGAGATGAGGATGTCCCTGGGCGTCAGGGTGGCCAGCGAGGCCTGCACGTTCTGCTCGGTGAGTATGCTGAGCATCTGGTTGGACACGCCGAAGATGCCGCTCAGCTCCTCGCGCTTGAGCAGCGGGGTGCCCACGTTCACGGCGATGATGATGTCGGCGCCCATCTCCTCGCGCGCCGTCTGCACCGGCAGGTTGCTGGTCAACATGCCGTCGACCAGGATCATGCCGTCGAACTCCGCCGGCGCCACTGCGCCGGGCACCGACATGCTGGCGCGCATCACGTTGGCCAGTTCGCCCTGGTTGAACACCACCGCCTTGCCGGTCACCAGGTCGGTGGCCACGGCCCGGTAGGGAATCGGCAGCCGGTCGAACTGGTAGTGCCCCTTGGCCTTGGACAGCCGGCGCAGCACGGTTTCCAGTTGCACGCCGGTGACGATGCCCTTGCCGAACTTGACCTGACCGTTCTCCAGGCCGACCTCGGGGGTGAACAGGATGCTGTAGTCGTCCTCCTTGCGCCGCATCGAGCGCTCCTGGCGCGGCGGGTCCTCCTTGAACAGCAGCTCGGTGGAGATGGTCTTGAGGATGGTGTCCATCTCCGCTGTGGAGGTGCCGGTCGAGTAGGCAGCGCCGACCAGCGCGCCCATGCTGGTGCCGGCGATGCAGTCGACCGGCACGCGGTATTCCTCGAGCACCTTGATCACGCCGACGTGCGCCGCGCCGCGCGCGCCGCCGCCGGAGAGCACCAGGCAGATCTTCGGCCGCTTGAGGCCGTTCGCGGACGGGGCTGGGTCGGCCACTGCGGCCAGCGCGACTGGCGCGGCGATCAGCGCCATGCCCAGGGCGATGAGGCTGATCCGATCACGCATTTGCATCCTTTATTCTCCCTTGCGTTGCGTCGGTCTGCGGGGGCACTTACCCTCAGGGCGAGCCGGCCTGCTGGTTGCCGGATGCCTCGCTCGGCCACGGCGTTTCCTGCTGCCGGATGCGCCGGGAAAAGTCCGCGGCGGCATCGGCGGCCTGGGCGCGCGCGTTGACGTGCACGCGCCGCTGCAATTCGGCGAATGGCAGGCCATGGCTGGCCAGGCGGCCCTGCTCGTAGAGGTATTCCGGCAGGTAGCCGCTGGCGAGGATCTTCCAGTCGAAGGGCAGATGGCTCGGGTTGACCCGGGTATTCATCCAGATCGTGGTGGTGCAGTTGGTGGTCAGGGTGTTGTAGAACTCCGGGTGCTCGCGGAGCCCGTTGATGCGCTTGAGGTATTCGAGGAACAGGCGCCGGGCATTCTCGAGGTCGCCCTGCAGGCGGTAGATATAGACCTGCTCCGGCGGGGCGTGGCGGTAGTTGGTGCGCAGGCGGATCACGTCGCGCTCGTCGGCGACCACGTAGTAGAGCTCGTACTCGCGGAAGAAGCCCTTGAGGGTGGAGTAGTCTTCGCCCATTTCCTTGCGCGTCTCGATGGAGATGGCTAGGTGGTCGTTGTCGCCGAAGTCGAAGCTGAGGAAGACGTGGGCGATGGCCGGACCCATCCAGTAGACGGCGACCAGGTCGACGCCCTGCAGCTTGCGCAGGTCGAAACGCTTGGCGTACCAGGCCGGGGTGTAGTCGGTCTCGCTGCGGTAGGCGAAGTTGCGGATGTTGTGCACCGTGACCAGGTCGCCATTGATGGTCGCGTAGGGCAGGGCGGCCACGTCGCGTTGCCAGACCCGCTGGTTGGACGGCTCTATCGTTTCCCACCAGACCAGCATGACGACGAACAGGACGAGGTAGCTGCCCAGCGCGCGCCAGCGCCAGGTCGGCATGGCCAGGGCGATGAGGGCGGCGAGCGATGCGATGGCGAAGGCGATGACCAAGGCGTTGCGCAGGGTGGCATCCTGCGGCCCCCTGTAACTGAGGGCCAGCGTCCCCCAGGCGCCGACAAGGACGATGGCCAGCCCCAGCAGCACCAGAAAGGTCGCCGCGACAAAGCCGAGTGACTTTTTCCTCATGGGGCCCCCGCCAGGATGCTGTTCCTTCGCTTCGGACTGCGAGGGCTCTGCGGCGCTGCAGTCGGGTTACCTGGTCTGGGCTGCCGGATGGTCGGGCATGCATGCTTGCACGGGGCCGCTGCTGCCGGCTCACGTCAAGGCATGCAAAAACAAGCAGATAACCGACTTCAAGTGTGGTCGCTTTGCGTGAACTGTCCAATTTTTGACGCGACCTCTGTCGCCACCGCAGAGACCCGTCTGCCTTGGACCTGGCGGGTGGTGACGTGGCGATTGCCCTGGCCGTGGTCGGCGGACCAAACTTGGCTGAACCTTCCTTGCGGCCTGGCCGCTCCGGCAACTGGAACACCGATGACCCTGATCGCCACCCTGACCATGAATCCGGCAATGGACCTGTCGACCAGCACCGCGCGCGTCGCGCCGACCAGCAAGCTGCGCTGCAGCCTGCCGCGGCATGATCCGGGCGGCGGCGGCATCAATGTGGCGCGGGTGGTGGCCACCCTGGGCGGGCAGGTGGTGGCCGTGTATCCGGCCGGCGGCCCGTTCGGCGACATGCTGGTGCGCACCCTGGATGAACTGGGCCTGCCGCAGCGGCGCGTGCCGATCACCGGCGACACCCGCGAGAGCTTCACCGTCGACGAGGGCGAGACCGGCCTGCAGTACCGCTTCGTCCTGCCCGGGCCGACCCTCTCGGCGCTCGAGCAGCGCGCCTGCCTGGACGCCATCGCCAGCCTGCAGCCGTTGCCCGGCTATCTGGTGCTCAGCGGCAGCTTCCCGCCCGGGGTGACGGTGAGCTTCTTCGACGAGGTGGTGGCGCTGGCGCAACGCATCGGCGCGCGCCTGGTGCTGGACTGCTCGGGCGAGGCGCTCAAGTACGCCGCAGCGCGTGGCGGCATCTACCTGATGAAGCCGAGCCTCAGCGAACTGGCCAGCATCGCCGGCCACGCCATCGCCGACGAGGCGGGGCAGGAAGCCGCGGTGCGCGACCTGATCGAGCGCGGCGTGGCGGAGATCGTCGTGCTGTCCCTCGGCGGCGAGGGCGCGGTGCTCGGCAGCCAGGCCGGCGTGCAGCGCTTCCGCGCCTGCAACGTGCCGGTACTCAGCGCCGTCGGTGCCGGCGACAGTATGGTCGGCGCCATCGTCCTCGCCCTGGCCAACGGCGAGGGCCTGCACAGCGCGGTGCGCTACGGCATCGCCGCCGGCTGCGCGACCATCATGCGTCCCGGTACCGAACTGTGCCGGCGCGAGGATGTGGAACGGCTGTTCCGCGAGTCCTGAGCCAGGCCGCTCTGTCGCTACAGATTGCCGAACGGCGCGATCCGGGACAGCCACTTCTCGTAGCGGGCGAAGGCCACGCGGCCGCAACACAACGCCGGCCCGATCAGCAGCGCGGCGCCCGCCAGCCCTACGGCCGCGCCAATGGTGGACTCGAACCAGGCCATGGCCAGAGCGAAGAGAGCGAACAGTACGCCGACCAGCGCATAGCCTCGGCGGGCGGCGCTCTGCTCCGGATAGCGGTCGAGCATGGACATCCTTTTCTCCGCTCCTTGCAGTGGGTTCAGAAGGCAGCCAGCTCGGCCTGCAGGCTGGGGAAGTCGGGCCGCTCCAGCACCCTGTCGGCGAGGCACTGGTCGCGCAACCCGGTCAGTCGTCGCAGGCGCTCCGGCTGGTCGGTCGCCGGGCAGCGCTCCAGCAGCTCTTCCAGCAGGTAGCCAAAGGCGCGTACCTCGATGCGTCGCAGCGCCCCAGCCTGCGCAGGCAGGAAGGAGGCGGCGCCGAAGTCGCCGAGCAGGCTGTCGCCGTCCGCGTTGACCAGCAGGTTGTGGGCATACAAGTCGCCGTGCAGGATGCCGCGCTGGTGCAGGTGTGCCACCGCCGAGGCCACGCCGCAGGCGATGCGCAGCGCCTCGTCGACGCCGAAGCGTCGCCCGGGCGCATAGCAGTCGCGGGTGCAGCTGGCCAGCGAAGGCGGGCCGGCCAGCGGGCGGAAGTCGGGATCGATCAGCTCCATGAGCAGGCCGGGCGTGGCATTCGCCGCCGTGTCCAATGGGCCGGCGACGCCGATCAGGTTGGGATGGCGGCCGGCGGCGAGACAGGTGGCCATCTCGCTGCGCGGCAGGCCGTCGCTGGTCACTTCGCCCTTGAACAGCTTGGCGGCCATCGCCTGGGCAGGCTGTCCCGGCCGCTGCCATTCGGCGCGGTGGATGATGCCGGAGGCGCCCTGGCCGAGCACCGGACCGAGGCGGATCTGCTCGCGGGCAATCGCCGGCAGCGCGTGGCGGTCAAGCGCCTGCGCCTCGCCGGCGTCGCTGCACGGGTTGCCGGCGAAGGCCAGCCAGGCCAGGCGCGGCAGCTCGGTCAGCCAGTCGGGCAGGGTGTCCAGGCGGTTGGCGGCGATGCGCAGCAGCTCCAGGCGATGCAGGTCGGCCATGCTGGCCGGCAGTGTGCGCAGGCGGTTGCCGGCCAGCGCGAGCTTCTGCATCCGGCTGCAGCTCCCCAGTTCGGTGGGCAGGCTGTCGAGCTGGTTGTCGGTGAGGATCAGCCAGCGCAGTCGTGGCGGCAGGGCGCTGGCCGGCAGATGGCGGATCCGGCAGGACTTGAAGCCGATCATCTCCAGCTGCGGACATTCGCCGAGCATCTCCGGCAGGGCGGTGAAGTCGTTATCCGAGCAGAACAGGATGCGCAGCTTGCGCAGGCGCGGCAGTTCGGCCGGCAGCTCGCGCAGGCGGTTGCCGGTGAGGTTGAGCACCTCCAGGCTGTCGGCGAGGGCGAAGATCTCGCTGGGGAGTTCGCTCAGGCCGGCGGCGAGATCCAGGCGGCTGGCGCCGGCCAGCTCACCGCGGCGCAGTCGTTCGAGGGTGTGCATGTATCGGTCGTCGCAAGGCGCGGTGGGTCAATCGGCGTCGTGTGTCCCGAGGCCCTGCCTGCGCGCGGCCAGACGGATCAGGATGCCCTGGGTGATCGGGATGATGACGAACACCATGCCGACGATCATCTGCGGCACGATGATCGCCGCCACCTGCCATTCCGGCCGGCCGGCGATCACCGGATGCCACAGCTTGAGCAGCAGGGTGATCAGCAGCCAGGCGGGCAGCAGGATAGCGGCGGCCAGCTTGGCGCGGGCGAGGAAGATCGGCACGTTCACACTGCCCGCTCGAAGTAGGTGGCGGTCGCGGTCAGGCGGGCAACCTCCTTGACGTAGGCGCGCACCGCCGGCGGGAAGGCGAGGTCCTTGACCATGCTGAGGTTGCGCAGGCCGGGGTAGAGCAGCACGTCGTCCCAGCCCAGGGTGTCGCCGTGGGCGCTCGGCGGATCGAGCGGCGGCAGCGTGGCGAGCATCGCCTCGACGGTCGCCTTGTGCTCGGCGGTTTCCGCCAGGGCCTGGGCGAACGGGCGCTGGATGATCTGCTCCTTCTTGGCCTGGAAGTAGTCGCGGGCCGCCTGGGTGGCGAACTCGGGGGCGCCGATGGCGATGTCGCGCGGGAACAGCAGGCACCAGATCGCCAGGCGCACCTGGTTCATGTGCTCCTGGAGCGGCAGATAGTCGCCGTGCGGGCGGATCAGCCGCGCCGGATCGCCCAGCTCGTCCAGCTTGCGGGCGATATCCAGGCTCTCGCCCATGGCGCGGCCGTCGTCGAACTGCAGGATCGGCACCTGCTTGGCGCCGATCAGCGCGAAGCAGCTCGCCTCGTCGTCGTTGAGCAGGTAGACCTGCTCGACCGCTACCTGCTTGTAGTGGGCGACCATCTCGGCACGCACGCAGAACGGGCAGTGATCGTACAGATAGAGCTTCATGCAGCCTCCTTGGCGGTTCAGGCTGCAGAGTTTACTCCTTCATTCCTCGCTGCGGCGGATGTCCAGGCGCAACGAGCGGATCACCGCCTGGCCGTCGGCGACCTGCAACTGCGCGGTTTCGTGGAGTTCCAGCGCCTCGCTCTCGCCGTCCTTCTCCAGCGTTTCGTGGATCAGCGAGAAGGCCAGCACGCCGCCCTCGGCAGCCAGCAGTTCGGTGCTGGCGCGCGCGTAACGGTAGCCGTCGACCCGATCGAAGGTGGCCTGCCACAAGGCAGCCAGCTGGTCACGGCTCATGCCGGTCCAGACCGGGCTGTCCGGCAGGCGCACGCTGATGCGCGCCTGCGCGTCGATGGCCGCGACCACGGCCTGGCCGTCGCGACGCTGGACGGCGGCGTCCGCGGCGGCCAGCGTCGCCAGGACAGCCTGGCGGTCGGCCGGCTCCGGCTGGCTGGTGATCCTCTGCTCGCCTGCCAGGCTGGCGAGGAACTGGCGGGCGCCGGGATGCTCGCCCTCGCTCGCGGCCGTGCGGATCCACTGCAGGCCGGCCATGGTCTCGCCGCTGTCATGGAGGTGTTTGCCCAGCGCCCACTGGGCGTCGGCGCTGTCGTTCTCGGCCGCCCGGCGATACCACTCCAGAGCCTGGTCGCGGCTGGCGGGCACGCCCAGGCCGAGGTCGTAGGCCTTGCCGACTTCGTACATGCCGATGGGGTCGCCGGCTTCGGCCGCGCGTCGATACCAGGCCAGCGCCTCGCCGGGGTTGCGCTCGACACCCTGGCCGGCGGCCAGCATGTTGGCCAGGTTGAGCATGCCCTGGCGATTGCCGGCCTCGGCCAGGCTGCGGAAGCGGGTGTAGGCCTCGTCGAACTGTCCCATCTTGTACACCGCGTAGGCGTCCAGCGCCTGGATCATTTCGCGGGCGACGCGCTGCTGGTCGTCGACCGCGAGGGCGCCGGTACAGACCAGCAGCAGCGGGAGGGCACGGCACAGGACGGAGCGGCCGGGTTGGCGGAGCATGATCGGGCACCTTCGACGGATGGATGCCGCGATCCTGTGGCCTGCGCGCGCGACTGTCGCCTGTACCATGGTGCCGGTCGGCTACGACCTCGGTGGCGGCTGGTCCGCTTCAGGGGCGCTCGGCGTACTGCGGCAGGTCGTCGTGGATCTCGCACCATTCGGCCTTGGAGCCGACGAAGATATGGGCGGTCGGCTTGCCGTCGATGGGCGTGTCCAGGGTGCCTATGCGCAGGCGCAGCAGCTCAGGCTGCCCCGGACGGCGGCTGTACAGTGGCGAGCCGCACTGGCCGCAGAACACGCGGAACACGCCCGGCGAGGACTGGTGTTCGGCCAGCGCCTCCTGCCCCTTGAGGATATGGAACTCGCTGGTGTTCACCGAGGCGTTGGTGGCGAACGCCGAGCCGTTGGCCTTGCGGCAGCGCGAGCAGTGGCACATGACGATGGGACCGAGTTCGCCGCGGATTTCGTACTGGACCGAATTGCACAGGCAACTGCCTTTGAGCATGGCGCTCTCCTCTGGGCTGGCTGGCGGTTATCGCCGGGGTTGGCAGCTTAACGCCGGCGAGGCGGGCAAGGGCAAGCGGGTTATGCCGTTCCGCCGGTCGATACGGGTATCCGGCGCCGTCGCCGTTGGCCGAGCAGTCGAATTTTTGCATTTCGACGACACGGATCTGACGAATTCTTCACAGTCGTTCGCATAACCTGACTGCACTGAGAGTTTCCCCTTTGGCCCCGCCCCGTGCGGGGCTTTTTGTTTCTCCGGCCGGTGTAGCGGGCCGATTGTTACCCGGTACGGAAAAAACCATCTCCTGAGCCGGCATTTTTCGTCCTGCGCCTTCCCGGTAACGTGTGTGCCAAGGCCAGCGAGGCCTTGCTGAGAGACTTGCAGGTCATTACCAGGCTGCCCCTGGCTGGTAATGGCCGTTTTTTTGTCGGTCATCTCACGGCAGCACGGCCAACTCCTCGACCCAGACCAGCTCGCAGGCACCGTTGCCGGTGTCTTCCCGGCTCAGCGAGCTGACCCAGCGGAAGCCGTCATCGCCCTCGACGCGGATTAGTTGGCCAGAGAGGCGGATGCGCGCCCCCGCTTGCAGACTGCCGAGGACCGATGCCACTTCGGCGTTGCCCGGAATCATGTGCATGTTGGCGCTATGTGTTTCGATTTCCCGGCGTGGAATGGGGAAGTCGTCGGTCCGCCAGTAATACCATCTGTTGCTCTGGCGGATATCGATCCGGCTGGAGATGGCCGGGTCGGCCATCGGCCCCCAGCCCAGGGCCAGATCGGTGGGCGAAAGCTGCGCGCCGCGGTCGAAGCGATAGTCTTCACGCCCTAGCACCACGGCCTCTTCCAGCTGGAAGGGTTGCAGGGCCTGCAGGCGGTGATTGCCGATCCGCAGACCGCCACCGGTCAGATCGCCGCTCACCCGGGGAGTCTGGGGCGACGGAGACAGCACGATCCACGCCAGCCACAGGGCGGCCAGCCATACGGTCAGCTTGAACAGGTGCTTGAGGTTCATCGCGCTGAGAGTCCGGGGAATAGGGCAGCGAGTTTAGCCGTGCCGGCACCACGTGCGCTGCGGCTTCGTGCTATGTTCCGCGCCTTGCAACGTGCTCTGGAATCACCGATGAAATTCATTCACCAACGCGAGCAGCTCAACGAGGACGATCTGGTCATCATCGAAAGCTCGCAGCCCTGCAACATCCGCCTGATGAACGACGCCAACTTCCGTGCCTTCAAGAATGGCGCCCGGCACAACTACATCGGCGGTCACTTCGACCGTTTCCCGGCGAAGATCCGCGTGCCGAGCAGCGGCTTCTGGAACATCACCCTCGACACCGTGACCCGCCGGCCGATCAGCGTGACGCGCAAGCCGAAGCTGGATTATTCGATCAGGATCCGGCGGGTCAAGAAAACGCAGTGATCGGCTGCCGGGGCGACTGATCCCGGTGTCTCCAGCCCGTCCGGTTCAAAGCGGTTCCAGCTCAGCGGTCGCGCCGGGAGCGGTAGCCGAGCCGGATCATTTGCAAACCGGGCGCAAGCATCACAGCCTTTTGGCCAGTACGTTGAGCTCTTCATCGAGCGGGCCGGGGCGCAGGTCGGTCTCCCGGTAGCGCTTCCAGTAGCGCAGGCGGGCCGGGACCGTGGCGAGGCTGTCCTTGAGGCGCACGCCCAGGATCGGCAGGCCCCTGGCGACGGCCAGTTCGACCTCGCGCTCGATCAGCGGACTGTTGTCGCCGATCAGGATGATTGCCGCATCGCAGCTTTCCATCATGCGTCCCAACTGCTCGTCGATGGCCGTGTCGCCGAGCTGGGCGAGCTCCTCGGTGACGAACACGAACTTGCCGCAGACCAGGCGCAGAAAATTCTTCTGTTCGCTGGGCAGCGCGCGAGCCAGCTCCCGGTCGTGGAAGTTGTAGGAAACGAAGATGCTGCGGGCCATGGCGGATCCTTGAAGAGGGGTATTGCCCGGTCGATCGCCATCGGGCCACGCCCCTGTCAGAGGCGGACAGGGGCCTGGCGCTGGCTCAGGCGTCGTAACCCAGATTCGGCGCCAGCCAGCGTTCGGTCACGGCCAGCTCCTGGCCCTTGCGCTGGGTGTAGCTCTCCACCTGGTCCTTGTCGACCTTGCCGACCGCGAAGTACTGCGCCTGCGGGTGGGCGAAGTACCAGCCGGAGACGGCGGCGGCGGGGAACATGGCGAAGTGCTCGGTGAGGAACACGCCGCTCTGGCCCGGCTTGCCGGTCTCGGCCTGCGGGTCGAGCAGGGCGAACAGGGTGCCCTTCTCGGTGTGGTCCGGGCAGGCCGGGTAGCCGGGGGCCGGGCGGATGCCCTGGTACTTCTCCTTGATCAGCGCCTCGTTGTCGAGGGCCTCGTCCCGGGCGTAGCCCCAGTAGTCCTTGCGCACCTGCTCGTGCAGCCACTCGGCGCAGGCTTCGGCGAGGCGGTCGGCCAGCGCCTTGACCATGATGCTGTTGTAGTCGTCGCCCTTGGCCTCGTATGCCTTGGCCAGCTCTTCGGCGCCGATGCCGGCGGTGACGATGAAGCCGCCCACGTAGTCGGTGACTCCGGAGTCCTTCGGCGCGACGAAGTCGGCCAGCGACAGGTTGGGCTTGCCGTCCGGCTTGATGGTCTGCTGGCGCAGGTGGTGCAGGGTGGCCAGTTTCTCGCCGTGGTCGCCGTAGACCACCAGGTCGTCGCCGGCGACCTGGTTGGCCGGCCAGAAGCCCAGCACGGCGCGGGCCTTGATCAGCTTCTCGTCGATCAGCTTCCTGAGCATGGCCTGGGCGTCGTTGTACAGGCTGGTGGCGGCCTGGCCGACCACCTCGTCGGTCAGGATGCGCGGGAACTTGCCGGCCAGGTCCCAGGAGATGAAGAACGGCGTCCAGTCGATGTACTGGCTGAGCACCTCGAGGTCGATGTCCTCCAGCACCTTGACGCCGGTGAAGGAGGGCACCGGCGGCTGGTAGCCGGCCCAGTCGAACTGCGGGCGGTTGGCCAGCGCGGCCTCGTAGCTCAGGCGCTCGATGCGCGCACTGCGGTTGGCGGTGCGCTCGCGGACCTCGGCGTATTCCTCGCGCAGTTTGGCGACGTAGTCGCTCTTCAGTTCCTTCGACAGCAGGGTGGTGGCCACGCCGACCGCGCGCGAGGCGTCGGTGACGTAGACCACCGCATCGTTGCGGTACTGCGGCTCGATCTTCACCGCGGTGTGCGCCTTGGAAGTGGTGGCGCCGCCGATCATCAGCGGCAGGCTGAAGCCCTGGCGCTGCATCTCCTTGGCGACGTGGACCATCTCGTCCAGCGACGGGGTGATCAGCCCGGACAGGCCGATGATGTCGCACTTCTCGGCGATGGCGGTCTGCAGGATCTTCTCCGCCGGCACCATGACGCCCAGGTCGACGATGTCGTAGCCGTTGCAGCCGAGCACCACGCCGACGATGTTCTTGCCGATGTCGTGGACGTCGCCCTTGACCGTGGCCATCAGGATCTTGCCCTTGGCCTCCGGCTTGTCGCCCTTCTCGGCCTCGATGAAGGGGATCAGGTGGGCCACCGCCTGCTTCATCACCCGCGCGGACTTGACCACCTGGGGCAGGAACATCTTGCCGGCGCCGAACAGGTCGCCGACCACGTTCATGCCGGCCATCAGCGGGCCTTCGATGACCTCGATGGGGCGGGCGCACTGCTGGCGGGCTTCCTCGGTGTCCTCGACGATGAAGGTGGTGATGCCCTTGACCAGCGCGTGCTCCAGACGCTTGTTGACGTCGTAGCTGCGCCATTCCTCGGTCTCGGCTTCCTTGACCGAGCCGTCGCCCTTGTACTGGTCGGCGATGGCCAGGAGTGCCTCGGTGCTGCCTTCGTGGCGGTTGAGCACCACGTCCTCGACCTTGTCGCGCAGCTCGGCGGGGATCTCGTCGTAGATCTCCAGCTGGCCGGCGTTGACGATGCCCATGGTCAGGCCGTTCTTGATCGCGTGGTAGAGGAATACCGAGTGGATCGCCTCGCGCACCGGGTTGTTGCCGCGGAACGAGAAGGACACGTTGGACACGCCGCCGGAGGACAATGCGTAGGGCAGCTGGTCGCGGATGTAGGCGCAGGCCTCGATGAAGTCGACCGCGTAGTTGTTGTGCTCCTCGATGCCGGTGGCCACGGCGAAGATGTTCGGGTCGAAGATGATGTCTTCCGGGGGGAAGCCGACCTCGTTGACCAGGATGTCGTAGCTGCGCTGGCAGATTTCCTTCTTGCGTGCGGCGGTGTCGGCCTGGCCGACCTCGTCGAAGGCCATCACCACCACCGCGGCGCCGTAGCGCTTGCACAGGTGGGCGTGGTGCTTGAACTGCTCGACGCCTTCCTTCATGGAGATCGAGTTGACGATGCCCTTGCCCTGGATGCACTTGAGGCCCGCCTCGATCACCTCCCACTTGGAGGAGTCGATCATGATCGGCACGCGGGAGATGTCCGGCTCGGAGGCGATCAGGTTGAGGAAGGTGACCATGGCCGCCTTCGAATCCAGCATGCCCTCGTCCATGTTGATGTCGATCACCTGGGCGCCGGCTTCCACCTGCTGGCGGGCGACGTCCAGCGCCTCGGCGTAGTTCTCCTCGCGGATCAGGCGGGCGAACTTGGCCGAACCGGTGATGTTGGTGCGCTCACCGACGTTGACGAACAGCGAGTTGCGGTCGATGGTGAACGGCTCGAGGCCGGACAGGCGGCAGGCCTTGGGAATCTCCGGGATGGCGCGCGGCGGGTACTTGGCGACCGCCTCGGCGATGGCCCGGATGTGCGGCGGGGTGGTGCCGCAGCAGCCGCCGACGATGTTGAGGAAGCCCGAGGCGGCGAATTCCTCGACCACCGCGGCCATCTCCGCCGGGGTCTCGTCGTACTCGCCGAAGGCGTTGGGCAGGCCGGCGTTGGGGTGGGCGGAGACGTGGGTCTCGGCCTTGGTGGCCAGCTCTTCCAGGTACGGGCGCAGGTCCTTGGCGCCGAGGGCGCAGTTGAGGCCCACGGAGATCGGCTGGGCGTGGCGCACCGAGTTCCAGAACGCCTCGGTGGTCTGCCCGGACAGGGTGCGGCCGGAGGCGTCGGTGATGGTGCCGGAGATCATGATCGGCAATTCGATGCCGTCCTCCTCGAACACCTGCTGCACGGCGAAGATCGCCGCCTTGGCGTTGAGGGTGTCGAAGATGGTCTCGATCAGGATCAGGTCGGCGCCGCCCTCGATCAGGCCGCGAGTGGCCTCGGTGTAGTTCTCCACCAGTTCGTCGAAGGTGACGTTGCGGTAGCCGGGGTTGTTGACGTCCGGGGAGATCGAGCAGGTGCGGCTGGTCGGGCCGATCACGCCGGCGACGAAGCGCGGCTTGTCCGGGGTCTCGGCGGTCTTGGCATCGCATACCTGGCGGGCCAGGCGCGCGCCGGCGACGTTCAGCTCGTAGACCAGCTCCTCCATGCCGTAGTCGGCCATGGAGATGCGCGTGGCGTTGAAGGTGTTGGTCTCGAGGATGTCGGCGCCGGCGTCCAGGTAGGCGCGCTCGATCTCGGCGATGACGTTGGGCTTGGTCAACAGCAGCAGGTCGTTGTTGCCCTTGACGTCCTGCGGCCAGTCGGCGAAGCGCTCGCCACGGTAGTCGGACTCCTCCAGCTTGTAGCTCTGGATCATGGTGCCCATGCCGCCGTCGAGGATCAGGATGCGTTCCTTGAGGGCTTGCTGGAGGGCCTGGAGGCGGGCGGCGCGGTCGGACATGGGGACTACCTGGAGAGGGTGGATCATGAAGGCGGGCATGATAGCAAAGCTGCATGGTTCTGGAGCGGGGAGGGGATGGGCATGAATTTCGTTCATGTTACCTGGTGCTGCTGGACTGGTAGGCAATCGCTGCGCGAGTTGCCGACCCTACGGCTCGTGAGCGCCAGCCGGGTAGGGTAGAAGACTCGCGCAGCGATCTTCTACCGAGCGTGCACACCGGTAGGGCAGGCAAACGGCTAGAATCCCCCGATACCCGCCACGGACAGCTCCATGCCCATCCTTTTCCTGCTGCTGGCCGGCCTGCTGTGCAGTCTGCCGCTGTCAGCCGCGCCGGTGTCCTTCTCCCGCGACGTGCAGCCGATCCTCACCCAGAAGTGCGTGGCCTGCCATGCCTGCTACGACGCGCCCTGCCAGCTCAACCTCGGCAGCGCTGCCGGCATCCAGCGTGGTGCTTCGTCGATTGCCGTCTACAACGGCACGCGCACCGAGGCGCAGGCCACTACCCGGCTGTTTGTCGATGCGCAGAGCGAGGCGGGCTGGCGCGCGCGCGGCTTCCATTCGGTGCTCGGCGGAGGCGATGCGGCGCTGGTGGCGCGCATGCTGGAGCTGGGGCGTAGCCATTCGCCCTTGCCCGGCGCCAGGCTGCCCGACGATCTGGACATCAGCATCCGCCGCGAGAACCAGTGCCCGCGCCCCGACCAGTTCGACGAGTTCGCCCGCAAGAATCCCGCGCTGGGCATGCCCTTCGCGGTCAGCGGACTCACTGATACCGAGTACGTCACCCTGCGCCAGTGGCTGGCCGAGGGCGCGGCCCTGGATGGCGAGCCGCTGACCGCCAATGCTTCCGAGGCGGCGCAGATCGAGGAATGGGAGGCGCTGCTCAACCGCCCCGGCGCCCGCGAGCAGCTGGTGGCGCGCTGGCTGTACGAGCACCTGTTCCTCGCCCACCTGTATTTCGACAAGGGGACGAGCGGGCACTTCTTCGAGCTGGTGCGCTCGCGCACGCCCAGTGGCCAGCCGGTGGACGTGATCGCCACCCGCCGACCCAACGACGACCCCGGCACCTCCTTTCATTACCGGCTACGGCCGATCCAGGGCGTGATCGTGCACAAGACGCACATCACCTATGCTCTGGGCGCGCGCAAGCTCAAGCGCATCGAGGAGCTGTTCTTCACTGGCGACTGGGTGGTGCGGGCGGTGCCCGGTTACGGCCCGCAGCGCCGCGCCAATCCGTTCGAGACCTTCGCCGCCATCCCGGCCCGCGCCCGTTACCAGTTCATGCTGGACGACGCCGAATACTTCGTGCGCACCTTCATCCGCGGTCCGGTGTGCCGCGGGCAGATCGCCACCGACGTGATCCGCGACCAGTTCTGGACGCTGTTCCAGGACCCGTCCCACGATCTCTACCTGCTGGATGACGAGTACCGCGCACGGGTCACCCCGCTGCTGGCGCTGCCCGGTCAGGAGGATGACCTGGCCCGCCTGCCGCTGGTCTGGCACCGCTATCGCAGCAAGCTGGGCGACTACGAGGCGGCACGCCGCGAGGCCTATTCGCATGCGCCCTACCCGAGCTGGTCGCATATCTGGGCCGGCAACGACAATGCGCTGCTGACCGTGTTCCGTCAGCACGACAGCGCCTCGGTACGCAAGGGGCTGGTCGGCGCGGTGCCGCAGACCCTCTGGTGGCTGGACTTCCCGCTGCTCGAGCGCACCTATTACCAGCTGGTGGTCAACTTCGACGTGTTCGGCAACGTCTCCCATCAGGCGCAGACCCGCCTGTACTTCGACCTGATCCGCAACGGCGCCGAGCAGAACTTCCTGCGCCTGATGCCCGCCGATGCGCGCCAGGCGATCCTCCACGACTGGTACCAGAACAGCGGTCTGCTCAAGCTGTGGCTGAACTACGAGCGCATCGACGCTCAGACGCCCAGTGGTCTGGTCCTGCCGCCTGGCGATCCGAAGGGCGTATTCGCCATGCGCCTGCTGGAGCGTTACGGCACCCTCAATGCGCGCCCCGATCCGCTCAATCGCTGCAGCGACGGGCGCTGCTATCGAGCCAAGGCAAGCCCTGCCGTGCAGCGGATCGACCGGAGCCTGAGCCGACTGGCGGCCCGACCGCTGGCGCAGCTGCCGGCCATTGCCTTCCTGCCCGAGGCGACCCTGCTGCGCGTCGAACTGGATGGCGGCGGGCGCGAGGTCTACAGCCTGCTGCGTAATCGCGCGCACAGCAACGTGGCATTCATGATTGGCGAGTCGCTGCGCTACCAGGCGGAGAAGGACACCCTGACCCTGTATCCGGAAGTGCTGAGCAGCTATCCGAACTTCCTGTTCAGCCTGCGCGAGGGCGAGGTGAACGCCTTCGTCGCTTCCATGCAGCAGGCGCGCGGCGCAGCGGACTTCGAGCTGCTCGTGCGGCGCTGGGGCGTGCGGCGCAGCGATCCGCGTTTCTGGGACCTGTTCCATGACCTGAGCGAGCATATCCGCGAGCACGAGCCGGTGGAGGCGGGGGTGCTGGACATGAACCGCTACATGAACCTCTGAGCGCCGGGCGGCGATAGATCATGCGATCAATGATCTATTCCTACCAAAACGCTAGGACTTTATCCCGGCCGCCGCATCGCGTACACTGCGCGCATACCTGCAAGGAGTTCCCATGAGCGCCATCACCTTCACCGAATCCGCCCAGGCCTACCTGGCCGAGCTGCTGGAGAAGCAGAATACCCCGGGCATCGGCATCCGCGTGTTCATCACCCAGCCGGGCACCCAGTACGCCGAGACCTGCATCGCCTACTGCAAGCCGCACGAGCAGAAGCCCGAGGACACCGCTCTGGCGCTCAAGGATTTCACCGCCTGGCTGGATGCGGTCAGCGTACCGTTCCTCGAGGACGCCGTGGTCGACTACGCCACCGACCGCATGGGCGGTCAGCTGACCATCAAGGCGCCGAACGCCAAGGTGCCGATGGTCAACGAGGACAGCCCGCTGCCCGAGCGCATCAACTACTACCTGCAGACCGAGATCAACCCGGGGCTGGCCAGTCACGGCGGCATGGTTTCGCTGGTCGACATCGACGACGAGGGTGTCGCCATCCTGCGTTTCGGCGGCGGCTGCCAGGGCTGCGGCATGGTCGACATGACCCTCAAGGACGGCGTCGAGAAGACCCTGATGGAGCGTATCCCCGAGCTGAAGGGCGTGCGTGACGTGACCGACCACAGCAACAAGGAAAACGCCTACTACTGAGCCGCGACGGCAGGTCGGCCGCTCTGGCGCTGGCCTTTGCCGCAGGCTTCTGGTTCAGTAGCGGTACCGATGGCGAACCCCCGGGTTCGCCATTTTTCTATCTGGCATCAAGGAGCGACTCCATGCACCCGTTCACGGCCACCAACCCGCCGCACCTGGCCTGGCTGCTCGGCCTGGCCGGTCTGATTCCGTTCATCAGTGGCGCGCTGGGCATCTGGATCACGCCCATCGGCTGGCGGCCGCTGGTGCTCGATGCGCTGCTCGACTATGCGGCGGTGATTCTGGCGTTCATGGGCGCGATCCACTGGGGCCTGGCGATGCGCGGCGAGCAGGATGACCTGCGCGCGCAGATGCAGCTGGGTCTGTCGGTGATTCCGCCGCTGCTCGGCTGGGCGGCCGTGTCCTTCGGTCTGCCGGCGGCGTTGTCCATCCCGGTATTCGTGCTGGCCTTCATCGGCCTGTACTTGGCCGATCTGCGCGCGGTGCGTCTGGGTCTGGCGCCGATCTGGTATCGGCCCCTGCGCAAGCCGCTGACCGCAGTGGTGGTGGTCAGCCTGCTGGTCGCCTGGGCCGGGGTGCTGGCCGGCTGAGTTGGCCCGAAGCCTGCTCGCGATCACGCGAGCAGGTGCTCAGCAGGTCAGCAGGTCAGCTGGTCGGCCTGGCGGTACAGCATCAGCAGCTTGCGGGTGACCGTCTGCTGCAGGTCGTTGCGCTCGAAGGCGGACAGGTGCGGCAGCTGGCTCAGCTGCAGGCGGTGCAGGTGCAGGTAGGGCATGCGCTGGTCGAACTCGCGCAGGTCGCCCTTGACCAGCACCGGCAGGAACACGTCGCCGCTTTCCTTCAGCTTGCTGATGATCTGCGCCAGGGCGCTCTTGAACGGACGCGCCTGGAGCATCTCGCCCTTGGCTCCCAGGCGCGCCAGCAGCAGCCCCTTGTGGTTCTGGAACTGTCCCGGCAGGACGCACAGGCCGGTCTTGCGCACCGACAGGGGCGAGATGTGGTTGAGGGTGTCGTGGAAGGCGTAGGGGTTGGGCAGCACCACCATCTTGCGGCCGATCTCGCTGGGGAAGTGCAGGCCGTAGTTGGTGTACAGCTGGCTCACCGATTCCGAGTAGACGCACAGGCGATTTTCGAACAGGCGGATGAAACGCTCCGCCAGATCCCGCTTTTCCAGTTGATCCAGATCCCAGATCAGGTCGGGGTTCGCTTTGGGGGTCAGGTCGACTTCCTGGAAGCTCATGCGTGCACTCGTTACAGCTGGGCGATGGGGAGGGCGTCGTCTGTTGCGGTGCATATCGGCTCGGCGCGACGACGGGGTGCAGTATGCGCAATCAAAATGACACTCCACCAGTCATTGACGCCAGATTTGCGATCAAAGTCGTTCCTTTGCGCAGCCAGGGGAACGAGAGTGTCCGTCGCTGACTCTGATCAAGACGCGCCCGGGCGGGACCTGCAGCGGACTGGCCGGCTCTGGTAGGATGCCGCCCGGCTGTCTGGCGCACAGGTCTCTGGTGCGCGGAGACACTTGTTCAAACGGAAAAAGACGCGCAAGAGGCGCGTGACGGGAGTTATTGCATGGAGTTCTGGACCGCCATTCAGGCGCTGATTCTGGGCATCGTCGAGGGGCTGACCGAGTTCCTGCCGATTTCCAGCACCGGCCACCAGATCATCGTCGCCGACCTGATCGGCTTCGGTGGCGATCGCGCCAAGGCGTTCAACATCATCATCCAGCTCGGTGCCATCCTCGCCGTGGTCTGGGAGTTTCGCCAACGGGTGTTCGGGGTGATCCTCGGTCTGCCGCGCGAGCGCCAGGCGCAGCGCTTCACCGTCAATCTGCTGGTCGCCTTCTTTCCGGCGGTGATTCTCGGCGTGGCCTTCGCCGACCTGATCGAGCACTGGCTGTTCAACCCGATCACCGTGGCCAGCGCCCTGGTGATCGGTGGTCTGGTCATGCTGTGGGCCGAGCAGCGCCAGCACACCATCGAGGTACAGGCGGTGGACGACATGAGCTGGAAGCATGCGCTGAAGATCGGCTGCGCGCAGTGCCTGGCGATGATTCCCGGCACCTCGCGCTCTGCGTCGACCATCATCGGCGGCCTGATCTTCGGCCTGTCGCGCAAGGCGGCCACCGAGTTCTCCTTCTTCCTCGCCATGCCGACCATGGTCGGCGCGGCGGTCTACTCCGGCTACAAGCATCGCGCGTTGTTCGAGAATGGCGCCGACGTGCCGGTGTTCGCCCTGGGCTTCGTCACCTCGTTCATCTTCGCGATGCTCGCCGTGCGCGCGCTGCTCAAGTTCATCGCCACCCACAGCTATGCGGTGTTCGCCTGGTACCGCATCGGTTTCGGTCTGCTGATTCTCGCCACCTGGCAGATGGGCATGATCGACTGGAGCACGGCGCAGGGCTGATGGCTGCCGCTCCGACATCAGGGCGTAGCGGATGGCCGACTGCGCTGTTGTGCGGTGTGCCGCTCGCTTTGCCGCTGGTCGGTGCACTGCGGCTGCTCCAGCAGGGCATGCCCTGGGCGCTGCTGGCCTATGCCGCGGCCAGTCTGCTGGCCATCGCTCTCTACTGGCATGACAAGCGCAGTGCCCGCAAAGGGCGCTGGCGCGTTCCGGAAAGGATCCTGCATGGCGCCGAGCTGTTCGGCGGCTGGCCTGGCGCGTTGCTGGCGCAGCAGGTGTTCAGGCACAAGACGCGCAAGGTCTCGTATCAGGCGGTGTTCTGGGGGATCGTCGGGCTGCACCAGGCGTTCTGGGGCGACTGGCTGCTGCTGGGTGGGTTTGTCATCCGGCGATTGCTGCCGGAGGCCTTGGCGACCTTCTAGGAGCTGCTGGTGCGCATGGGCGCACCCTACGAGGAGCTCAGGCTCGCCGCGTAGGGTGCGCCACGCGCACCAGGCGTTCGGCCCCTTAAGCGGCGACGCCCTGGCTGCGCAGGTAGTCGTCGTAGGTGCCGCTGAAGTCGGTCACGCCGTTCTCGGACAGTTCGATGATGCGGGTGGCCAGCGAGGAGACGAACTCGCGGTCGTGGCTGACGAAGATCAGCGTGCCCGGGTAGTTCTCCAGCGCCAGGTTGAGCGCCTCGATCGACTCCATGTCCAGGTGGTTGGTCGGTTCGTCCATCACCAGCACGTTGGGCTTCTTCAGGATCAGCTTGCCGAACAGCATGCGGCCCTGCTCGCCACCGGAAATCACCTTCACCGACTTCTTGATCTCGTCGTTGGAAAACAGCATGCGGCCGAGGGTGCCGCGCACCAGCTGCTCACCGCCCTGGGTCCACTGGGCCATCCAGTCGAACAGGGTGACATCGTCGGCGAAGTCGTCGGCGTGGTCCTGGGCGAAATAGCCGACGTCGGCACTCTCGGTCCACTTCACCTCGCCGCTCATCGGCGCCATCTCGCCGACCAGGGTGCGCAGCAGGGTGGTCTTGCCGATGCCGTTGGGGCCGATGATGGCCACGCGCTCGCCGGCCTCGATCTGCATGGACAGGTTCTTGAACAGCGCCGCGCCGTCGAAGCCCTGGCTGACGTTCTCCAGGGTCACCGCCTGGCGGTGCAGCTTCTTGGTCTGCTCGAAGCGGATGAACGGGCTGACGCGGCTGGACGGCTTGACCTCTTCCAGCTGGATCTTGTCGATCTGCTTGGCGCGGCTGGTGGCCTGCTTGGCCTTGGAGGCGTTGGCCGAGAAGCGGCTGACGAAGGTCTGCAGCTCGGCGATCTGCGCCTTCTTCTTGGCGTTGTCGGCCAGCAGGCGCTCGCGGGCCTGGGTCGCCGCGGTCATGTACTCGTCGTAGTTGCCCGGGAACAGGCGCAGCTCGCCGTAGTCCAGGTCAGCCATGTGCGTGCACACGCTGTTGAGGAAGTGACGGTCGTGGGAAATGATGATCATGGTGCTGTTGCGCGCCGTGAGCACCGACTCCAGCCAGCGGATGGTGTTGATGTCCAGGTGGTTGGTCGGTTCGTCGAGCAGCAGCACGTCCGGGTTGGAGAACAGCGCCTGGGCCAGCAGCACGCGCAGCTTCCAGCCGGGCGCCACCGCGCTCATCGGGCCGAAGTGCTGGTCCAGCGGGATGCCCACGCCGAGCAGCAGCTCGCCGGCGCGCGACTCGGCGGTGTAGCCGTCCATCTCGGCGAACTGCACCTCGAGGTCGGCGACCTTCATGCCGTCGTCTTCGGTCATCTCCGGCAGGCTGTAGATGCGGTCGCGCTCGGCCTTCACCTGCCACAGCTCCTCGTGGCCCATGATCACCGTGTCGATCACCGAGCAGTCTTCGTAGGCGAACTGGTCCTGGCGCAGCTTGCCGAGGCGCACGTTGGGTTCGAGCATCACCTGGCCGGCGGAGGGCTCGAGGTCGCCACCGAGGATCTTCATGAAGGTCGACTTGCCGCAGCCGTTGGCGCCGATCAGGCCGTAGCGGTTGCCGTTGCCGAACTTGACGGAAACGTTCTCGAACAGCGGCTTGGCGCCGAACTGCATGGTGATGTTGGCGGTGGAAATCAAGAGGCTCTATCTCGCGGGTTTCAGGGCTTGGTGGTATGGAGGCATACCAACTTGGTACCACTTCGGCCTGTTTCGGGTGAGTTGTCAGGCGACGTTTCCAGCTTGTACCGCTCGAGCCAATCGCTGCTCGAGCCGATCCGTCTCGCCTGGGTCGACAACAGCATCTGCCGGCGATCGTCGGTCGGGATGGTGTCGGCAAGGGGCATGGCCTGACTGGGCCGCGTATTGTCGCACAGCTGCCTGCGCAGTTGTACGCGGGCCGATATGCAGCGCGGAGCTTAGGCGCGATGGCAGCAGGAGATGTACGGGCCGGCGGCGGGCTGTTTCGAGGACTTGTCGGTCGGTGCGGGAAAACGGCGAGGCGTGGCCATGGGCCGACCGGCGCCTCGCCGGGAGGAGCGGCAGGAGAGAACGCTACCGCCGGCCTGCACGGCGAGGCCGACGGGGCGTCTGGCTTCAGACGGCGATCACCTTATAGAGAATCTCGGCGAGCAGCCGGTAGCCGGGAGAGTCGCTCTCGTACATGTCGATCAGCTTTTCCCCCTGGGGGCTGAGTATCTGGCCGTCGGTGTTGATCAGCAGCTCGCAGGCCTGGACGGCGCGCTTGCCCGGGTATTCGCTGACCCTTGCGGTCACCTTGCCGAACAGCTCGTCGTTGCGGATGGTCGGAGCGAGTTCGATGACGAAATCCTTGCCCAGGCTGGTGGCACACAGGCGGGTTTCGCCGGGCTTGCCTGGGGCGAGAGCCAGGATGCCGGCGAAATGCTGGGGCGCCATCTGCTGCCAGCGCTCGACGTTCTCCTGGAAGATCTGGGTGATGCGGTTCCATTTTCGCTTGGTCTGATCCAGCTCTTTGGCAATTTCGATGGCAGTGGCGTGCCTGAGTGATTGCATATTCAGTCCCTTCAGCTGATCGGTTTCTAGTTGTGGTACGCCCTCGCGGCGCGAAGAGACTCATACAGGCACACAGCCTGTGTGGGTATTGACCTGGGTCAGCGCCCTGCATCGATCGGCTACGTGGCAGCACGGCGTGGCGCGCGTGGGCCTCGCGCAGGGGCGACTGGAATGCCCGATTGGTACCAAAAAGGGAGAAATGTGGCGTTTTGCGTCACTCCGCGAGGGGCAAAGCATGGGCGATTTCTCAGTCCTGACGCGGGCTGTGGGCCAGCAGGCATGAATGGTGCATCATGATGGCGTTTTCAGATCAATCGGTTACGGCGGTTATCTCATGGACATCACAGCAATGCTGCGCATCCTGGCCAGCCAGGATGGATCGGACCTCTACCTTTCCACCGGTGCGCCGCCCTGTGCGAAATTCAATGGCGTGCTGCGCGCCCTGAACAAGGACGTGCTGGCCCCCGGCGACGTGGCGAAGATCGCCGCCGAGCTGATGGACCCCGAGCAGCGGGCCGACTTCGAGCGCGAGCTGGAGATGAACCTGGCCATCTCGCTGCCCAACATCGGTCGCTTCCGCGTCAACATCTTCAAGCAGCGCAACGAGGTGTCGATCGTCGCGCGCAACATCAAGCTGGACATCCCGCGCTTCGAGGACCTCAAGCTGCCGCCGGTGCTGCTCGACGTGATTCTGGAAAAGCGCGGCCTGGTGCTGTTTGTCGGTGGTACCGGATCGGGCAAGTCCACCTCGCTGGCCGCGCTGATCGACCACCGCAACCGCAACCACAGCGGGCACATCATCACCATCGAAGACCCGGTGGAGTACGTGCACAAGCACAAGAAGTCGATCATCAACCAGCGCGAGGTGGGGGTGGACACCCGCAGCTTCCAGGCCGCGCTGAAGAACACCCTGCGTCAGGCGCCGGACGTGATCCTGATCGGCGAGATCCGCGACCGCGAGACCATGGAGCACGCCCTGGCCTTCTCCGAGACCGGCCACCTGGCGATCTCCACCCTGCACGCCAACAACGCCAACCAGGCGCTGGACCGCATCATCAACTTCTTCCCGGAAGAGCGCCGGCCGCAGCTGCTCAACGACCTGGGCAACAACATCAAGGCGTTCGTCTCCCAGCGCCTGATCAAGACCGTCGACGGCAAGCGCCGCGCCGCGGTGGAGATCCTGCTGGGCACCGCGACCATCCGCGACCTGGTCAAGCGCGGCGATTTCAACCTGATCAAGGAGGTCATGGAGAAGTCGCGGCCGCTGGGCATGCAGACCTTCGACCAGGCGCTGATCGACCTGGTGCATGAAGGCGCGATCAGCGAGGAAGAGGCGGTGAAGAACGCCGACTCGGCGAACAACGTGCGCCTCAAGCTCAAGCTGCATCGCGATGGCGAGGGCAGCCAGGCCAAGCCGGACGACACCTCGACCTGGAGTCTCGAGCCGACCATGGAAGAGGAAGAGGAGCAGCCGCTGGTCTGACGCTCCCGGCGCCGCCACGCTGCGGCGCCAGGCAGGACGGATGCCGGAGCCGACGCGGGTCGGCTGGCATTTTCATGTCAGCTGCGGAAGTACACCAGCACCAGATGCCAGCCGAACTGAGTGCGCAGCGGGCCCTGTACCTGGTGCAGCGGCTTGCGGAAAACCACGTTCTCGAACGGCTTGACCACCTGTCCCGGGCGGATCTCGCCCAGATCGCCACCGCGCTTGCGCGAGGGGCAGAGCGAGTGGCGACGGGCCAGGGTGGCGAAGTCCTCGCCCTTGGCCAGGCGCTGCTTGAGCTGTTCGGCTTCGCCGATCGTCTTGACCAGAATGTGACGAGCCATGGCGATGGCCATCGGCAGACTCCTCGGGTGATTGCGGGGCGCGCAGTGTAACCGAAGCGTCGGGCTTTGCCTGCGCCGGCGGACGACGGGGGCGGCGCGTGGCTGCGTCAGGCGGGCGGGGCGGTGAGTCGGGGCGGGGCCGAAGGCGTGAAGCCCCTTGCCCGGCCGAGCGCCAGGCAAGGGGCGGGGGATACGGCGGGATCAGTAGACCCACACCTCGACGCGGCGGTTCTTCTTGCGCCCGGCCTCGCTGTCGTTCGAGGCGACCGGCATGGCGTCGCCCAGGCCGGTGATGCTGCGCAGCAGCACGCCCGACTTGACCAGTTCGCGCTGCACCGCCATGGCGCGCAGCTTGGACAGCAGCTCGGTGCGGTCGCGGTCGTTGTTGCGCGGGTCGCCGAAGCCGACCAGCACCACCTGGCTCATCATCTTGTTGTTGTCCTTCAGGTAGCTGACCACCCGGCGCACGTCGCGCAGGGCCTTGCTGTCCAGTTCGGCACTACCCTCGGCGAAGCGGAAGTTGACCGCCAGGCGCTGCGCATGGCTGGCCAGTTCGTGGTAGGCCGGCGGCATGTCACCGTTCGCCGCGACCTGCATGGCCTTGACGGTCTGGGAGATGAAGCCGCTCCTGGCGACGATTTCCTGGCCGCTCGGGCTGTGGACGAAGCGCACCAGGGCCTGGGCCCAGGGATTGCTCTCGGCGGGCTTCATGTAGAAGAACAGGCGCCGCGACAGCGGGTAGTCCTCGGTGGCCACCAGCTCGGTGCTCGGCAGCATCGGCTGCGAGTCGCCGGCGCTGATCGCCAGGGGTTTGGCCTTGCGGATGTAGGGCAGGCCGATGAAGCCGATGCCCTGCGGGTCCTGGCTCACCGAGTCGGACAGCTGGTTGCTCGACTCGAAGCGCTGGGCGCCGGTGGCGAGCGTCTTGCCGTGGCTGCTCAGCACCAGTTCCTTGAAGGTGTCGAAGGTGCCGGAGTTGTCGTCACGGGCGTACAGGCGAATGGCGCCGCCGCGACCGCCGAGCTCTTCCCAGGTCTTCACCTCGCCGGCGAACACCCTGGCCAGCTGCTCGACCGACAGGGACTGCACGGGGTTGGAGGGGTGGAGGATCACCGCCAGGCCGTCGATGGCGATCACCTGCTCGCTCTCGGGGCTCTTCAGGTCGCCCAGGGTGGCGAGGCTGGCAGCCTCGCTGTCCTTGATCGGGCGGGACGAGGCGGCCAGTTCGGCAGCGTTCTGGCCGAGCGCGGTGAAGCCGGTACCGGAGCCATGGGCGGCCACTTCGATGTTGACCAGGCGGCCCTGGGCATCCTGGCCGATGACGCGCTGCTCGTTGATACCGCTTTCCTGCACGCGCACGTTGCTGAAGCCTTCCTTCTCCAGCAGGCCGCTGACCAGCGCCGGGCCCAGCTTGGCGCCGATGGTGTTGGAGCCCTGGATGTGCAGGGCCGGCAGGCCGCTGGACGGCAGCGGCAGGGCGGCGAAGCCGGTGATGGGAGTGCTCAGGGCCAGAAGCCCGCCGAGCAGCAGGCGGGCGGAGAAGGGCTGGGAGAGGCGCAGCATGGCGGCAGGGAACCTTGTTCGTCAGGTTTGGGATGCCGCGCAGATTAAGTCAGTACGATGACGATCCTGTTACATGGCCGGCCGATGAGTGTGAGCTGGTTCACGCCAGCTCCACCCACACCGGTGCGTGGTCCGAAGGCTTGTCCATGGCGCGCACGTCGTAGTCGATGCCGGCGGCCAGCAGGCGCGGCCTGAGTCCCGTGGAGGCGAGGATCAGGTCGATGCGCAGCCCCCGCTTGGGGGCGTCCTCGAAGCCGCGACTGCGGTAGTCGAACCAGCTGAAACGATCGCAGACCTGCGGATGCAGTTCGCGGTAGCTGTCGACCAGGCCCCAGGCATGCAGGCGCGCCATCCACTCGCGCTCCTCGGGCAGGAAGCTGCACTTGCCGCTGCGCAGCCAGCGCTTCGCGTTCTCCGCACCGATACCGATATCAATGTCTTGCGGCGAGATGTTGAAGTCGCCCATCACCACCAGGGCCTGTTCGGGGCTGAACTGCTCCTCGAGCAGGCGTTGCAGATCGGCGTAGAACTGCGTCTTGGCGGGGAACTTGACCGCGTGGCTGCGGCTCTCGCCCTGCGGGAAGTAGCCGTTGAACACGTGCACCGGCTGGCCCTGTGCATCGCTGAAGGTGGCGCCGATGAAGCGGCGCTGCGAATCCTCGCCGTCCCAGGGGAAGCCCTTGACCAGGTTCTGCGGCACCTGGCGCGACAGCAGGGCGACACCGTAGTGACCCTTCTGGCCGTGAAATTCGACGTGGTAGCCGAGCGCCTCGACTTCGGCGCGGGGGAACTGCTCGTCGGCCACCTTGGTTTCCTGCAGGCCGATCACGTCCGGCTGGTGGCGCTCGATAAGCTCAGCCAGTTGATGAGGTCGTGCGCGCAATCCATTGATATTGAAGGAAACAAGTTTCATGAGGCGGGGGTTCCGTGACTGGAGCGTAGGCCGAAGATGCTAGCCGATCACGGCGCGCGGAGTAACAGCGCAAAGTACGTGGATTTGCCGGCGGCAGCCCATGCTAGGCTTCAAGCGGAGGTCTGTGGCGGCAGTCGCGCGGCATCATGAGCTCGCGCAATGCTGCAGATATTGCGCCCAAGCGTTTGATAAAAAAGGAGATATTTGATGAGTCAAGTTACCCTGAAGGGCAACCCCGTGCGTGTCGATGGCAACCTGCCGCAGGTTGGCAGCCAGGCTCCGGCCTTCCGCCTGGTGGGCAGCGATCTGTCCGACCACACCCTGGCCGACTTCGTCGGCAAGCGTAAGGTGCTGAACATCTTCCCGAGCGTCGACACGCCCACCTGCGCCACCTCGGTCCGCAAGTTCAACTACGAGGCGGGCAACCTGGACAACACCGTGGTGCTGTGCATCTCCGCCGACCTGCCGTTCGCCCAGAAGCGCTTCTGCGCCACCGAAGGTCTGGACAACGTGATCAACCTGTCCATGCTGCGCGGCCGCGAATTCCTCGAGGATTACGGCGTGGCCATCGCCGAAGGCCCGCTGGTCGGCCTGGCCGCCCGTGCCGTGGTGGTGCTCGACGAGCACGACAAGGTCCTGCACGCCGAACTGGTCGCCGAAGTCGCCGACGAGCCGGATTACGAGGCGGCGATCGCCGCGCTGGGCGGCCGCGCGCCGGAAACCAGCAACCTGTGACCTGATCGGGCTCGCCGCCGCGCCGGAGGATGCCCCGGCGCGCGCCGAGTCTCGATCTGCCCCGCTCCCGATGGGTTGCCCCGGCCCATCGGCTCCCGCCGCCGACCGATGCGTGATCGGCGCCTCGTCGCAGCTGTCCGCGCAATGGCCTGCTTTGCGCGTGCAGCCGTCGCCACATCGGCTAGCGTTTATGAGGTGAGGTCTGGTTTCGGGGGCATAGAGCATGGCCAAAGGCAAGAAGAAGGATGCGGCTGCAGTTGCGGTCGACAAGGAAAAACTGGGGCGCAAAGAGTACGAGGAAGAGCTGCGCAAGCTGCACGTCGAGCTGGTCAAGCTGCAGCAGTGGGTGGTGGCCAAGGGCCTCAAGGTCTGCGTGGTGTTCGAGGGGCGCGATGGCGCAGGCAAGGGCGGGACGATCAAGGCGATCACCGAGCGGGTCAGCCCGCGGGTGTTCCGCGTGGTGGCGTTGCCGGCGCCCAGCGACCGGGAGAAGACCCAGATGTACGGGCAGCGTTACCTGGCCCACATGCCGGCGGCGGGCGAAGTGGTGATCTTCGATCGCAGCTGGTACAACCGCGCCGGCGTCGAGCGGGTGATGGGCTTCTGCAGCGAGGAGCAGGCCGAGCGCTTCCTCAACATCGTGCCGCTGTTCGAGAAGATGATGATCGAGTCCGGGATCATCCTCATCAAGTACTGGCTGGAGGTGAGCGCCGAGGAGCAGGAGCGCCGGCTCGCCGACCGCATCAACGACGGGCGCAAGATCTGGAAGCTGTCGCCCATGGACCTCAAGTCGTTCACCCGCTGGGACGACTACACCCGCGCCCGCGACGAGATGTTCGCCGCCACCGATACACCCTGGGCGCCCTGGTACGTGGCCCGTTCCGAGGAGAAGCGGCGGGTGCGCCTGAACATCATCAGCCACCTGCTCCAGCACGTCCCCTACAAGGACATCACCCAGGAAGACAAGGTCAAGCTGCCCAGGCGCAAGGTCGCCCATCAGGGCGCGGCCTACCCGTTCAGGATGGTCGAGGAGCGCTTCTGAAGCCGCGGCACG